>JBJMEA010000050.1:0-22830 GCA_045809625.1 Nitrososphaera sp. | reverse complement strand
GGATAGTAGAGAATATGACCAGTTAGACGCACTCAGCTCCAGTCCCAGTATGGAAATCAGCCAATTGGGTGTGATAATTAAGAATCTGAAAGAGCGCATAGAATCACTGGAGCGTAATCAGACTGAACTAATGGACAAAATCGATGCCCTTGAAAGAGAAAAGACGAGTTAGCAAGATAATGGCATTTCTTTACAGCACGCAACCTACAATAGAAATCGCCGTAACTCAAACAACCTTATTCATATGCTGCTGTACTACGTTTTCATTCACTTGCTATTTTGTTAGCTACCGAATGGTAACGGTGCTACGTGATTACTGATCCCTAAATTATTTCGTTATACCCGTTAGTGGTTTCTCTGCTTCAACGAAAGTAGCCAAAATAAAATATCATTTTAGCAAGATAACTATAAGAACACGGAAATAGATACAAATTCATGTCAAAAAGTTCTGAACCGGCGGACGCTGAAGGAGCGTCATCTACTAGTAAAGACGAAATAATTAGAGGACTGAATGAAGATCTGGCAAGAGAGTATAAAGCAATTATCCAATATGTGGTCTTCAGCTCTACGTTGAAAGGCGCTGAGTATCAAGACATCGCAGAGCAGTTGAAGGTGCATGCATCACAGGAGCTAGCACACGCCTTAGAGGTGGCTAAGCAAATCGACTATCTAGGAGCGGATCCGACGGTAAAAGGCAAAGAGGCCGAGTATTCCCAAGATTCAAGGACGATGCTTGAGATTGACCTAAGAGCAGAACAAGAAACGATTAAAAACTATAGAGAGAGAATCCGTCAGGCAGAGCGAGCTGGTGAATTTGCTCTTTCTGAGGCGTTAAGGGGAATCATAGCACAGGAACAGGATCACGAAATAGATTTGAAAGATGCACTAGGATTGCGGTAATAGCGGAGGCTCTGAGAATGTATGACAGCGGAAGAGAGGATCTGTGGAGAAGATAGTGCTCCAATGAGAGAAGATGGTATCCAACCGGATGGTTCTAGGATGTTTCTTTGTACTAGAAATCCTGGGCATGTTCTCTTCGTTAACCTATAGTATCTAAGCCATCGGAAGCCAGAGAGTTTAGAATAAGATTTCTTGTTTGTATTGATGAGGGACCCGGGGATTCGGTAGGAAAACCTTCAAAAGATAGACTCAATGCAATTGGAAGTGGGGCCCATAGGGCTGATAAGTGATATCGCTTCAGAAAAAGGAGCATGCTATGAGTAATAAATGAAAAAGCCCTAAAACCGCTAATGCCATACGGTTCAAAAGAGATAATTTGGTTGTGGACAAGGGTCTCTAAAACTAATTACACTAAAATTGCTGTCAGCAAAAGAGTACGGAGGGGACTTAACTATTCATGCTTCTTTCAAGGATAGTTGTTGGGGTAGACGGTCCTGACAGCTCTAACAAAGTTTACGATATGGCTGCACAACTTGTCAAGCTTTCTAATGGAAAATTAATCATAATTCATGTCGTGGTTCCACCTTTACATATCGGTTGAGGCGTGTTTTACCCTGATGTTTCTGGCATTGACAAGGTACTAATTAATTTGGAAGAAGCTGGAACGAAGCTGCTACAGAATTATTTCTGAAAAATCAGCAAATGAGTACAAAATTTCTGCTGAGATTACCCTAGCTCAAGGATATCCACCGGAAGTCGTCATTAGAGAGGCGGAGGCAAAACGTGCAGACCTAATCGTTGTTGGAAGTAGAGGCTTTAGCGGTGGCAAGCAATTTTTTATCCGAAGTGTACCAAATTCTGTCCTACACCATTCAAGTAGACGTTTTCTCCTAAGAGGTGCGAAACACATATGCAACTTGTGAGCTTTCATACCATGAGTTTTTTAATAGTTCATAGAACAGTTCTGATTGCAACTCGTTGTCCAATTTTGTCATTTGATAATGTTTATGACATGGTAAAAAGGATAACGGGTCCCATAGATCAGAATTATCATAATTCTCCTACAAAACTCTTAATCTAAAACCCATGAATATACGCCATACAAATGCGTTACAAAATGCATTTACCCAAAAAAGAAGATAATATATAGACTGACTACATTGGGTAATTATCGAAATTTTACTAGTCGTAAGCTTCTTTGGGATAAGCAGCCATAGTAGGTCTAAGAAGCCTGTCAAATAGGCATTTTACTAGATAGGCATATGTGACCCGTTTATTGCCAATCTAAGGAGAAAACAGAACGAGCACCGTGATTTCATCATAAATGGTAGCCAAATAGTGGATAAATCCCAGTTTGTCATGAACCAAAACTCTATTTGTCTCGTCAAATCATTTCGAGAGGTTTATCCTCTCTAGGAAGAGGAAATGTCCTTTCAATGACTGATATGTCCTCATCAGAGAGCCTCCACTGTCCTCCTCCATCGCTGTTTTCCCTTATATGGTTCAAGTTGCCTGCCTTTGGGATTGTAAAAAGATTAGGTTTTCGGGTCAGAAAGTTAAGGGCTACCTGTCGCGGGGTCCGGTTGTACCTGCTTGCAATTTCCGACAGTATTCTTCCCTTCTTGCTTTCAGGTGACGGAAAATCCCCATGACCAAATGGGGAATAACCTACTATGGTTATACCGTTCTCTTTGCAAAACGGTAACAAATATCGCTCGACGCCGCGATTTCCTAGGTGGTAGAGCACTTGATTGCAAGCTATTCTTTGATTCTTCAGTGCGACTTGTGCCTCTTTCAGTTCCTCTATGTCAAAATTACTTACTCCGATATGCTTTATCATCCCTTCTTCAACTAGCTCTTCCATTGCGCGCATCGTCTCCTCAATAGGATGTTGGTTGCTTGGCCAATGTAGCAGATATAGGTCAAGGAACTCAGTCTTTAGTCTTTTGAGGCTACGCTCACATGCTTTTAAAGTTCCTTCATAAGATGCATTAGAAGGCAGAACCTTGCTGACTAGAAATATGTCTTCTCGCCGTCCGTTAATGGCTTCAGATACCATCTGTTCCACCAGACCGCTGCCGTACATTTCAGCAGTATCAATATGGTTCATGCCGAGGTCTATTCCTAGCTGAAGTGCTTCTATAGCTCTTCTATCTGCTTCTCTGCTCCTGCTTTCTAGCATCCAAGTACCCATTCCGATTACTGAAACATCCATCCCGGTCCATCCGAATTTGCGCCTAATCAATTAGATGCACATTGATACCTTTGATCCTGTGCCAATATTAGTGATAACTTTTCCTTTAGGAAAACTCCCTTGATGGATTAAGACAATGTCTGAGATCTGCGATAGAATCTCCAAAGGCAATCGACTAGGGTCTCAAACCCTGAGACCCACAGGATTATTATTCTTATATTAGCCTATTCATTTCCATGGAACTGGTCTTCCCCGAGGTCCATCAGTTATTAAGGTCAAAAACAATATGAGTTCCATTAGTGATACCATACTTTTGTGTAAAGCCGCCTACTGTCTCTAATACATATAATGAATTACCGTTAGCCTTGAATGTTGTACATAAAAGTACAGTGCTGCAGGGCTGAAGGTTATGTTCTACATGGATTACGGTCTTGTCAGCATTTATCCAAATTATATCTATTGGAAATTTCATATCCTTCATCCAAAATGTGTGCTCTGCTTCATTTTCAAATACAAATAACATAGCCTGATTTTCATCAAGTTGGTCTTTTATTGCCAATCCTTTGGTCATTTGTTCGTTGGTTGCAGAAATATCAGCAATTAGAGTTCGGCCGTTTGCAGTGACGTTTACCTGGCGATAACCATTACCTGCCGGATTCGTCGCCTCACCGCCTGAAATATCTTGCATTTTTGCTTGCTGTCCTTCTATGTGATTCACGTTTGTAGGGTAAAAGAAAACCATAACAGCTATTGCAGTAGCCGTAATAACGGATATGGCTATTCCAATGATAACAGCCTTAATTATCGTAGCCATATGCAGAGATCATATTAACATCGTGACAATTATCTATATCATACCAGCGGCTTCGAAAGCCTAAGATGCATTAGTTGCGTACTTTTACCCTTCTCCTGTTGTTGTATTTGCATTATACGAGGCTCATTACCGGTAAGCTTAAAGTACGAAGCTAAGATAAGAGCCCAAGGCAGAATTTGCTTATTATCTAACCTTGATTGTAGGCTCACCATATTGTTACTTCTATCGTGCTTCAAGCCGCCCAGACAGCTTATCTTGAGTGCAGAGTCAACAAGATCCATCATTTCATTTGTAGCCATATTCGAAATTTTTAAACCATATTTCTCATCAATTATGTCAACAAGTTCTGTCGACATTTCCAACCGGTTAATTGCGTTTTCCAGCATCCTGGAAGCTAGACCGTTCTCCACAATCCTAATTAGCTCTACCGCCTTTGCCGCCAGGTCTGGGGGCATGTTAAGCAAAGTTTTCATTTCACTTGCACCCCTCCATGCCTCCTCAAAATTCCTTGCATGCAGCATGGCAAAAGAGTCCATCGAGGAAAAGAACGCTGCTTTTCCATTATTGTTGTCAATCGAGACCATATAACTAGAATCAATAATTATCAGGTTTGATACTATCTCTGCTGTACGGAGTTCGATGCCCTCAGGCAGTTCAGTTGAGTTTTCGTTGCCTATACACTGCGAGCCAAGTATCATGCGAAGTCTAACACCTGTTGTCAGAGCCTTAACCAGAGATGATTTGCATTGCGAGATTAGTCTCAAGCCCCAGGGATCAAGGGTGGCTACCACTGAGGATCGCGAGTTTGCTATTAGCGTACATATCTTTTCTAATGTAGAGTGGGCATCTAGAATGAAATATCGCCTTTCTTCAGAACCCTTTGGTCGTTGGCTATCGTCGCTTATTTTCTGCAACAAATCGACAATCCTTCTCATATTCTTTACTCTGCGATCGTGTAGATTGAGGATCTCTGTAAAAGCCTCCTCGGGTGGGATGGCGCTGCATATGAGTGGTTTTTGCTTAGACATTACAGCAAGTTTTTTTTTCTCCAATTTTTTGACTGTTTGATAAACCTTAGTTCGCGGGAGGTTGGCATAGTAAGCTATCTCGCTTACAGCCAGCGATCCCTTGCCAATCATTGTGAGGTATGCTCTGGCTTCATATTTTGACAAACCAAACTCCTCTAGGCTACCTGGAAGATCACTATTAACATCGCTCATCATACCTTATATCAAAATGAAATCAAAAGGTAAAGCGGCTGGTCAAATAGATTACGTCAAAGTTCAAAAAAATGCTAAGCTGTTACTGTGTGCTCTTGTTACCGCAGTTACAAAATCTTACGATACATCCTATCTATTATCTTTATATCAAAAGCTTTCCGTATGAATTCAAGGTGGGTAAAGTCTGAATCAGTACTAGACAATAATGAGGAAGATAAAAGCTGCGATTATCAAAAAATTCCATCGCTGCCCAAACCAGGAGGGCCTCTAAAGCCCCGGGTTGATGCAGTAGCAAAAAAAATAAAAGTGCTGATTGACAGGGTAGATGAAATTTGCAGAATAAATAGGCTAAAAGCAAATGATATTTTCACAAAACTGATGATTTCCACAAGCGACAACAACATACAACATTCAACTGTCTTATCATTAGAGCTATCAAGGACAAGACAGGTCGCGAGGGCCCTGCTCGTGTCAAGCGTTGCACTAGAAAAGCTCATGACAAAGCTGTCTTCTGCCTCGGACTTTGCTAATATAGTGTCTGTCTTGAGTCCTTCAATGGCCGTTGTCAAGAATCTAAGATCATCGCTCACACCATACGTCCCAGAGATGGAGATAGAGTTGGGTCTAATCTCTGAACTTTTGAGCGGTATCCTAGTGGATGCTGGTCAAGTCGGTGGTTTTACTATAAATTTCGAGACTGCTAACGCGCAAGCTGCAGGTATAATAGAAGAGGTTTCAGAAGTAGCAGATCAAAAAATGAAAGAGGATTTTCCCAAACTCCCGGAGCTGCCATTAATACATACCTGATTTTCTAAGCATGCGTTCAGGTTATGCTTAGGAGGATTATTATCTAAAACAACCACTCCGCAATCTGCAACGGCGGCTGGTGTCGTTGCATTTCTAAATCGACTGTAAGCATATTTTTCCTATTCTATTCTCAGAGGCTGACACTGACCATCAGAGCGGGAGCTTATAAAGAACGAGAACTAACAACTTAGACAATACTTCAGGGCTCTTCCCGAAATAATATCGAATATTGTCAGCCCGACCTCTATGCAATAATTGCTCTTTAAAATGAGATCCCTTTTTTCTCCTTTGAAATCAGCTCCGCTAGCAACAAGTAGATGGAATAAGATAACGAAGATAGACTGAAAAACGGAGTTAAAAGGGAATCTACCAGTCATTTAGACAATTTTATGGACGTATGGATGTATGACGATGCATTGGGTGCAAATTATTTTGTTAGCTAGGCAATATAGATTTACACATAAGTAATTCAAATCAGAGAATCAATCTGGCTTGTACTGTATTTATGAGTCTCGCACCACAGGAATTAGAAAATAGCGCTAGCAAGTATGCAGCTGAAGCAATCAGGCTAGACTCGCAGGGGTCCCGCGGAATGGCAATCAATTCTTATCAGCGGGCTATTGAGGCCCTTGTCAAGCTTGTCCAGATATATCCTGATTACAAGCTAAACAAAGTTTACATGGAAAGAGCTAATGCATATCAGAATAGGATCAAGGCTCTTCAAATGTCTCACGGTTTGGAGGAAGAAAAAACCTCACCGGCTCAAATCAATAGTATTAGATCTGATCCTCCGAACGGGCACGGACATAAATCCTCTAATACTTCGTTTTCTAATTCTGCAGGCAATACTGCTTCGCCAAAGTCAAGTGGAAACGTGGAAACACTCAAGGCCGACTTTGATGATTTGGTAATGAAAGAAAAGCCCAAAGTAAGCTGGAAGGAAGTAATTGGACTTGAAGATGCGAAGAGAGCCATGCGAGAATCTATTGTGTATCCTACAAAAAGAGCAGACCTCTTTCCGCTCGGCTGGCCCCGGGGTATATTGCTTTATGGGCCACCGGGTTGCGGCAAGACGCTGCTTGCTGCTGCTGCTGCTGCTGAAATTGACGGCTACTTCATTAATGTTGATGCAGCATCCATGATGAGTAAGTGGCTAGGAGAAGCCGAAAAGAACATCTCCAAACTTTTCAGGATGGCTCGTAACCTAACCGAAACCGAGGGTGTACCCGTGCTATTGTTTATAGACGAGATCGATTCGCTCTTGGGAACACGCAATAGCGAGGTAGGCGGAGAAGTCAGAGTCAAGAATCAGTTTCTGACTGAAATGGATGGTATCAATGGCAAGAGCAAAGAGTCACAATTGTATGTTATCGGAGCAACTAACAAACCTTGGAGCTTAGAGGTAGGGTTTCTGCGCAGGTTTCAAAAGCGAATATACGTCACATTGCCGGCCAATGCGTCGAGGACAAATCTTTTTCTGCAGTATACAAGTCCATTAAATGTCGATGGCACGCTAAGAGTTGATGAGCTTGCCAAAATAGGTGAAGGCTATAGTGCCAGCGACATCAAAGACATCTGTCAGTCTGTTCAGTTACGTGTCGTAAATGAACTTTTTGAAAGTGGGAAGGCCATGGATGATGGGACCAATCCTAGGCCTATAAGTATGACTGATTTCAGGGAAATTTTCAGGATCCGCAAGCCAAGTGTCAGTGTCGACATGATAAGAGCCTATATGCGATGGAGTGACCAATTCAAGGCCCTTTAATTGAATTAATTTTCTTTTCATAGTAGGGCAGGATTTGCTCCTTTCTTATTTTCTTGGTGTCACTGAATATTTTGAATTCTTGCCGAATCAGCTATGTCCTTGATTTAGCCATGAACAAAAAGGCCATTGGCAGGCAGGGCGACATCCAGATGGAGAGGTGGTTTCCTTTAGCGTGCTCTAAGTGCCGCCGACATCCATTCTCTAGCTAAACTATATTGCTACATAGTTAGTTTTGAGATTTTCTCCGTCCCGATTAGATTCCAATCAAAAAGAAAAGCATATGCAAACATGCAAGCCTAAATCAATCACCAAGATAATCATTAATGCCCTTAGATGAAAATCTTGGCAAGGATTCGCTAAAAAATACAGTAGGACATGAGGTTTGCAAGCGGGTTAATGTGGGAGATACGCAGTTAGTATCGTTTCAGTTACATTAGCTAGTTTCAAAATTATACCAAGCAGCTGAATTATGAGACCAAATTGAAATTGCTATTTGAAGCAGAAAAAGCCCTTGTAGTTTCCTTTTTGCCTCTGAGGATGCCTATTTTCTTACTGATGTTCTGTAGTAAAGCACTGTGTACTGGTTGGTGCTTGGTTGCCTGCAACCCTTTATATAACGTCTCCAATGGAAAAAGACCGCTAATGGTTTTTGAAGATATGCTGCCCATTGGTGCTTCGATCGCATCGATGGGAGTTGCAGCAGGCCTTGCTGTCTGGGTTGGAAAGCAGAAAAGCGGAACGGAAAGCATGATGAACATTTCGTCTGCAGTGAAGACTGGCGCAATGGCCTTCTTGAGAAGAGAATTTAAAATAGTAATACCAGTTGCGATCGTCCTTGCCGTGATTATTGGTTTTGCTTCTAGTTTCTCAAACGGAGTGGCATTTGCAGTTGGTGCTGCATTATCTGGTCTTGCTGGTCTTATTTCACTCAGGATCACGGTTAAGGCAGCTCCAAGAGCTGCAAATGCAACATCTAAAGGGCTTGGACCAGCCTTCGCCACAGCATTCAGGGGTGGCGCAACGGTTGGACTGACGGTTCCAGCGATGGCATTGATAGCAATAACAGTGCTCTTCTTTGTGTTTCCTGACCCTTTGATGATTGCAGGAGTAGGTATTGGCGCAAGCCTTATTGCGTTATTTATCAGGGCGGGCGGAGGTATATTCACAAAGGCTGCTGATTTGGGTGCTGACCTTGTTGGAAAGGTCGAGGCTGGAATTCCTGAAGACGACCCAAGGAACCCTGCTACAATCGCTGACAATGTTGGCGATAATGTAGGTGACGCCGCGGGAATGGGATCTGATGTATACGAATCTTATATCGTGACCATACTTGCGGCCATGTTGCTTGGTGCGCTAGTTGTACCAGGAAGTTTAGAAGCGATAGGAGGAAGCAAATTTGGACCAACTATGCTTCCAATTGTAGGGATAGAGGTCAACCCGTTAGTGATTTACCCAATGCTAATAGGCGCTTCAGGCCTTATAGCATCAATCATCGGTGCCATGACAATTACATCACGAAAAATATCTGATCCGATGACTCCACTAAATGTTGCTTTTTTAGTAAGCGCAGCAGTCGCCATTGCGCTCAACTTTTTCTTTACAACTACTTTTCTTGGCTATAATACACTATCATATTCTATCTTTGCAACTACTGTGGTAGGAGTAATACTCGTGCCTGTCATACAGAGAATTACAGACTATTATACAAATTCAAAGTTCAAACCGGTTCAGGAGATTGCGGACTCGACAAAATGGGGATATGCCTCCAATACACTTACGGGCATCATTATGGGTATGCAATCAACTGGGCCGTTCATGCTTGCCATAGTCATTGTTCTAGGTGTCTCATATGGCATTACGTTTGCAGTGACTCAGGACCCACTCATGGGAATCTATGGCACAGCAATGGCTGCAATGGCGATGCTTAGTCTTGCAGGAATCGTACTTTGTATTGATGCCTTTGGACCTATTAGCGATAATGCTGGGGGCATTGTCGAAATGACAGGTATGGGTGAAGACAATCGAACGATTACTGACAAGATAGACGCTGCAGGCAATACTACTAAGGCCATAACCAAGGGCTTTGCGATCGCTAGCGCGGGTCTTGCAGCTCTTGCCATTATACAGGCGTTTCAGCTTGAGGCGGTTAGGATATTTCCTACAATGACGTTTGAATACTCACTCTCTAACGTCAGAATGGTTATTGGACTCTTAGTAGGTGGCCTTATTCCGTTCTTTGTAACGAGCCAGCTTATTGCAGGGGTCAGCAGGTCTGCCTCAAAGATGGTCGACGAAGTGAGACGCCAGTTTAGGGAAAGGCCAGGCATAATGGATGGCCGGGAGACCCCTGACTACGCGAAATGCGTTGATATTGCAACAACTGCAAGTCTAAAGGAGCTATGGAAACCAGCGCTAGTTACTATCGCTGCACCAATTGTAATAGGCGTCCTGTTAGGCCCCACTGCAGTAGCAGGTGTCCTAATGGGCGCTGTTATTAGCGGACTATTCCTCGCATACCATCTTGCAAATAGTGGTGGTGCATGGGACAATGCAAAGAAATACATCGAAATGCAAGGGAAAAAGAAGACTGAGGCTCATGCAATCGCAGTAGTGGGAGACCTCATAGGGGATCCATACAAAGACACAGCAGGACCGGCGCTGAATACAGTGATTAAGCTTCTCAACACAGTAGCAATTGTGTTTATCCCGGTGTTCATCGCAATATTGGCTCTGTAGCCAATGTCCGTGATATCTGCTGGCCCAACCTCCTCACCTCCTGGGACTTATGCCACTATCTCACGACAGAAGGAATGAAGTGCTAATGTTGTCAAAATGCACCTAATCATATCCGTTTACCTTAGGCAGGCAAAAGGTCTAAACTGCCCCCACCTACCCATCAAATAAGAATGTAAAGACTAACAGTGGAACGTGCTACCTTGGACGCATCAGAAGCTTTATGGATGATACCAAGAAGACAAAAAAATTTGAACCAGGATTAACAATGATGGGTCAGCCGGGATAGCCAAAAACATAAACACAGGCTCTGATATGGAAACTCTCGCACCGATGCAATTTAGTCCCACTTTCAATGCCAAGGCAATCGAAAATGATGTACGGAATTATCTCGATAATCTTGATCTAGCGAGTCGCTTGGACGCCGAGTTGACAGGAAAAGAAGTTATGGGTTACATTGAGGGTCCGCCCACAATGAATGGCGAGCCTCACATGGGCCACATTCGAGGCAGGATTATCAAAGATCTTTGGTACAGGTTCAACACTTTACAAAAAAGAAAAGTTGTTTTTAGAGCGGGGTGGGATACGCAGGGGTTGCCTGTAGAACTTCAAGCAGAAAAAGAGCTTGGTCTGACAGGGAGCAAGACAGAAAACCTCGGCAAGGTAGGAGTGGAAAAAATTGTTGAAACGTGCAAGAAGATAGTTCAATCATATAATGAAAAATGGGTTGCGGTCGACAAATTACTTGGGATGTCTTTTAACTATGAAAAGGCATATTGGACCTTCCACGATCCATACATAGAGCGAGAATGGCAATATATGAGGAGGGCTTGGGAAAGTGGAATTCTTAAGGAGTGGTTTCGGGTAGTCGCGTACTGTCCATCATGCCAAACATCCCTTAGCAATGCTGAAGTGAACCAAGGTTATGAAACCGTAGAGGACCCTTCGTTTTACTATAAGGTTAAACTGAAGGAAGAAAATGCATACCTTGTAGTTTGGACTACTATGCCCTTCACCATTGTTACAGACGAAATGGTTGGGGCAAATCCTAATTCTGACTACAATTACATCAGGGTTAACGGTGAGGTGTGGATTGTTGGTGCGGATAGAATGGGTGATTTAATGAAAGAATTGCGCATAGAAGATTTTAAAATTGAAAAAACCATCAAGGGAAGCGAGCTCGATGGCCGTTATTACATTCACCCTCTGCTTCATCTTATACCTGGCCTAGCGGAGTTGGAAGCAAAGGGTTCAATCCACTTCGTAATTACAGATGATTTTGTCGATACAGCTACTGGTAGTGGTCTTGTGCATCTTTCGCCAGCAAATGGAGAGCATGACTTTGAAATAGCAGCAAAAAGAAATGCTCCGATTTTCGTACCGATCGATGATAGAGTAATATTTACAGATAAAGCTGGAGCATTCAAGGATCTCTTTGTTAGGGATGCAGACGGTAAGGTAGTGGAAGTAATGAAGGATGTTAATGCATCAATCAAAATAGGGAGGATAAAGCATCAGTATCCAACATGCTGGCGTTCTCATCATAAAATAGTTTGGTTGGCCAGACGGGAGTACTTCTATATTATTGAAAACCTGGATGAGAAACCCCTGCGCGCTGCACAAGATGTCGAGTACTATTTTGACCCTCCGAAGAACAGATTTATAGAAATCATCAGAGAAAAGCATCCATGGTGTATATCAAGAGAACGGGTATGGGGTAGCCCTATACCGATATGGTCATGCACGGAGTGCTCACATAAAAATTTGCTTGCCTCAAGAAGTGAAATCGTGAACAAGGCAATAGACCTACCTGACGGCCCCGTCTTTGAACTTCACCGGCCTTGGATTGATAGAATCAAGATAAGGTGTGAGAGTTGCGGAGGAGAGATGTGTCGTGAACCATTTGTCCTAGACACATGGCATAATAGTGGAGCTGCTCCCTATGCTTCTCTTACCGATCAGGAATACGAGCATCTCATCCCTGCTTCTTTTTTGACAGAAGGTATCGATCAGACCAGAGGTTGGGCTTACACCCTCCTAATAGAAAATGTCATAATGCGGCAATCGCCTGTGGCCCCCTTTAGGTCATTTCTTTTCCAAGGACATGTTCTTGACGAGAAGGGTAATAAAATGAGCAAGAGCCTTGGCAATATCATTGAGGCGGATGCGCTTTTGACCGATAACTCTGTGGACCTTGTGAGATTATACTTCATGTGGAAGTCATCTCCAATTGAGTCGCTAAATTTTAGCCTCGACGAGATGAAGAGCAGACCCTATCAGATACTAAGCACACTTCACAATCTGCACGTGTACTTCAAGCAGAATAGCGAATTTGACCAATTTAACGAAAAACAGCATACCCTAAAATGGGTTTATGATAATGGGCTTTTGGGTTTAACCGAAATATGGCTTCTTTCAAAACTCCAGAAGCTAGTTGTACAGGTATATGATGAATTGAATCGTTGCCGATTTCATGAAGCTGCGAAAGCAATAGAGGGATTTATCATCAATCACCTGAGCCAAACTTATGTTCCTATAACAAGAAACACAATCTGGGATGATATTCCGGAGAATCTTAACCGACGTCTAGCGGTATACACTGTGTTAAGCCATGCTTTGTTACAACTAGATATATTGCTTCACCCCCTGGCTCCGTTTCTAACAGAACACCTATATCTTACTTGTTTTAGCAAGAATGAAAGCATCTTACTTGAAAGATGGCCAAAGCAAGATGAAAAATTCCTAAATCCCAGAGTAGAGGAAGGCTTTGATACAATAAAAGAGATAGTGTCTGTTGCAAATGCGGCAAGAAATCTTGCTGGCCTCAAAAGACGGTGGCCGGTAAAGGAAATCATTATCTGCGGACAGAATTTCGAATCGCTTAACATAGAAGGTATGTCTTATGTGCTTGAAAATCAATTAAACTCTGACAGTTACAGGCTGGTCGAATTAATGGGGAACTCTCAGCTTCAAAAGGTTTCTGACCTCATTGATAAATCAATGCCAATCTCAGTCCGCATTTCTCTTATTAGGAAGAATATATCACCGAGAGTTAAGGCAGACACCAATAAGGTTGCAGAAGCATTTGAGAGAATTGACAGGCTAGAGGTGGTGCGCAGCCTTCAAAGGTCTGGTGAGTACTTGCTTGGCTATGACGGAAAGACGATAATGCTATCGTCTTCCGACGTAGAGATTAGCTATGAAGCGTCAGAAGGATACTCATGCGCTGAAAGGAGTGGTCTCGTAGTATTTGTTTCTAGCGTCAGAGATAGAGATTCGGTTATCAAGGGTCTGCTAAGAGATCTTGCAAGACAGATCCAGCAGCTGCGCAAAGAGCGAGAATATAATCCAACTGATGTTCTCGACTCAGCCCGCATTGTAGGATTGACCAGTGAAGAAATAGTAGACCTTACAGGCATGAAGGATGAGCTGACTTTTCTTGTCAGGGTGAAGAATATAGATTTATTCGAAAAAGATCCGCAGATGAAAATAAGGTACAAGGTTATAGAGATCGATGGCAGAGAGTTCAAAATAGCTGTTGAATAAATTGGGAAAGCGACCTTGCAGCCTATGTGTAAAGCCTTTGCAAGTTTCTAATCATACCACAGACGGTTTCTTTTATACCATTCTGTAGGATAGAGGGCATTTACAAATCAAGCGCTTTTTAAAGCCATCAATTGCACGAGTGCATTGATTCCTACTGAACATGTAAGCGTCCAGTCTACTGCTCGCAGCCGTGAGTAGTGCTACGACGTGGTTGTTATTTTTTGCAAGTGCGTCATAGCTATAAATTTAGCACTAAATGCCTATCCCAATAGAAGAAATGGAATCCCTTCTATTTAGGAGAGAAAAACGGTCATTTGCGGGCTAGGTCCAGAAAAGACGTTAGCATATCAATCATCCTCTCTTGAGGAGGAGCTGACAACAAAAAATTCATTCTAATGCTTGGCTCTAAACTTCAAGTAGGTCTTGAAGGCCAATCTCTACGTTGAGCAATTCCTCGCCAGAACATCGAATGGAAAAGCAAAAACAATTATCTTGTATTCAATGAAGCTCATGGCAACTCAATCTACAATGACAAATGAAATAAATCTAAATAGAGCCAATTAAGAACTATAATTGAAATGGTCAAATTTGATGGTATAAAGGGACAGGAGCTGCTCGATGTTGAGGAAAAGAAAGGGGAACTTACACTTATCTTCAAAGACAACCGCTACCTGTTTGTCAAAGTTCAGAATGGTCAACTAGTAGCAGACTCAGTTCCAGAATAAGAAAGAGGCTTCATCATTACTGCTCTACCTACTGCTGCTTCTTGATATTCAAATACTTTTCATACATCGAAAGTGCAGTTTCCTGTGTTAAAGATTGCACGGACCCTGGCCTCAGTCGCCTTATCTTTGCTATCGCATCCTCCGCAGTAAGATTTTCTTTTCTTATCAGGTATGCTGCAAGCATGACACCGGTTCTTCCCTTGCCCGCAGCACAATGGACCAACACCGGCTTTCCGCTGCTGATTTTCTCCTCGATATAATTCACGGCATTCTCCATAACCTCTAAGCTGGGCGCGCCATAGTCCTCGACTTTTAGATGCAAATAGTCAATTTCGCCATGGTCGAGCCATTTCGAAGGAAGAGGAACCTCTCTCACACTGATGATTGACTTAATCCCTTTATCCACAAGCCATTTAAATTCGTCCTTATTCACCGGCAGTCCCGAGCCAGCTAACTTACCTTCTGTCACCCAGCTAAAATTGGTCGGTCTTTCAGAGACCATACCATGGAATCGCCTATAAGCATTACCTATCTTTGTCAACCATTAATCTGATGTCTTTAAAGCTTATTAATTATGCCATGTTATTTGCCATCAACCTCTCCTTCAACCGCATTCAATCTCCGGTAAGATTCTAGACCGCATGATCTCAGAACAGCTAGACGAATGCTAAATGATTGAGCATGGCCGTCATGTGGAAGGAAAAGAATTACTCGTATGTCTACGATTCAAGTATTGCATATAGACTTGCCGAGCAGTTCAAAGCGGAGCACAATTGCCCTTCAAAATAAGACTCAAAAGGTAACGTGGAAGACATTGTGTCCAGTGGGTTCAGGTCGCCCTATCTCTTAGCTGATATGTTCTATGAGAAGAACGCCTTTTCTGGCGATATTATAATTCAGCTTTACTAAGAAAATAAGGTGAAAACTGTATTTGATTTTTTGCATCAAACGAACATGCAAAAGATGAGGTCAGAAAATGCAATTAACCAAAGCTTAACAAGTTAAAAGATCTATGTGAAATCTGCTGGAGTCTGATTCGCTTTATTGTTCCATACTAAAGGATTATTTATTAACCAAGCTTCGGTAATGTCATATCACATAAATGCTTGAAGCAAAATGCCCAGACTGTCGTAAGAGAGCAGAGGTGAACGATGAGATGAGTGAAGTAAACTGCAAAAACTGTGGATTTTTTGCTTCCTATGATGATTATATTGAAATAATGAAAGGCAAGGCGGTAGATATCTCGGACAACTTTCAGATGAACTCGGACAAAAACCCATTTTAATTACCAAGTTAGACCTTTCTCGCTACAGTCCATATGTCCACCGCAGTTGGGACAGATCATATGGCAAGCTTGCAAACGCTTCATTTCAAAACCACAGCGAGGGCAGTCAATAGCTTCTTTATCTTGTTCCAACTGTTGGAATACTCAAGAATGTCTTTTAACTCTTTTATCATTAACCGCCATGAAGGCCTGCTTGGTGCATGGGGATCTTATGACTGTCTCTTTTTATCTAATCACCGATGGTCTAATTCGGCGCGATAAGAAACATCCTGTTGCAGGATATATGAGGCTCATACAAAAAACCATATAGAACAAACTATCTTGACCAAAGGTTAATTAATGCTTGAACTTTCCTATTTTTAGTTTGGCTCAATTCAAGATAACAATTTCGGATAAGAAGGGCAAGACGATCACCCAGGAGCTAAAAGATAAAACAGCACAACCACTTTTGGGTGTAAAGGTAGGCAGCGTTATAGATTCTTCTATAATTGGTGTAGGAGACGGTAAGCTAAAGATAACTGGGGGAAGCGACAAATCGGGTACTCCTATGAGGGCAGATGTCCATGGAGGCGTCAAAAAATATGTCCTTCTTTCAACAGGCGTCGGTAATAGAAATGAAGATAGGATTAGAAAGTTGGTGCGGGGGAATATGGTCACTGAGGAAATCTATCAGCTTAACTCGATGCTAATTGAAGGCGTGTTACCGGAAAAACGAGAGGATACCGAAGGCAGTGAGGTAGAAACAGATTCGGCCAATAAAAAACAATAACGGTTCCGTACCTTAATATCTCCGGGATTTTAGGATACTAATTGTTGCATTGGAAAGAGACCCTGCCGGAATGGTATATCAACGAGTATGGATACCAGCCATGCGTCAATATCGGCACTTCAGGACATGTTGATCATGGCAAGACGACTCTCGTTGAAGCCATCACAGGAGTATGGACTAGCGCTCATAGTGAAGAGCTAAGAAGAGGGATCACCATCAAGATCGGTTATGCCGATGCTGCATTTTACAAATGTCCTCAGTGTCCTCCACCTGTGTGTTACAGCACTCAACCCCAATGCCCCAATTGTGGAGGTAAAAGCGAACTCCTTCGTGTCGTGAGTTTTGTTGATTCCCCAGGTCACGAAAGCCTGATGGCGAATATGCTATCCGGTGCGGCCTTGATGGACGGTGCAATTTTGGTAATGGCAGCGAACGAAAAGGTGCCGCAACCCCAAACTAGAGAGCATCTGCTTGCGCTATCAGTTCTTGGGATACAGCAGATAGTTCTTGTACAAAACAAGGCAGATCTTGCAGAATACCAAGAAGCGCTTGACAATTATAACCAGATCCAAGATTTCGTTAGTGGAAGTATTGCAGAAAAGGCACCGATAATTCCAGTATCAGCTCAGCACAAGCTAAATATTGACGTTCTAATTGAAGCAATAGAAAAAACAATCAAGACGCCAGCACGTGTAAAGAATGCTGAACCGGTGATGCACGTACTGCGTTCTTTTGATGTCAACAAGCCCGGAACGCCAATCAATCAAGTCAAAGGAGGGATCATTGGCGGTGCACTAATACAAGGTCAATTAAATATAGATAATGAGATTGAGATCCGTCCAGGCGTGTTAGACGAAAAAAAGGGAAAATATGATCCAATTACTTCTCAAGTATCGACCCTCGGCACTGGTGCAGGGCTTGTCAAGTCAGTGAGACCTGGAGGACTTGTAGCTATAGGTACCAAGCTTGACCCTACATATACAAAAAGCGACTCACTCATTGGGTCTGTTGTAGGCAAGCCAGGAACACTGCCAGAAGACGTGGAAGATATCACTATAGATGTAGTGCTTTTCGATACAGCGGTCGGTACAGCAGAGATGGTTAAGGTCGAACCTCTCAAGTCAAAAGAGTCAATTAGGCTCAATATAGGCACAGCTGCTGCAAGCGGCTATGTAACGAATGTAAAGGACGGCAAAGTTGAAGTGAAGCTAAAAAAGCCTGTGTGTTTGATGCCCAAGAGCAGGGTCGCTATTAGCAGGAGAATATCGGAAAGATGGCGACTGATTGGCTCTGGAGTATCTACCTAGCATATGCAGATTCTTTGCGACACAAGTTTTTTGATGGTCCTTGTTTCAAAGCCTCTAAAGCGAGTAGCAAAAATAGAATCACAATTTGGCAGACTTGATTTCCTTGTTCCCGACATAGTGGAACGAGAACTTGAAAGGCTAGCTCACAAAGCAGGTCCGAAAAGATCTCGCCTTGCACAAACTGCGCTTGAACTCGCTAGATCAAAGTTCAAAAGTGTGGTTATTGCGCCTGCCAAACATGTCGATGATGCGATAATCGGTTATGCTATGACTCAAAAATGTGCGGTTGCAACGATAGATACCAATCTGCGCCGTAGGCTAATAGCAAATCAGGTTTTGGTGCTGAGCCTAAGCAATGACAACCTCATTATAGCAAATCCAAAAATTTATTCGCAGGATCATCTTTAAATAAAAACGAACTCACCATCATATACACTAGTAGTGATATAGGCATGTTGGACTTTAACGGGGTTAGGTTTCACTGGCTTGGTCATGATGGCTTCAAGCTGGCTGTGGGGAGCAAGACGAATATCTATATTGATCCATACCAAATATCGAATAATTATCACAATAAGAATGATGCTGATATTGTATTTATTTCTCACAATCATTTTGATCATCTAAGTTTGGACGACCTAAAACACATCATTGGCAACAATACGACTATCGTAGCAGCCAAAGAGTGTACAGAGCAGCTAAGCAAACTTAGCGTGGCAGCCATCAAAGGGGTTGGTCCGGGTGATATGCTCACAGTTGAGGATATCCCGATAGAGACAATAGCTGCTTACAACATAAATAAGAAATTCCACCCAAAAGAAGACGGAAAGGTTGGCTTCGTCCTTACGTTGAATCATATGCGGATATATCATACGGGTGACAGCGACGATATCCCGGAGATGAGTGGTACTGATCCGGATATAGCACTAGTTCCAGTTTCTGGAACGTATGTGATGACCGCAGAGGAGGCAGCTAAAGCGGTAAATGAAAAGATAAAACCAAAAAAACTTGCAATCGCAATGCACTATGGATCAATAGTTGGTACCGAAAAAGACGCAGACAAATTCAAGCAACTTGTAACTCTGTGCCCTGTTGAAATCTTAAAGAAGGAGTAGATCATAACAGGCAGCTATTAAAAATTTTTCTTTCCTCATCCAGGTCTAGAGGGTAGCATATGAAAAAATAAATGAGCTGCAAAAGAGCAAACATTGACCAACTAGGATGCACTTGTTCTTATGTTAGAGATTAACTTAAAATATTTTACCTTATCTGAATTCATATGTTTAATGAGAGTTACTGACAAGTGGTAAAGCTTTAGTTGTTGTCTTTTTTACAATTTTTTAATTATTCTCATAAGAATGTGCTGAACAATTATTGAACCTGATCACATCTAATCGCCATTCTGCTGTGCATCCTCGTCTGAAGATACTCTTCACAGTAGCAGAAGTAATTCTCCTATTTGTGCAAGACCACCAGTAGATTTTGTTCCCTAATTCTTAGTAGCTATAATATCATAAGAAGATTAAGAAGAAGAAGAAGAAGTACCAAGCATTTTGTTACTTTATCTAGACAGGCAATGTATTGCCCACCTCTCTCAGTGATAACATATTTCTATCTGGGGTCTGGTATGTCAGCAAACCCTCTTAAACCAAATAGGCAGTATAATGATTTACCTGTTTGAAATTAGATTGCATGGTACATGATTTTAGAGCGTGTAAGCGGATGAGTTTCCTTGGCTTGAAGGATCAAGCCAATAATTTCGGTGGCGCCTCTAGTCTTCAAGACATAGTCACCTCAAATATTGAAACAATAGCTTATTCCGCCTTCTAATCAGAACAAGGATATATTGTATGAAGGTAGACTCTTCCAGATATGATGGGATAAGCAAAACTGTCTCAAAGACGTATAGCAAACTTTGTGAGACCTTTACCTTTTCCTTCGGTATTTGTCATTGTTATAGAATGTCTAACCAAATTTCCAATTTAGATGGTGGTTTCAGTCATAAATAAAGCTAGACAACGGATCTACTAGAATGCATTTTTTGGTTTTTTAATAAGCTAAGATTTCACTATTAGGTAAAGGAAAAAGGAACAAATGTTTGACCCGATTACTGTGCATTCAACGATTTCAAGCTATTCAACCATAACTTTATTTTAGTTGCACTTATAAGTACGCGCGCTGCGATATTTCTCACTACTAGAGGAAATACAAGCACACTAGTTAGACCATAAGAAATGAGATTGTAGGTAATTAGGTTGTCGAGTGCACTATTGCTTTCAATGTCTGGCTCCTACGATCTCTAATTATATCTACAACCTCCGCGAATTTGACATTCCCGACTTCAGGCATAGAACTAATACCCGTCATTATTTCATGTACTTCGGCGGTTGTCTTGAAGTATAACAAGACCGCCAAGATTATTGAACCGTCAATCTTGACAGAGATAGAAACAATGTGATCTGCATATCTAGAAAGTATTTTATCATAGATTTCTTTCTCTGGTCCATTTTTAGGAAATACTGTCAACTCGCCGATTCTAAAGCCTTGCTTTTTAAGATCTATTTCGTATCGTCTTGTTAAAATAGTATTTTCCAAATGTCTCCTTCTTCTTTGAACTGTGGAAAGAGGGATCTTGTGCCTTTTGGATATATTAGTCGAGGAGACGAAAGCATTCTTTAAGAGCTCTTCTATGATCTTCGCGTCAAGTGATCCTAAAACCAATTTACTCCCTTGACTGCTCGTATTGTTTCTGATAGTAGTCTCATTGTTATCTTGCTGGATCTTCCTCAAACTTATTGCTCTTCCTAATCTCGATGCTCAAACTCATGATTTAAACTATTTGATGCTACGCATTTCATTGATTAACGAGACCATACAATTGCGACGAAATTTTAAAGCGCTCGTCTACCAGCTTATCTAGCCGAACACTTGGTGAAAACTGTTGTCTCTCGAGGATCCCCTTTCGGATCGTGTGACCGAATGTATCAAGATACATTGAAATTCAATGAAAGCGACAATAGCTCCAAGTTGGGTCGCAATTTACTACAGACACATCCATTATGACCTTACAGTTTTGATACAAACGATCTGCAGAGATCTCCTTAAGCGCCGCACGCGGGGGTTATTTCCTTGTTTTATGAAGTATGCCTAAATATTGTAGGTATTAGCTAATCAAGTCCTTCTTTCTTACGAAGGATCTCCTGCTCATCAGCTGCTTTTTCTGCTGAAGCATCTTCGAATACCTCTGCCTCCTCCTTTTCTGTTTGAACAGGAACGTTGAATTTTTCATTATGATCTACCACTCTTTCGGCGGACTTTTTCGGATTGTCGTCAGGTTTGTCACTCACTTCACTAAAGCATTGACTTTATACTAAAAATAGGTTACATGATATAGAATTTATCCAAACTTTTAAGTCGGTTTCATATCAAAAGACCATGGTTCGTCATTTCCCATTTAGGGCTAGAGCGACTCAATATTCTATCCACGTATGGTCGCGAGATGAACTGCAAGCACTGAGCAAATTTTGAATATGGCACATTGTCCATCTGATCAAATATTTGGCTGGATCGTATCCTATTGACTGCTAATTTATTCTAGAATGAAGGTCACATTCAAATCCCTCATGCTTACAGCCAAATATCAACTCATGGCTATCGGTGATAAGATTTAGTTGATCATTCCTTTTACATAGCTCAGGGTCTAACAGTTCATCAAATTTTACTATGTGAATATATAATGAAAAGATGATGAACCATCTACTATAATCTACGAACACTACTCTGTTAACATGGTGGTAGCTGGTTGAGTCTGTTCTCGTGTATCTCGACTTCATTAAGAGAATATATTTTCCATCATGCATAGGTTACAAACCAATTTGGGTAATCGTTTCATGTTTCAGGCGCGATCATTCTATCAGACGTGTATACTACCAACAACTGGTCACATTCACTGCGGCAGACAAACCTTGTAGTCATTCCCTATTTCCGATACATTGCATAGCGTTAGACTTTCTCTTCTTGCACTAGCATCTTGTTATGATGTGGCTCATTACTTTCCTGAATGATATTGGGTAGTATATCACAGAGTATCATTTCTGTCATCGACTGCATCAGTATAAGATGTACCCCCGACTTTTTAACTTCACCACAGAAAAATTCTTTCTTCAGCATTGTCCATGACTATACGGCTTGCATTCTCTAGTTAGGTATGCGGTTGAATCACCTCTATAATCTATAATCAGGCTGCTAATTAGATCCTGAGACAATTAAGGTAAATAAAGCATAAAGCTAATTGTTTAGCTATGTAGCTACTCGATCAGCTGCTCCGATTTCAAGCCTAAACAATGGATTTCTATAAAAACCAGGCCTTCGAGGGATTATACATAATTTTTTAGTAAAAAAGTGGAGAGCTTGAGGATCTTATCCTCAGTGGTCTCTAGATATTCTATTGTCCTCCGCCGAATATGCCTCCTAGAATTCCGCCGCCGCCGCCACTAGTGCCGCCGCTGGTATCGCTAGTTGTGCCGCCGCCACTTGTCATGTTGGTGGCACCTCCTGCAGAAGCCCCAGTCATGTTGCTACCACCAGCACCGCCACCACTCATGCTACCGCCTAGTGCACTGAGGGCCGTATCTATGTACATCCTTGCACTTTGGGTATCATTGTTTTGTAATGCCATGCGTGCTTGTTCAAGATTAGTTCTTACATCTGATGAGGATTGGTTGCCTGTTGCTGCGCCTCCCATCATACTAGCGTTTCCTCCTCCTCC
>JBJMEA010000049.1:0-100688 GCA_045809625.1 Nitrososphaera sp. | reverse complement strand
AATATGGGGACACTACAACTGGCGCTTTGATGTGCCAAAGTCAAAGATTATTGCCGTTGGAAGAAATGTCATTTTGGGAATGGATTACAATGAGATATTCAAATACAAAGTAGACAGAAATGCTCCCTTACCCACTGGAGAACCAATAGAACGTCTAGCGGAATGACTGGCGGTAAAATTAACTTCGGGCTTTAATGTGTCGTAACAATAAATTGCCTCATCCACGTTTTTTAATCAAATATGAAGATAACAGGATGATATTTAGCAGTTCATTCAGAATGTAGAGCAGAAAGAGATGGAGATATTGCTCTTTCCTATTTTTTTCAGCATAGCTTTCACAGTTCAAGAAGACTTTCGAGATAAGACAGCAAGTACCTGCATTAAACAAGATTTTGAAATCAGCTACCAATAGTAGTTGATAAATAATAGTGTAGCACAGATCAGAGGTCTATACTGCCAAGTCAGTTCCCAGCATGCATTTAGCTATTGTAACGATAGGTCCAAAGAAAAACAAGACTTCAGTAAGCATTTCATAAATTGTTATAAGTGATACTTCTTACAATCCATAGAAATAGTGTAGAAATATTGCTAAATTACTCCAGCTTGACGCAGTTTTTGTGGCAGATAGGTTTCTGAGAGGTACTTAAAGCCATGTTTGAAGAATGCATCAAGCTCACACTTTTCTTTGTTTCTAAGAAATATGTCAAGTTCTTTCTGCCACTTTTTGTCTTGGAACCATGGTTTTTTCTTCATATCATTTGCCCTGTTGAGATCTTCTTCTGATGCGGCAAGCCTTGCAACTTCGGGTATGTTGTATTCGTAAATATCGGAGAACAGCATGCCAAGTATCATGGCGTCAGGTGTGACTAGCCTGTGACTATCATAGCTTAGCGATTCACTGCCGATCTTGTAACGTAGCGCAATACCCAGGCCCCAGGGGTCGGCATCTGCGAAAACAACTACAGGCTTTTTCCACTCCTCGTTAAGTGCCTTAACCATCATTCGAGTTGCCCTGTCGGGCTCACCTGAACCAGTTAGGAGGATTGCATTGTGTTTCTGTATAAAACCAGACTTACGTATATTGTTTAGCACAGTGTCTTTTTCCACTACCATTACGAAGTCGGCCTTAACATCCACTATTTCAACGTCGCGTATGTTGGTCGGTATCAGCTGTGAGGTAGCTCTACTGCCAAGATTACAATTAATTATATCGCCTCCGACTCTGAGCGTAATAGGGCCGGATATCATCCCTTTTGGCTTTGAGGTCACAGAGAACTCCTCCCTTGGGACACTGGTCAGGAGCTCAATTGCCTTTATTGCGTCATCAGAGTCATCTTGGCTATTCCAGAACTTTTGCTTGTTTTTCTCATCACCTACAGTACTCAGTGTAGCGTAGTACATTCCACGTATTGTACTCTCCATCTCCTCATTCAACAGCTTACGCACGGCATTAGCCATTACCAGATATTGCGCAAACGTGGGTATTTTCTTAGTGCTGTCAGGACTTATGCTAACTGTCTTGTCGCCAATCGTTAACATTCTTTCTTGATTAGACCAAACTGTGTTATCATAACCTACCTTGGGAACATTTAGCACAGGCATGCTCTTTTGTATCATAAGGTTAGTGCTGACATCTTTCATTATCAGTCTAATCTTCTTGATAACTTCTAGATGACGCCGATCAGCTGGCATTTAGTTACTCTTCCTCCCCTTCGACCTGGCCTTCTCAGTTACCTTGTCAAGTGTCATTTGAACCTGATCCTGTCTCTTGTCTTTCCGCAGAGTTTCTGGTATCTTTTCCTCCTTGATCAGCGGCTTAGTCCGTTTGTCCTTTCTCCTAGCAGCAGTCATTGCTGGTTGTTCTTTGCTGGGCTTGACTATTTGGGTACGATCTGTTAATGCGTCTTCAGCTTCTTCTTCAAGGCGCTCACCAGTTATCTTGTCCTCTTTTTTCTCCACAGCTCCGCCACTGATCTCACCCTTAACATGCTTTTCTGCGAGCTCAGCAAATGACTGCTCAAGCTTACTAGCGTCAATTTTGATTGATTCTGAAATCGCACTTACAACCAAAGGAATATAATACTTGTATAGATTAAGCCTGCCTTGGGCCTCTTTCATACGTAGCTCCTTTCGTATCTGTGCGCTCACCTTGCGATATAGCTCAGACAGGCAGTACTTCATGTGTTTTTTTAGCTCGCCTTCGGAGGCTATACTTTCCTTGCCGGCAGTCTTGTATGGGATCTTGGTAGAGCAAATGTGGAAAAAAGTATGAATTGGCAAAAGTTCTACTGCTCTGTCTGATTTGACCTCACCATTTGCAAATTGCGCCTTCGCCTCTTTCTTGGTAATCCCCATTTTATTTATCTCGACTTCAGAGACTACTTCCCTTGCTACATCTGATCCTTCATCATAGAGGAGAGGAATCTTGTTTGCGAATCTATAGAGCTTAAATGAGGGAATGTCGCCGCCATAAGCTATTCCGCACTCGACAATAGTGGGTCTATTGTTGATAACACACGTACGGGAGGCATATGCAGTAAGTGTAGGCTTCAATATCTTGACTATGAGATGAGGCCTCTGAATTTCCGGGGTAGATGCTTCTTTGGAAGCAGTCTCCTTGGTAGTGATAATTGTATATTCAGAAGTCATACCAGTAGTCAGGATCTTTTCACCAATTGGGCTAAGGTGATCCGTATTTGCCTGTTGGAAGTTGATGTATTTACACACCTTCACAATTTCGATGAGTTCATTTTCAGTGTACTTGTCAGCAGGCTTGTTCTCAACTCCTGCTTTAGCAATAATCTCCTTTGCCTTTTCGCCGGACATCTTTTGAAATGAAGACGATAAGATTCCCTGAAGGGTGGTCTTTTGATTCATAAAATTCATTATGGCCTTCTTGAGCGTCTGTAGATCCATGTCTGCCGGATGAGGAAGAACTTCTTTGGCTGGCTGGGGCATGACTTCTGTCCTTCTTTCAAACCGAACCTTACCCTCATCAGTTTCATATTCAATAATAGCATAAGGGTTGACAATACTTGTCTGGCTGATGTATTCATTAATTTTGTTCTTCATGTTATTCCTTGTGATGGGAGAAAGTTTTGCATGGAGCACAGCCTCAACCTTGAAACCAGAGTCTCCATATACCACACTCTCTCCATCCTTGATTACTTTTTTTGCAAGTACTATTGGTTTATTTGTGCTGATGTCTGTCCTAAGTGCAAAATGATATTCTATGCCTTCTTCAACCGATTTTGACCAGACCTTTAGTGGATGAATAGTATCTTTAGTAGAAAAAGCAGCTATCATTTTAAGACCTACACCAAACAGGCCGCGCTGCTGTTTTTCGACATACTTGCCCGATGTCAGGAAGGAACATACTGCAATGGGTACCTTGTCCGAGGGGATTCCTATACCGTTGTCCTGGCAGGTAATCATCCAGAGGTCATTTGATGGGTCAAGCAGCCGGAGCGACAGAGATATCTCGGGCAGGATATGGCCTGTCTCACATGAATCAAGGGAGTTTTCGATAAGTTCCCTTACGGCCATATATAATATACGCTCCGTAGTAAAGCCTGCAAGAGCTGAATTATCGACAAAGAACTCTGACTCAGCTTTCTTATCATACCTTACCTTACCTTTCAGGAATGATGGCTTTGACTGTGCAGCTGCAATCGCTGCAGTGGCCTTTTGGTTCAAAGTCATTCAGACTATTCGCTAACTCAATTTAACTTTTTATGAAAAAATTGTTGAGTCAATAGATAGTAAAGGTTAATCTTGCAGAGTGCTTTTCAAAACTCTTTCTAAATATTTTCATTTAAAACTAACTTTTAACATCGGAATGACTTTCTTGTGGGATCACAAATATAGAGAAGAAGCGAATCTTGTGGATTCTATATATTTTCACTGTCATGTGTAAATTGGTAAGGGTTGTTCCTCTGATTCTGGTTCACAACGGCTATAGTGTTCCTCAATAGATAGTACATACTGTCATGACAGGGGCATGCACATATCTTGGTCATGGTGGTTGAGTGGACTGTCTCTTTGATGATTCCATTACATGATCCATGATCATTTTTGACACAATCGTTTGACTTTGCCACAATTAACTTCTCAATATGTAGTATTTATAGAGAATGGAAATAGTTAAATCAATTTTCTTCCCTTTTTCTTACGTGAAGATTTATTCTGAAAGCAGACCGTGGGGCAGATTTGAGAAATTCCACGAAAACAAATCTTGTACAGTAAAGTTGATTTATGTCAATGCAAATTCCCGACTCAGTCTACAGTACCACAAAAAGCGATCGGAGTTCTGGAAGATAATCAAAGGAACTGCCATGGTAGAGATTGATGGGAAGGCAATCATCCTCGCAGAAGGTGAGACGATTACAATCCCAAGACAGGTAAAACATAGAGTGCTTGCACGTGAGAACGAATGCATAATACTTGAAATTGCATATGGCAGATTTGACGAAAACGACATTATCAGATTAGAGGATGACTATCATAGGGTCGACACGCCAAAGACCAGAATAGCAGCCGTCTAAGCGAATATGTGTATATAATGAGATAGCCTCCAGTCACAGCATAACTCAAGAAATAGTAAAACAGAGGATCAATTTGTATAATCTTAACAGAAAAGCACAAGAATGGATTCTGCAGGCAGTGTGCTGAAGATCAAGATCGAGGAGTTATATTAGCCCAGGGAGATGGAAGATTTCTGACAGACATTACTTGAATAATTGGCAACAGTTCTTTTTGGCATTTAGTTACAAACAGTCAGCAGCAGCTTGGAACAGGAACGCTTGAAGTTGAACTGGTAGGCAGGCAGCGATGAGGCGTTTAGACACTTTTAGGGCGAGCATGAATCCACATCTGTTCAGACTTTACCGTAGATATCTTTATTCAAGATCCAAAGCAACTGATGACCTTGCACAGACAGAAGTAGTGCATGAGAAGGCAAAAGGAATTTTGCTCGAGATGACAAACAAGTTTAGGCAAAATATGACATATTTTGATCCTGGCGACCAGCTTGCAGTTGAAGTTGAAGATTATAAATTGAAAAGCCCAGTTGGGATCGCTGCAGGATTTGATAAAAACTGCGACCTACTTACACCAACATCATATGTTTTTGGCTTTCTGAATCCAGGAAGTGTGCTGAAAAAGCCTAATACCGGCAACATTCAGCAGCCCAAGAGTAAGGGAACGGTAAGGATTGTAGTTGACGATGATAGAAAGGCAATAATTAATGCACAAGGATATCCAAACAAAGGCCTAGAATACTCAGTTTCAAATTTAAGAAAATTCACAGAAGGATCAAGAGGGAATGCCAAGATTCTACTAAACTTTTCAGGCATTACTGATACCTATACTGAAGACGCAGTACTTGATTCATGCAAAGAAATTCTAATCAGATCTGGGCCTTATGTAGACTGGGGATTTGAAGAAAACAGGACTTCGCCGAATACGGACTTTAACAAATTGCTTCAGACGCCAGAGTTTACGAAGAAAATAATGGACCTGATGAACACACACATTCCAGGCAAGGTCAAGGCATCAAAGATATCTCCATATAGCAAACTGCCGCCGTCAGACGAAGAAAGGAAAGATAAGCTCAATTTGATTAAGGTATTTTATGAAAATGGCGGACATATGGTCACACTGTGCAACACAAGGTCAATAGATACTCGATCTACCAAACTTTGTCGAAATTTTACAAGAAGAATTGCAGGTGAGAGTGGCAAACCACTTTTTCCCTATATGCTGAAGCTGGTAGAGGATGTGCACAGATTGTTTCCAGACATGAAGATAATAGCCTGCGGGGGGATTTTTTCAGGGGAGGATGCTTGGAAAGCGTATGAAAAGGGCGCAACTCTGTTATCACTGTACACTGCTCTTACATTCTATGGCTTTGGTATTGTAAAGAATATACACGATGTCTTGAAAAGAAAGCTAGATAATGGATCCTTACAGGATTTCATGGAAAGACGAGATGTCCACATAAGGTAAATACTATTACAAACCATTGCAAAGTATTGGAAACCTTTTAATGCGCCTGTAATCACTTTCCTCTAAAAGGAATAGGGATTTGGAGCGTTGGGAAAGTATCCTAAAGTGGTTCTTGCTGCTGACCGTACATTGATGTCGCCTTACAGAGGGATTTCACTCGCATCTTTCTTTGGGTGTGCACCAGCACTTGACTTCAACAGAGATCATAATTCGTTTTGGTACTATATTATGCGCAACCAGGTTACACCAAAGGTCCTTTTTGATTTTATTTGCAATCCTATTGACCATAGAAATGGCGTTGCCAATTACGCTCCTTATGGCCTCAGAAAAGTAGAGTCGGCGCTCTTGAGGGATGGCTACAAGCAGGAGGACGTGGTGGTTGCCCACCCAGATCATATCGAGAAATTCATTGGGCCCGAAACTGAAATAGTGGGAACTTATGAAATGGATCCACTTGGGATGGGTCCAGTCACCATGACCTTCACATACGGCCGTAAACAAATGTCTTATGATGAATTTTACAACCGCGAGCTTCATATGAGGATCAATGCTGCCAAGGCAAAAACAGGAAGCAAGGCAAAGGTGATTGCTGGTGCCTCGGGCACTTGGCAGTATAACTATGATCCGGCCAAAATAGAGGAGTATGGCCTTTATGGCATAGTAGAAGGTGAACTAGGGGGTATCGGTCCCGAAATCGATGGAGCAGGAGGCAAGTTCTTTGATGCAATTATTGCAGGTGAGTGTGACACTGCAAATCCCTTCAAGAAGAGCCAGTTCAAAGTAGAGATCAAAGAATTTGTTAGAAATGACAGAACGTTTCACGGGAGATTCATCCACTACTGGAATGAACCATCGGTCAGTGAGATTCCAACGATCGTAAACCCTAGCATGCATGGCATGGTCGAGGTTATGCGGGGCTGTGGACGTGGCTGCAAATTCTGCGATGTAACACTGAGACCACTCAGGTATTATCCAGTCGAAAAGGTGCAAAAGGAAATAGAAGTTAACATGAAGTACGGTGGATTAAAGAATGCCTGGGTCCATAGCGATGATATTTTCGTATATGGCCTCAACCCTAGGACAACAAAAAACATGCAGCCAAATAGGGAAGCCTTGGAAGAGCTATTCAAGGGGATTATGGCAACTGGCATCGAGCATACGAACCCAACCCATGGGACGCTCGCCGGTGCGATTGCAGATGAAAGACTCATCCCTAATATATCGAAGATAATTAGAGCCAGCCCCGATAACCACATAGGGATACAATGCGGTTTTGAAACAGGGAGCATAAGGCTCATTGGCAAGTATGCAGATCGCAAGCTTGCGCCATACAAGCCGGAAGAGTGGCATTGGGTAGTCAAGACGGCCGTTAAGACACTCAATGAGAACTACTGGGTTCCTGCATTCACGCTCATCATGGGTCTTGACAACAATGAGACGCAAGAGGACAGCTGGGAGACAATTCAGCTTATACATGAGATCGAGACTGAGCAGCCAGACAGCAAGTTCACTACGACACCGCTTACCTTTGTGCCTATTGGACTTCTTGAGAAATCAGACTTTTTTGATATTGGCAATACCATGGATCCAGGGAAGCTTGGCGTCATGTATAAGACATGGCAGCACAACTTCAAATACGGCATCAAAAAGTTCATGGGCAAGGTAGGACACAACAACCCCATGAAGGACTGGTTCTTCACACAGATGGCTTCAACCCTTGGAGGAGTACCTCTCTCTGCAATGGAGAAATTTGCAAGGAAAAAGGGCTTTGAACACGAGCACGCTATTGAAAAGATAAAGGCAAAATACTGGTAAAAGACCCCTGCGCAGGTCTAAACAAAGAACGAATAACTCAAAGATCAAACCTAACTACTTTTAATTTTATTTTCAAATTTTATTTCACAGATAGAAAAAATTTAACGAATCAGATATGCAGTCGCTTTTCCTCTGGGGCCAATTTCTTCTCATAGTATGGTCTGTTTCCCTTACGTTGACCACTGGTTCTATTACTTGTTGTTGTTCTCTGATTGTTATACCATCACAGATACTCTCATGCAGTCCGAAGGTAGTGTTTCCGTACGGAGAATCAGAAGATCAAACCATAATAAGCTGTGCTTAAACCACAACAGTATTACGCCCAAATTTGAACGCTTTATCGCGTTATCAAAGAGACTAGGAATTTCAAGGATACGTTGCACTATACAATAGCCCAGTATTACAATCATGGAAGATAATTGGGATTATTCTTTGTATATTTCCTTAAAGAATAAGAGGAGTGATATCAAGTCTTATGGAACAGACTCAATTATATTTTATCTAACGAAACTCTTTATTTATGATGAATACCAACTTCTATTATGGCATCAGAAATTTTTCGAGAAAAGCAAGAGGTCAATAGAAAACACCATCATGTGTACGATGATAAGACCATTGAAAACATGAAGCAATATTTTAAGGTTGAACATGACTCTGATGCCTTATTAAGGTACATTAGAGGAAACAGGATTAATCACGATACCGTAGCTTAACATTTTAATTAGTTTTCCTCAGGCATCTCAGGAACCATCGTAGTTCTGAATAAGTTTGAAATTTGAAGTAATGCATCAAACCTTCAATAGCCTTATCATCATATTCTAAATTATGATATTTCTGTGTACCCTCAGTCTGATTTGAAGGTGATGAATGTTTATCATGGGAGTTTGTAGCCAATTTAAGATTGGTCTAATACTCTCTGTCATAACAACAATTTAACTATCACTAACAATTATACTATACGAGTCTCCCTAAACCCTAGTATGGATCTTGCTTATCATAGTGAACTGTAATCAAATCAATTGATGAAGTATGTAAGAACATATACACACTAACTCGCAAAGAGGCATATGCTGATCTGTCAACGCATACAGAAGGGAGGACATGACCAGGACAATTTCAAAAGGCTGTTGTTACTATAAAATACTAGTGAATAAACGACCTGTAACAATTTGAACTATAATTGCATCACTTCTATTTAATTGTCATGCTGTACACTACAAATTGAATGTCGTACAGACAAGGACGGTTCGGAGGCAGTCGCTTTGGTGGTCCAAAACCAGTTGAAAGCGGCAAAGAATACGATGTTCAAGTTACTGAAATTAGTCGAAAAGGTGACGGGGTTGCTAGAATTCAAGGATTTATTGTTTTTGTAAAAGGTGGAAGAGTAGGACAGAGAACCAGAGTCAAAATAACGCATGTAGGAGATAGATTCGCAACGGCTGAAACCATTGGTAGCGGAGAGCAAAGGCAGGTAGATCAGAGCCAAACAACTGAGCAAACAAAAGAAGTTCCGAATCCTCAAGTTAGAGAAGAAGAGAAGCCAGACCTACAGGATTACGCTAGTTCGGAAGCAGAAGAGATCAAACCAGAAGAGCAACCTCCAACAGGCTAATGGTACAACCCACTTCGCAATTTTAGTTGTGAGATCAAGCCTCGGGATGACTGAAGTAGAGTCTTCAGAGAATATGCGAAGACCATGCAAAATACATTCTAAATATCGAGGGCATATAGACACTATATTACACGAGATTGCAAATATTACTATATAACGATGTATTTTTGCTTTTTATAGTAGTTTCTTTATGAAACCTCTACTTGGAGAAAAGGCATAGACCGCCATACTATAACCTATATTTTGGCAGAGATATTTGATTCAGTAAGGAAAGTGGTGAATTTATACCTGTCAGAGCTTCTTTAATAGAAAAGTATCAAGCACACTTGGAAAGTATCGGATGAGGAAAGTTGCGCTATGCTATAAGACATATACGCAATGATAAAAAAGATCCTGAGAAGGAGCGCCCAACATTTGACGGGAACCTTGAACCAAATAATGGAATTAACATTGTATGCTTGACAATCAGTACAAGACTGAAATGAGAGATGAGACTATTCAATAATAGATTTGTTGTAAGAGATTACCCTCTATTTCAGGATAATTGCATAAATATATTACATGAGTTTTCATATATGGAACTGGTTGGGCGAGCAGTCAACGCCACAAAAGTTCACCAATGTCAACGGTTATACCATAAGGTATCTCGATTATGGGTCGCCTAATAGCAATACTCTGATTCTTTTGCATGGCATTGGTGCATCTGCTGAAAGATGGTCTCAGGTAATTCCGACTCTATCAAAGTATTTTCACATAATAATTCCGGATATCATTGGTTTTGGCTACAGCGACAAACCTGCTGTAGAATATACAATGGACTTCTTCATTGACTTTTTCAGATCATTCCTTGACAACCTCGGTATATCCAAGGCAAGCATAATAGGTTCATCATTTGGAGGTCACGTTGCTACCGAATTTGCTATCAGATTCAGCAATATGATCGAGAAATTAGTTCTGGTATCTCCTGCAGGAATGATGAAGACATCGACTCCCACCCTTGACAGATATATCATGGCTGCCTTATATCCAGTATACGAGCACGTCTATGATGCATTCAAGGAAATGGCCTACGAATCTAATGCTGTCAATGAAGAAATAGTCATGGACTTTGTAAACAGGATGAGACTTACTAATGCAAAATATGCGTTCATGTCAACAGTGCTTGGTATAAGATATGCACCCAAGCTGAGTGGTAGGCTTTCCAAAATCATTGCTCCGACTCTTCTTGTGTGGGGGGAACATGACAGGATGATACCGTTACAGTACGCCAAAGAATATAATGAAATCCCAAAAAGGGAGCTTGCAGTTATAAGGAACTGTGGTCATGCACCATATGTAGAAAAACCCATGATGTTTAACAAAATTGTTCTGAAGTTTCTCATAGACAGGGAGCAATAGTTACGTTTCCTTTTGCATGGATCCTTTGCGCCGACGCTCTATAGGTACCACGATCACCTGAACAAGATCTCCATCTTCTATATTGAGTGCCTGTCTTTCTGCCTCAGGAATAGAAATCCTGCCTCCGCTCTGTACTGTGGTCTTGAACATTGCATTATTGAATGTCAGACTCTGAAGAACTGCAAAGTAGTTCTGCACTGCATCTTGCTGAAGATTGGAAAACTGTCTAATGAACTCCTTCTGTGCCTCACTTCCCTTTGTGATCACTTTTTTAAAAGTTTCCACAGGATCACTCGAATCGCTAGAAGTCATACTTATTAGCAAACACCAATATCATTTATTTAATGTTACCTAGCACGGTTGTCCCTACTAAAAACAAAATTTCTTATGAGAATGACTGAGAATTCGAAGATAGCATACAGAGATCTAAGACAAAATAACTATATTGTGTGCAGCTGTCCTATACTAGAATCGCATTTTAGTTCTTGAAAAAGTTCAATAGTGACATGGGTTCGTATATAATAATTGCATACCCTTTTTATACATTTGATCCTGTCATCAGCATAAACAGCGGACAGGTCTTTCTTTGGGAAAAACACAAGAATTCATGGTATGGCATTCATGGCAGTCAAATTATCAAATTCACACAGTCGGACAAAGGCATTGAATTTTTTTCCTTCCCAGAAGATACATCCAGCTACCAGAAAATATTCAGATTGGATGACAGCATCACAGACATTTTTAAAGAAATATCACAAGACCCACTTGTAGGTAGACTCATCAAGCTGTATCCTGGGCTCCGCCTCTTAAGGCAGGAGCCTCATCAATGTCTATTCTCATTTGTTTGTGCAAGCAATACCAACATACCTATGATTCGAAGGATGCTCCACAATATGACAAGAAAGTTTGGCAAGCACACAGAAGTAGATGGAATAGACCTCTTTACATTCCCCTCAGCAGAAGATATCAATAAAGCAAGCGTAGATGAGCTACGTGACTGCGGCCTTGGATATAGGATAAAGGCAATAAAAGCTGCTGCTGATGAGATTGTAAGTGGGGGACTCGACTTTGATTTATTAGGAAAAGCAAGATATTATGAATCAAAAAAAGAATTGCTGCGAGTCTATGGAATTGGAAACAAGACGGCAGATTGCATACTTTTGTTTTCACTTGAAAAGCTTGATGCATTTCCAATAGATGTGTGGATTGCCAGAGTACTTGCTAGACATTATGATTGGCTTTATAAAGGCACGTTCTATGATAAGATTGCCCCCCACCTGTATGAGCAACTGTCGGATAGCGCAAGAAAGTATTTTGGCAAATATGCAGGATATGCTCAGCAATATCTATATTATCACATAAGACAGTTCGCAGGTAAAAAATGGTGATAAATACTTAATAACTATCGTTACAAATGCTGAATAGCAATGTTGGTTTATCGTTTCCGTTATGGCAAGACCGCTAAGAGCACTTGATTGGATTGTTATCGCCGTCCTTGTAATACTTGCAGCTATAGTAATTTACCTACTTCAGCCGCTTATCATAGTAATAGCAATAATTGCTGTTGGTTACATCATCTATAGATGGTATACAGGTAGAAGGCTAGTTAGGACGGGCTAGCAATTTTTGCTTCCCTGTTCTACTACGGGTATACAGATATATCATTATTATATGCCCAGCAAAATGATCAAATAGTTGAACCTAAACTCAGATAATTGTCGCTTGTTTATCTTTTTTAATAAAATTTATGGTTGCAATATAACACAGCAAAGAAGGTCATACCTCTTTTATATCGGGCACTATTTTTAATGGATCAGCAACTTATCGATCAAAGCTTACCAGGTCTGCAAAAATATTGAGCTATTGTGTTAGATCTATGATGCTTTGTCGGATGATCAACTTGGCTTCTGGAGATACATCATACTGCTCTAAGATTATGTCTGGATCACGGATCAGCTCGTTACGGAATTTCGGCTCGCTAGCTGCCTTAAGCAGAACCTCACTTATAACCTCAGCTTCCTTTTGCTGTTGAGACTCCAAGAGTATCTGCCCAAACTGAATGCTTGTATATAATCTTAATGCATGATTACTATATAACTTAAACTAAGAAAAGCGGTAGTTACACTCAACCTTAGAATAATCATATATAAAACCTCTTAACAAAAAATTACCATTAACCATGGAGAGATTGGCTATCTATATTGATGCCTGCTTTCTAGATTTTATACATCACGCAAACATTGATCTCAAAAATGGAATAGTTATGCTGCTTTGCTGAGTCTTGCTCTTTCTTTGATCCACTATTCTAGAGACATTCTACCATAGTGTAGATTCTACGGCATTTTAGGAATTGCATTCAGTTAATGGGATCTGATCCTAGTATTATTGAGGAACGATCGAGGGCCCTCCATTAGCAAATTATATTTTCCGTATAATTACATACATGGATTTCATAATGGGAGATTGCCATGTTCAAATTTGATGCATTATTCTCGTGTATGAACAGAAGTTTAAAAAGAAGAAGGGAGAAAGATAGTACAGACCGCCTATCCAGTTACATATGCTCTTTCACCATGTTGTACAAGATCCAGACCGATCTCTTCTTCCTTTGGAGTGACTCTTATGCCACCAGGCCAAATCACATCCATTACCTTGACAATGACTGCAGTAATAGCCATCGCCCATGCAAGTGCTGCAAATGCACCTACTGCATTTTCGTACAGCTGAGCAGGATTGCCAAATGCAAGGCCGTTGTCTCCCCAAGAGGTGAATCGCTTTTCTGCAAAGATGCCTGTCAGAAGAGCTCCTGCAAGACCACCCACGCCATGCACGCCCCAGGTATCAAGGGCATCGTCCCATTTCCTCCTATTCTTGAACGCAACTGCTGCATAACACACAATTGATGCTATAATGCCTATAACTATCGACGACATTGGAGAAACAAAGCCAGATGCCGGCGTTATAGCTACAAGCCCAGCTACTGCACCCGAGGCTGCGCCAACTGTTGAAGGTCTACCAGTATGCGCCCAAGATATGAGGACCCAAGTTACGGCAGCCATACCCGTAGCAATTTGAGTCGCAACAAATGCACTGCTAGCATTTGGTGCTGCTGCACCAGCAGAACCTGCGTTGAAACCAAACCAGCCTGTCCACAGAAGAGCTGCACCCAGTACAACCAGTGAGATATTGTGTGGCTCCATGGGAAGCTTACCATATCCCAACCTGCGTCCAAGCATGAGAGCAATCACAAGACCGGACCAACCAGAGGTGATATGGATGACTGTTCCGCCTGCAAAGTCAAGTGATCCCAGACAACCCGTCCATCCAAACCCGCAATATCCAGGATTCATTCCATAGTTGTCAGGTGCCGCGATCTGCCATGTCCAATGGGCTGCAAAGTCATAGACGAATGTTGCCCATATGACTATAAAGATGATAAACGCGCTATACTTCATCCTCTCTGCTACTGCAGCTACGATTAAAGCAGGTGTAATGATAGCGAACATCATTTGGAATGCCATAAAGGTGGTATGCGGTATTGTGGTAGCATACTGGTTTGAAGGCACATCATGTAATACGTTCTGAAGTCCAGCCCAATCGAAGTTTCCTATGAATCCATATCCTCCTGCATCAGGTCCAAAGGCAAGACTGTATCCCCAAAGCGCCCACTGTATTGCAATAACTCCAGTAGTAATGAATACCATATGGAGTGTATTTACAGCATTCTTTTGCCTTGATAGACCACCATAGAAAATAGCTAACCCCGCAGGGGTCATCATGAGCACCAGTGCAGAGGCGGTCAACATCCATGCATGGTCGCCAGTATCAATCTCACAAGGAACAAGCTCTGCTTGGCCAGTATCATTGTTTGTTTGTGTCACATAGCTTCCATCCTCGTTTGTCTCAAAGCAGGAATACACTACTGCAGGGTCGTCAGCTGTATAAGCAAGCGCATTGTCAGAGAAAGTAACGGCCGCCAGCGCCGCTATAATAGCAGCTAGACCCAGAAAAGTGATTTTTCTATCGATAATACCCTTCGTCTTATCGTCTAACATCTAATTGAAGGCTGGAAAGTTTGAATAAAAGCATTTATCTTAATTTTTATTAACCCAAGTATATTTTGGAACATTATTAAAGTGAAAATAATAACGTAAAATGAAAAGTTTATGATAAGGTATATTTTTAGAGTTCCAAATCAAATTTCTATGATTGACATAAATATGTGCCAGCCACTTGAGAACACAGTTGGCCGCCGATATCAATTCCTGGATTCAAGACTGGAGAAGTAGTGTTGTGACCTATATCACATCCTCTGATGACACAGACAGGCTGGCCGAGTATGGTCTGCATCTTGCCAGGATACTTGCTTATCCTAGTCTGGATGTCTCTGAGTTCTTGTTATCGATAGACGCGTTGGGAGAGGACATAGCTCGGGCGCTTAAAAAGGGCGGCAATAACCCTCCGCGGCCGACCCAGATAATAGAAAAGATCAATGACCATCTCTTTAATGTGCAAAAATTCAAACCCAATACAGAGGACTATTACAATCCACTCAACAGCTACCTCAATATAGTAATCGAACGCAAAAGAGGCATTCCAATTACACTATGTATACTCTACATAAGAGTCGCCCGTTCAGTGAACTTCAAGATGTACCCTGTGAATTTTCCGGGACACTTTTTGATCAAGCATATTCTCGAGGACAACAGTGGAGAGATTATTGTCGATCCGTTCAATGGCGGTAGGATAATGGACGACTATTCGCTCAAAGCGTTGATCGACCAAGCATATCCGCAGCAGAACATACCTCTCACACATGCACTTTTGGAGAAAGCAACAGCAGCTCAGGTTGTAATAAGGATGCTGAACAATCTGAAAGGAAGCTATTACGAGGCACAAGACATGGACAGGTACAATATTGCAAATGAAATGGTGCTTGCAATTGATCCGTACAACCCCGATGCTATAAGGGACAAAGGGATCGTACTTCTTAAAAAAGGTGATCCTTTGGAAGCATTGAAGATTCTGAACTCCTATTTAGAGATTAATCCAGAGGCGGATGATGCTGACGACGTACTTGACATAATCCGCCAGATCAGATCTGAAAGGGGTTAGACTTGCCATCAATTACAAAGTATATATACATTGGAGCAATAACACTGGCGGCAAGTGGAGCCGTTGCCATTTACCTTAACTTTCAGGGCTTCAGGTGCCTGTCAGACCTTGTTCAAGTTGATAGGTCCGTTTTAACTTCAGATCAATTAGAAGGGATGGAAAGTAGATGTGCGATCATTACAAATTCATACGTCTATTCTGTATATGGCATCATTATAGGAATTATACTTATGGTAATAGGATTAGTAAAAAAAAGAAAGGCAATACGTGCTTTTTAGGGCATATGCGATTAGAGAAGAGGTGATGACAATATCTAATGACAGCTCAAAAGCCTGACGATTCACTTGAGAAAATTGCTACAGAAGTGAGAGGCTGTCCCCTCTGCAAGCTGGCACGGACAAGGAAGAATGCGGTACCAGGCGAAGGTCAGATTTCTGCTAAGATAATGTTCATAGGAGAGGCGCCAGGTCGTAGCGAAGACGAAAAAGGCAGGCCATTTGTAGGAGCAGCTGGTAGAATCTTGGACAACCTGCTGAACAAAGCGGGCATAGAAAGGTCTCAGGTTTTCATCACGAACATAGTCAAGTGCAGGCCTCCAAATAATAGAGTACCTGAAGAGGATGAGCTTACCTCCTGTAGACCATATCTTGATAGGCAGATTGCTCTTATCAAGCCAAAGGTCATTTGTATACTTGGCAGGACTGCATACGCTTCGATTTTAGGCGGCAGTTCAATGACTGCAAATAGAGGCAAGATAGTAGAGAGAGCAGGTCAAAAGTACTTTTCGACATTCCATCCAGCAGCTGTTATTTACAATAAAAATCTTCATTCTGCACTAGAAGCTGATCTGAAAAAGCTGGCTAGAGAAATCAATAAGGAAGAAGAAGAAGAAAGTAAGGTCTCGTTGGAGGATTATTCGTGAGCTTTCAGAATGGATCATTTTACAAGAGATCTACTGAGACAGTAGCAAAAGACCTTGTTGGTAAGAAGCTTGTTCGCGCGATAAGAATTAACGAGGAGAAACAATATCGGCTTGCAGGCATAATCGTAGAGACGGAGGCCTACGGCTACGGTGATGACTTAGCAAGCCATGCATGTAGTGGTCCAACAGGAAGAAACAAAGCCATGTTTGGAAGCGTTGGAAGGGCCTATGTGTATTTCACCTACGGTAACCACTATTGCCTAAATGTCTCTGCAAGAAGAAGCAATACAGAGGCAGGCGCAGTCCTGATTCGAGGGATTGAGCCCATAGAAGGCATTGAATTAATGATTCAATTCCGGCCAGTCGATGACATCTTATCACTTACATCTGGTCCGGGCAAGCTGACACAAGCTCTTAATATTACATCATTGCTCAACGGAACAGATATGACCAAGCCCAAATCAGAGATTTATATTGAGTCAGGAAGAAGGCCGAGCCATATTATAACTACACCAAGGATCGGCATCACTAAGGCAGTAGATAAGAAATGGCGCTTTGTAGATCCATCGAGCCCTTTCATATCACGCAAATTACAGGTTAATCATCCTAGTCGTTAGGGCGAACCATAACGAGGTGGTGTCTATCCATAGTTTTTATTGTTATATTAATTCATCAGTATAAGGATAAGATCTCAAGGTCAAAAAACGTTATGCCCGGGCAATTCTCTTTTATCATTCATTTCTGCTTCTGCCGCCTTCTTTATCTTTGTATTTCTTTAATGAGTCTTCCATTATGTCTGACCTACAGTAGATGAAGCAAGATAAACCTTTGATTCTTAGCTTTCAGTGATTTTGTTGCTGCTGACAAAATAATATCCATCCATTCTAGGTTCTCCCCTCCTTCACACCTATTTGCGATTTCTTCTTTCACAAGTTATCTATTACTTACTATCTTAGTCCTGTCTCCATATTACAACACACGACTACAAGGAGAAGCACAGAAGTTTAAGACTTCTGAAAAAAAGGTCGCAGGTTTCTTGAAACCTACAAAATTATTTAGTTCACAAGATAGATGAGCAAGAATGAGGGGAAAAACGAAAAAGTGTTTCTATCACTACAGTTCAGACAAAGGTCGCCGTTCAGGCATTGGTGACTGCGAAAAATACGGTATTCATTTGGTTGCCCGTTACTGACCTATCAGATCAGTAAACGGGAAAGCTGAGATTGTCAGCCTTGTCGATCAAACGGTTCCATTCATCTTGCGGTGTTTCGGATTCAATTCTAAATGGGGAATTATATGCTATCTGTGGCTATCCACCATTCCAATCCTCAGGTATGATGAGGATTATTGAGAAATGGTATCATAATACTGCTTCACATCTTCTCTTTTTTGTTATGCCATCTTTCTTGTTATTGTTGTTATCAGGAGGATATGAAAATAGGAGGAGGACTGGAATAAATCTGGAGCAATTTCATTCTCTCTTCTACGGCTTTATCAAGTTCTCTCTTGACCGTGATAATTTGAGTAGTACGTTCAGGTTTGCGTGCCGCCGCCATTGCAAAAAGGAGTTCTTGCTTTAGAATGTATATCCGTTCCTCTAGCGCTTTTACTGCCTGCTCAAATTCTAAAGTCATGCTCCTATACTCCCCCATTAACTTTTGATTTGTTATAGTATATAATATGTAGCTATTTTGTCTAAATTGGTAAGGTATGTGCTGTCCATTTTTCTAACTCCTAGTTAGACAGTCCTCTCCAATCATGTCTTCTAAAGACGGAATTATTAAATTTGTCTGGTCATTTTAACCCAATTAGTGTAGCCCTGTATATTGTGTATGGTTTTATTCTGAGTAAATCTATGAGTGTAATGACCACAATCAGACAGTTCTCACTAGATATATTGGTCATAACAGGTGCTCTCTTAGGTATACTGGAGCAATTCAGTTATAAGGTCAGATAGAGCTCAAAGTTCGGGTCATCCTTCTTATCTGTCTGTCTATTGACAAGCTACATGATTCTTGCTAAATTGCTTCACGTACTTTTCATACAGTCAGTTAGATAGATCGTAAAATGTCATAACACAACGTCACAAACATACTACGATTTTCCTAAAAGTTAAGTCGTCACGTATATCTCCATAGAAGTGTAGGATACAGCTAGTAGCGTCTAGTTCCCTCAATAGAGACTTCATAGCCTTTTTCAATTGCGTTCATTAATTTTTTACCTGTTATTTTACCGCTCGACTTTGTAATAGCTACAATTGAAGTACCGCCTGCACCAACACCCTCCTTCACAAATCCCTTTGCAAATGCCTGCAAGCCAGGCTTGCTTGATTCTCCTAGACGAAGATCGCAAGATAAAATGGGAACTCGCTTTGAAACCATTCTCACAAGGCCAAGCAGATCTGATGACGAATCGTTTGTAATATATGTTGTAGTGCCAATATAAAGACCGTTTAAGGACCTTCCTAGGCGCTTCAGTATTGCAACAACTGCAGCCATCTGAGTGCCTCCGGCAAGCATAACTTTTCCATTTGCAGACAGCACGCCGCTTGCAATGCCGGCTACAGAAGGCATCATTGGATCTCCAAAAGTAGAGATAGCTTCAAAAGGCGAGTTAATCATTCCAAGTCCATCAGAAATAGCTCTTGTTACTGCAGAATCTACTACCTTGTTTTTTAGATCATGTGGGTTTTCTGGCATACTGCTGCTTACCTTAAACCTTGCATCAATTCCAAGTGCTCTCAATACGGCGAGTGCGGTTGTTGTGCCTCCAGGAATGCTTTCACCCAATACTGTCAGATCTGATAGGACAGCCAGTTGTTTTCCAAGAAGCTCACCATACTCAAACGCACGCTCGACGCTTAAGGCATCCATCGCATTTTCATTCACGATGTTTCTACCAGGTCCCACTCCAAATGATACATACGGTATTGAGGGCTTGACCTTCGATCCTGCATCAACTACCAAATGAGGGATCCTTGCCAGTTGTAACGCAGTCCGGGTAATCAGTGCAGGTGTAGGTTTGCCATCAGGGGTAGCAGGGACAGTATCAATGCAGCTGCAACGTCCACGATACAGAAATTCTGCATCCGCGGCGGATGTGTATTCGACTAGTTTGGCGTTTGCACCGGCTACAGTAAGCCCGAAAATCTCGCTTGTCGCAGTATACGATATTACACACACAAAAACAGGATTTTTTGTCGCAAAGCTTCTGACTGCAAACCCCTCAGACGCTGTTATGTCGTGCATTTATTCACCAGCAGTCATCAGATCTAGGAATTCTTGTTTTGATCTAGTCTGGAGTATATAGTTAGTTTTCTTTTCATGTCTTATTGTGGATGTAGAAGTCGAGCCATAATCGTGACCGGGATAAATGATAAGATTTTCGTCCAGTTTTGCTAACCTATCAAATAGGCTATAGTACATTTCTTTTGCGTCACTTCCGGGAAGATCTACTCTGCCACAGTTGCCCACGAAGAGTGTATCGCCAGTTAGAATGAATTTATCATCGACTAAGAGACACATACTATCTTTGGAGTGACCAGGAGTATACAAAATCCTTAGCATTATGTTCCCTATTTGAACGATATCCCCATCAGATACTGCAATATCTTTTTCCAACTGTGAGTTTTTATGCTGTACTATCTTGGCACCGGTTACCTCTGCCACCTGCTCATTTCCAATCACATGATCAAAATGGGTATGAGTATTGATGATATACTTGGCCTGCCAGTTGTTCTTTTTCAATGTATGGAATATTTTATCTAAATCCCAGGAAGGATCAATGATTGCAGCTTCGCCGTTTTCCTCATCAGATACTATGTAGGTAAAATTGGCCATCTGCCCTACAGCGATCTGAAATACTGTAGGCTTCATATGACTCCCTTTTCCGCCTCCGGCGGTATCCCTATCCGCTCTACAGATATAGGACCTGTGTATTTCTTTTTATTCTTCTTCTTTTCTGCAAGTCCAACCTTTAATCTATGAAACGTAATAGTCGCATCTGCCATAATACACTTTTTATGGATTTGCCCAGTGTTTGGGTCAAATCCAGAAGGAACATCTATGGCCAAGACATAAGCCTTAGATTTATTTACTGCATCTATTGCAGATGCATAGGGCTGCCTGATCTCACCCTTAATACCTGTCCCAAATATGCCATCTAAGATAATGTTAGCGTCGGCAATTCGGTCCTTTATGTTGGGGGTAAGGTCTTTGCCAAATATTAATTCAATTGAATCCATCTTTTCTATTATACTCCAGTTTAGTCTTGCCTCTTCGCTTCTTAAATCTGAAGGACTCCCAAGTAAGATGACCGTCACTTTGGCCCCGTATCCGGCAAGGTGACGAGATGCCACAAATCCATCTCCACCATTGTTGCCAGTGCCACACGCAGTAACTATTTTTTTATTCTTTAAGTTCTTGAACTTTCGGGCAACAAAATCCGCTACTCCATGGCCAGCGTTCTCCATCATGAGAAAACGTCGCATACCAATGATAGAATCGCCGTTTTGTTCGATAGCATACATCTGATCTGAAGTAATTGGCCCCAACAACACTATGACGTCCGTTCATACAAACATAAAAACTATCAATCTAAAATCATCATTGTTAAATGAATCAATATCTGCTACATCCCGCAGGATGCTTTTTTAATGGCATACTGGCTAACTTCTCAGGGCAGTATTGGGACATAAGAATTGAGAAAATATTTATCCTAAAATTCGATTGTCATGCATCTTAGTATTAATTTGATTGGTCCGTGATTGGACTGACAAGAAAGTCAAATAAGAGATATAGATAGATAGATTGCAATATTCAAACTGATATGAAAGCGTTGTTGTCATTCATCTAATCATGAGGTGAAAAAATATCGTAAGCATCTTTGGTTTGTGCAGGATGCAAAATTATAATAGTTGCATAACTTTTGCACAATTCTTAAAGAGCTTCTGTGATTTGTGGAATCTGTATGGTTGACCGCCACACCAACAGTATCTCATTTTGAGACAGCAAGTTAAATGCCCCCTTATAGAGGATGCTTCTTGAGCAGTTCCTTGAGATCACTGCTTATATCAGCCACCTCGCCAAGTGTAAGGCGTTCTGGGTCTTCATTGCGCATCCACGTTATGTATCCATCAGCATCAATAACTATCATCCCAGATCTTTCCAAGTAGTGTACTATAACGTTTAACTGGAGTGGGGTTAGAGAGGGAAGCATCTTGCGAAGTGTCCTCAGCTTCGGATAGCCATCGAAATTCCTGATCGCTTGTAAAAAAGTATTGATGTCATCCTCTGAAACTTCATTGGCAGGTTTTACCTTCCGGGGCGATTTTCGGGGCTTGATGGAAAATTTATCTCGCATTACCCTAAAACTTTTCCTCTACAAAGCTGGAAAGGCTAGAGTAGACTTCTCCAGCTCTAATATTGGAACGTATAGCGACTGTGCATCAGTGCCTATGCTATCAATGAATGTGAATTCTCCAGAAAGCCTTTTTAGCTGAATGAATTTTTTGTTTGGCTTTTGATTCTCAGCAATATAGTGAATGGTCACACCTCCAACTGCACCTGTCTGAATAAAAAGGACATGGTTGCTATTATAGTTAATATAATAGAGCATTGGAATGGCTCCAAGCATCGACTGGGCGGAGTAGATTATCACCTTGAGCATGTCTTCCAGGTTTCGGTATTTCAGATACACGATCTCGTTTTGTGACATGATATAACATAAACCTCACACCATATTTTCTTTTTGATCATTCCGAATTTCTTTTTAGCGCTCAGCCAAAAAGTTATATATTCTGTCATATCTTGCTAACGTCGCCGCTACTTCATCGTACTGATGCGTCTTCACTATCTCATAGATGAATCAAGTCCTATGCCCTATATTTTTAATTTGCTCATCAGATCACTAGGATAGTAATCGTCGTGAAGGCACAGTGCAGTACCAATGTATCATAACATGACGAGACAACATTTATTTCTAAAAATTTTATGCAGAGTATTCTACAGGTGTGAGTCTATGCCTTTGATTTTGAAGTTTCGGATTTCGTCGGTACCTCTGTTGTATCACTTTTGCAATAGGTAGAGCGATAATTGATAACTGCTAGTTTGTCATAGCCAGCTTGACCCTTCTCACGAGCGTTTTGATATCTACAGGCTTTCTGAGGAAGTCGTTTATCCTGACGCCAGGCATTGAAAATTCAAGGTCACGCACTTCAAACGCTGACATGAATACCACTTTTGCGTCGGGCTTGATAACCTTAATGTTTGCGGCAAGTTCAAACCCGCTCATTCGAGGCATCCTAACATCGGTTATCACCAAGCCATAATCTGCAGAGTTTACCTTAAAATGTTCAAGAGCTAACAAAGGATCAGTAAAGCCAAAGACGGTATAACCCTGCCTGCTCAATGCTTGCTTAAAGATCAATACTATATCAAGCTCGTCATCAACCACTAGAATAGAACGGGCAACGGACAATAGTCTATAACCACCATATTCTAATGTGATGCATTTCATTATTGGCGAAATTATACAATACCATTAAAGTCGTAATTGAGAACAAAATACGATCTTATATTTTCTGCGAAGAAATATTCTATAGAACGCAGTAATATAAGAGCAATTTTTGAAATATCAATCTCTTCACATCAACCATAATGCTCTGAAGAGTAATTCTAAGACGTCTTACTTTTACAAGATATTATCTAGCGCAATAAGTCACATGGTATCTGTATGCAAAGCCACTTGCCAAAGTTATAAGGAGCAATAGCGAGACAGGCATTCAGGTTTTGACACAATGACGGCTGTGGAATTCAAAATTGACTTAAAATACTTAGTGCATGTTGCGATTTTCCGAAGACAGGCAAAAGAAATTAGAATGGCATATTACCGACCATTCTATGATGGAGTTAGTCTATAGATGAAGTTGTCAGAGATATCAATATTCAATATTTGAAAAAATATTCACTGAGAAGTTGAAGAAGCATGAGGATTTTATGGTCTATGAAGAAGATTACAAAGATGACTTCTTATTCTCTTGAGATGCACGAACCATCAGCTGTCATGGTAAACCGGAATATTTGATCGACTTCGGAGTTTTCAAAAATTTCAGAGTCGTGAGTTATTATTATTAGTTGGGTCAGTGGTCCGACACCTTCTCTAAATGCATCAGAAAGTATCCTAACAAGTCCCCTTCTCCTCTCTTCGTCAAGATGTGCGGTCGGCTCATCCAGGATGATAAAATCAAGCTTGTTTGAACCCATCATATAGGCTATACTAAGGCGAAGCGCAAGGGCTACGGCGACCTTTTCGCCTCCAGAAAGCGAGTCCATATCAATTTCACCCTGCCTGCCATAACACGTTATCGCTACCTCACGCGCCTCTTCTGTAAGTTCAATTCTCGAAATACCAATATTAAACAATGAGGCATACTCTGATGCTTTCTGTGATATTACTCCTAGTGCCCACGAGCGAAGGCTGATGCCCACCATTCCATCCCTATTGAATATCACCGATCTTATTCTTTCCAGCACTTTGGCGAATTCATATGCCTGTCTTAACTGGTCTATTGCATGCTTTGCAGAATCTATCGCTGTCTGGGCATCAGATAACACACGTCTATACTCACCAGTTCTGGCGCTTGCATTCTGCAATTCTTGTATCAGCCTTGTTCGCTCTAACTTAGCATCTGTATATTGCTGGACGCTCAACCCACTTATTTTTCTGCGCAATGCAATGATTTCTTCAGCAAGTGTCTTTGAGATGCCATCTATCACCAGTTTAAAAGGATCATCTCCCACATAAGCTATTTGGTGAGGAAGTTTAGCCAGATAATTTTTCTTACTATCGAGGTCTTCTTCAATCGGAGCCAAGTCGTTTTCAGAGAGTATAGAATTATTTGACAGGAACTTTTCTGCTGCCACTATCTTTTTGTCCTGTTCTAACAGCTCTTGCTCTTCTTTCTTGAGCTCAACCTTGGCTACTTGTAGTTTATATTTTTCTTCAGATCTACGGCTGATCCCGAGCTGAATATGATCTAAGTTGTACATCTCATTGATCTTTGTAACAGTAGAGTTGCAAACGGGACATTTGCCATCCGCTATATGCAGTTTGCTAGCACACTCTAGAAAGCCATGTAGTTTGCCTATTATACCCTCATTTTCTTCAAGCTTTGAATGGATCTCCTCTGATTCAGCTTTTATCATCTTGAGTCGTATCTGTACTTCTTCTTTGGTTTTCAGAACTTCGAGCAAATTCTTTGCTTCTATGACTACTCTTTCCATTCGATTTACTTCTGTACTAAGATGGCTGCGCCTTTCAATGACATGTCTGACGAGCAGTTTTTCGCAATTCTGAAGTTCCTGTGTCTTTTGGATTACCGGCTCCATTCTCTCTATTTCATTCTCAAGATGAGCTAATTTTTCCTCAAGCAGACTCCTTTCATCTTCAAATTCCTTCAAAAGGGATGATCCTTCCTTTAGCTGCTTCTCTTTTTGCTCTAGCAGACTTTCCACCTTTGGAACTTCCTCGTCAGTGTAGCCTATCTCATCACGCAGTCTTTCTCGAAAGCCTATGATAACATTGCGCATTGTTTCATAAGCTGAGTCGAGTCGATCAATTCCAATCAGGCCATTTAGCAACTCTTTAAATTCTTTTGGTTGAGCTTCTACTATTCGGGTCAGCTCACCTTGCTGTACTACTCCAGCAACACGAAGCTTTTCATAGTTCAGTCCAAGTACCCGTGCTATTTCGACACTCATTGATTCACCGAACTGTCTGCGCTCGCCGCCGACAATTGGCTTATTTACTTTCTTGTCTCCATCTGATACAAGTACAAGCTGGGAAAAGGATTGGAGGCCTGAACCGTTTAGTACTCTTGTAGCCTCAAATTCTTTGGAGTTGAGAGCAAAATGCATTTGTGCCATAGCGTGATTAGCTCCTCGCCTCACAAGGTTCCTATTTGACTTTCTTGTATGCTTGCCAAAGAGCGAAAATGTCACTGCGTCGATAATTGAAGACTTGCCAGAGCCATTATGCCCTAGAAATATCGTTACTCCCTTACAAAATTCTATTTTGGTATCTTTGTGTGCTATAAAATTTTTCAGCTGAATATCCTTTATCATTTAATATTATGACCTCCAAATTTGTTTAACTTGTATGCTTGCCACAGTATTTCCAGAACCGACTTCGCATCCTTGTTAGCTGCAAGCGGCAATACTTCGCCTATAGTAAACTTTGCAAGCTCGTCTGACCCAAGTGCTTCTGCAGACAGGCGATAGAGTTCACCATCAAGGTCTGCAGGCTGGGAATCATACACACTAGTAGCAAGACGTTCCTCGAGTGGCTGCCAAACGTAATGAAGGCAAAAGTCATTGAGCTTTTTCAAATGTCCAGATATAGCCTTAGAATCAATATTGCTCCCGACTATCTCTATCCTTGCAACCGGCTTTTTGTCATAGTCTGTTGCCTTCTTGATTATGAGCTCGACCTCATTTGCTATATCTTTGTAGTCTATTCTGGTAGAGAATTGCGGACGTCTGCTCTCAAGTCGTATCCATTGTGTTGATGGTTCCTCGCAAGACATGTCGGTCATGATAAAGCCTTTGTCTACCTCCTTGATCCCTTCGCTTGGAGTCAGATCAATTGAGCCAGGATAAGCAAGCGGCCCGCCTAAGAATTCGAACCTCTTTTCAATATGGTCATGATAGTGGCCCAGCGCATAGTAGTCAAACCCACTTGGAATATCGGTGGAATTGAGCTCACCTGCAAACTTGTTAAAATCAGCCAGTCCCTGATGTAACACAAGCACCTTCTTGGCATCGTGTTGCTTTGCAAGAAGCTCAGCGTGATGGATATTTTTGATTAGGAAATCAATACTGCTGCGCCGCTCCTTATCTGCCCCAAACAATACACAATTTTCAATTTTGAAAGGTTCATCATAGCGAAGCTTCTTCGCAAGCCCAAGGTTGCTGTAAATGTGGATAAATGGCACATCTCGAAGACGACTGATGTCATGTTCACCCAGCACAAAAACTACTGGAATCTGCTTTTCCTTCAGTTTTTTCAATGTATTGCCGAGTGTAATTATCGCCTTTCCACACGGTCGAGGATTGTGAAATAGATCACCCGCTAAAATGATTAGTCTTACTCCTTCATTTATTGACACGTCTATGGCCTCATGAAAAACTCGATAGACATCTTCCTCCCTTTCCTCTAAGCTAAATTGCGCATATCCAAGGTGAAGGTCAGAGATGTGCGAGATTAACATTTGTATTCTGTAGGATCATCAACTGCTAATCCTGTATATAGCCTGATGGAAGGTAGGTCTCAGAGGATTCTTTGCCGACCTGTTCCTTCAATACTGCCAGCTGACTCCATTGTTCAACCGCCTTCTGGTCTCCACCTATCTTCCGCTCTTTGACTTCATCCACCTTGACAAATGTGGGCAAGTTGACCCATTGACCAGCAAATATTGCCTCACCAGGGTTTAATGATGTTAGCTGATCAATAAGATCTCGACTAAGTGATTCACTTGCTGCAGAAACGTGCATCTGGTCGTCTTGCTGAATCATGCGCATTACTGCAAGCGAGCCCATTTGACTTAAGATGTTAGCATCAATGCCTCTAGGTCGCTGCGATACTATGACTAGGCCAAGCCCAAACTTCCGCCCTTCACGTGCAACCTTAGAAGCAAAATATTTTGTATCTGTGTCTTCATCTTTTGGTATAAATACATGGGCTTCCTCAATTGCCACGAGTATCGGTGCTGGAAACCGCGGTTGTGACTTAGCGGATCCCTTTTTTTGCCGAGTTGCTTTTTTTCGATCGTCTAGCAGCTCTTCAAGGTAAAATGATACGGCAATGTTAGCCTGTCGCTCAGTAAGTTCTACCAAATTGATAATGTTTATCTTGTGATTCTTGAGGAGCGCCAATGGATCTGTCATATCAGGATCTAAGATGGTATGAAACTTACGCCGGGCATCATCGATCTTGTCAACAACCTTGGCTGAAGCTTCACGATAGGACTTGTCGACACCAACTTCAGATGCAGCTTTCATGAGCGCATCCCAAAAATCCTCGCCCTTACGCTGCTTGACATCTTCGGTGAATGCGATCCTAAGCACATGCATCTGGTTTGAAGCATTTTCATGAATCTCTATGACCTCTGCAAGCTTGTCTGCCGATAAGAGCCGCGGGTTTATTCTTCCGTCCAGCAGGTTGATGTTATTAGGTCCCATGTCAAGTGTAGAATAGTCATCATGGTAGTCAAAAATAACCATCGTACCACTTATTCTGGCGATTTCTTTAGCCAGCAGCGAGAGTAGATTGCTCTTGCCCATGCCTGTCATGGCAAGCACTGCAAGATGACGAGAAACAACTTTGTCAACATCAACTCGAGCGTCAACTGCACTATTGCGGAGAAGCTTGCCTATCATTACCCATTGCTGTCCAGAGGGTGCAAAAATGGCAGCAAGGTCTTTAACTGACGCTTCATACACTTCGGTGCCAGGCTCTGGTGGTAATGCAGGCAATATTGCCTTACACTTTTTCAATTCAGTAACATAGCCTAAAATGCGCACGTGGCCCTTGTAACTTTTATCTCGATGATTCTCGGAGGCAACCTGTTTGCTCTCAAATGCCTCTTCATAGTTGCGTATGCTGCTACCTAGCGCATCGCTGCTAATGGATGACCGTTCAACGAGCCCGAGCACCTTGTCTCCACCATAGTTTAGAATAACGTATTCGCCAATGCTAACAGGCCTTCTTGATTCGAATGTCACCTCATCTGGCTTGGTGACACCGATCAGAATACCTAGCTCTTCACTCATTTAGTGCATCCCTTGCACCTTGCTCATTCTGTAAACCACATATGCTTGCGAGTCTGTCTATATCTTCGTTAGTTATCTTGCAGGTATTGTGTGCCAGTTTCAAACAGTACGGATATCCAGCTACGCTATGATATCGCAGATTATTCAAGGTCGATTTTACTTCTTGCTCACTTGCATTGCTCATGATTTCAATTCGGATAATTGGAGTATGGTCGCGCAGCCTTGCATAGATTTCGAATAAAGGGGCATGACAGAATCGTGCTTTAATTGGAATACTGAAGCCAGCCTTCTTGCTTGTGTGCCCATAATAATAAATGTCGCCAGCCTTGGACCCCATTTGTCCGAATTGCAATCTGCTCTCAGAGCTCTTTGATATAAAGATGCAATCGCTACACTTTTTTACTATTTCATTAGCTGCTTCAGTCCTGCTTTTCATCAAGCGCGAAACGAGCGAGCCATCGATGCACATGCAGTCAGCCTTTCCAGTTGAATTTTGAGCGATTGATGCCTCCATTGCCATCGCTCTTGATTCTAGCAGTTCGCTTCTTGCAGAGCCAACTATGTCTTCTTCCCACTCCACAGCCAAGATCTTGTTGGTGCTAGTGACTGCTACTGCGTCTACGACGTAAAGCTGAAGACCTTGAAAGGGACGCCTGTTCCAGCTACTATCAATGCCAACAGATTGACATATTTCTGAGGTAGGTTCATACGAAATCCAGCGAGATGATGCTTCTGCTAGAATTTTATTAAAATTTAAATCTTTTATCTTTGATATCTTGATGTCTTTATCTCTTAGAGCATCAAGAAAAACCTCCTTGAGCAATATTATTAACCCTATCGTGACTGATGGTACCTTAAAAAATTGATCATGCTTTCATTCTATCGGCAATTGTTTGAGCATCCCACAGCGACTTTGATTGGTCATTTGTTTTTATTGCGCCAGATCTTATTATCTTACTTGCAATGTTGGCTGCCATAGGCAGTGCACCTGTGGCTCCTGGCGAGTTATAGTTGAGTACATGAAGAGAAGAAGAATCATGCTCGAGTATGAGTGTGTCAGGTACGAATCTGCCGTTCCTGTCAATGACTGACGATCTTATGCCGGCTGTCCCACGCTGGTTAAAAGCAGATGGCCGGAGAGGCGGCAGGAATTCACGTACTCTGTTTATCATCATTGTCTTGGATAAAGAGCTCCTCAACTCTGTGTTTACAAGCGACAGAAACTGCCTGTCAAAAAAAATTTTCCGCGCACCTGTATGAGATGACTCTACTATTTTTGGTAACATGTCGACTAAGTTCCTACGCCAGTTGTAGGCATAAGGACCAAACACAGGCACAGCATTTGGGCCAACCTCACAAGTATTGTCTGCTCTCACGATCCAGTGCGGATCTAGAAATGGATATTCAGGATGTTTAGGAACCGAATAGATGGACAGCTTTGTAATGTTATGATACTCTGGTGGCGCCTGCCAGTATTCTCCTTTAAAATGGATGTCGGTGTAACCCCCCGCTATACCCATCATCTGGGCAATATCCATGGAGCTGCCACCGGCCACATTGACGAGATACTCTGTTCTAACCGCTTTGCCCTGGTTTGTAGTCATTGAATACAGCCCTTGACCGTACGAGGATATTCGCTCAACCTTATGGCCCAAGAGCAGTTTGCCACCAAAGGACTTAATATCTTCTAGGAGCCCATTTGTAAATGCGCCATAATTGACCGACGCATCTTTAGAGCAATAAATTGCGTGGACACACTTCACGTTTGGTTCTATTCGTGCAACTTCATTTTTATCAAGCAATTGCAATTCGTCTTTTGAAAGGCCGTTTGTAATCCCCCATTCCAAGTACTTGTATAGCCGATCAATTCCCTTATCATCAAGTGCGACTTCAAGGACGCCATCACGCTTAAATTGTAGGCTCTTGAAACTGGAATACTTTTGCCACATTTCAAAGCCAAGCGCAGCAGCTTTGGCAAAAGTCTTTTTTTTTACAGGATCATATAGAAATGGCGCATGCACCTTTCCAGTATTCCTACTACTGCTATGCGCTGCAATATTCTTTTCTTGCTCTAGCAATGCTACAGATTCAGGATTTTTGGCGTGAGCGGATAGAAAGTATGCGATTGCCACTCCAAGCACACCACCACCGATTACTGCGACTTTACAGTCCACATAGAGCATGAATCTGCCCGTTAGATAAAACGTTTAATATCGATCTGTTGACAAACAATCTTTGTATCTTGGTTCAGCAACAGGAATTTGTTTCAGATCGAAGAAAAGGGTTTGACAGCTTGCCAGAGTTGCCCAAAGATAGCAGGCCAATGCTGTTGCTGTCCGCAGTTTACTCTGGCGAGGAGAAGAAAGTATACCTCAAGTTTTATGATCCGGAGGACAAAATTATTTATCAATGGCGCGATAGGACTGACCACAAACCCTACTGCTATACAAAGATGAATTTTGCAGACCAAGCCCAGCAGATTGCACAAAAGGAGACCAAATTTATACTCGAACCAATGAAGAAACAAGACATCATCCTCGATAAGGAAATTGAAGTCCTCAAGGTGGTTGCGCCAGATCCGCTCTCAATAGGCGGCACCGACCATAGCTTTCGGGAAAAAGTGACATCATGGGAAGCTGACATCAAATATCACGAGAACTATCTTTACGATCGCGCACTGATACCAGGTTCATATTATATTAGAAACGACGAACAGATTACGTCATTTGAGTATCCTATTTCTGAGAAGGTGGAATTTGCACTTAAGAGTCTACTGTGGGATAAGATAAAGGAAGGTGGTGAGGCAGGCAAGGAATATAGGCAATACATTACGAATTGGGCCAAACTTCTCAATCAGCCAATACCAGAGCTAAAGCGAGTAGCTATAGACATTGAGGTTGAGACAGAAGAGGGAAGAATGCCAAATCCACGAGACCACGATAGACGTATAACAGCTGTAGGATTTGTGGGAAGCGACAATTTCAAGAAAGTACTTGTACTTTCAGATAGTATACCAAGCGATGGGACACCGCTAATTCCTGAAGCAGAGTCCTGCGCAACCGAAAAAGAGTTAATAGAAAAAGCATTTGCAATAATCAAGGAATATCCGATCATACTTACATTCAATGGTGACGATTTTGATCTACCCTATCTCTATGCACGTTCGCTTGATCCTCGTATTGATCTGAACGGCATTGCGATCTCAAGGGACAAGGTGCCAATAGTGGTCAAAAAGGAGTCGTTTATCAAACATGGAATGCAAGCAGAGCCGGTTAGCATCAGACATGGTATCCACATTGACCTCTACAGGACATTTGATAATAGGTCAATTCAGATCTATGCTTTTAGTCGCGCTTACACCGACCATACTTTGAATGCTATCAGCGAAGCACTATTGGGTGACTCGAAAATAGAGTTTGAGGGAGAGATAAGCGATTTGCCAGTTCAAAAGTTAGCAGAATATTGTCTTAAAGACGCGGACCTCACATATAGGCTGACCAGCTTTAATGATAATCTTCTGATGAAACTGCTAGTCGCCGTCGCAAGAATTGGCAGACTGTCAGTAGATGATATTTCACGCTTTGGCGTCAACCAATGGATAAGGGGCATTTTGTACTATGAACATCGCCAGCGAAATGAACTGATACCCAGCAGGAGCGAGCTTGAGAGAAAAGGTACTTCATCGACTACAGCCATCATCAAAGAGAAAAAATATCGAGGCGGTGAAGTAGTCGAGCCCGTACCAGGCATACACTTTAATGTCATTGTCCTAGACTTTGCAAGCCTCTATCCCAGCATCATCAAAGTACATAATTTATCGTACGAAACCATCAATTGCTCCCACGAGGATTGTAGGGAAAATGGAATAGAAGGCACAACCCACTGGGTCTGTAAGCACAGGAGAGGTTTGACTTCACTCCTCATAGGCTCGCTTCGTGACCTGAGGGTCAACTATTACAAACACCTAGCAAAGGACAAGATGCTCCCCCCTGAGGAGCGCAAGCTATACAATGTAGTAAGTCAAGCTATCAAAGTCATTCTCAATGCCAGTTATGGCGTCATGGGAGCAACAATATTCCCCCTCTACTGCCTGCCAGTAGCAGATGCCACTGCAGCTCTTGGCAGGACAACTATCAATAGAACTATTAACAAATGCAGAGAAATCGGGATTCGAGTTGTCTATGGTGATACTGACAGTATTTTCCTCAGCAATCCTGATCAAAAACATATAGAGCAGCTGGTGCAGTGGGCCAGAGAGACGCTGGGCGTAGACCTTGAAATAGATAAACAATACCGCTATGTTGTGTTCAGCGACCTCAAAAAGAACTACCTCGGAGTTTTATCAGATGGGACAGTCGATGTAAAAGGACTTACAGGCAAAAAGTCCCACACTCCCCCATTTATCAGGAAGGCATTCTATGATATCTTGGCAATACTCAGCAAGATCAACTCTGAGAAAGATTTTGAATCTGCCAAGGAAAAAATCAAGAATGTCATTCAAGAGAATGCCAAGAACTTGGAAACTCACAAAATTCCACTTGAAGAATTGAGCTTTAACGTCACCATCAACAAATCATTGAGCACATATGGCAAAAAGACGGGCTCAAAAACAATGGACGGCAGTAGCAATGAGATCTATAAAGGCCTGCCACAACATATCAAGGCAGCCAAGATGCTTGCCGACTCCAGCAAACGCGAGGTTCGAGCCGGTGATGTTATTTCTTATGTGAAAATAAAGGCTGGTGACGGTGTAAGGCCAGTCGAGCTTTCCAAACCTGAAGAAATCGACACTGAGAAGTATCTGGAAACAATGGAGTCCACGTTCGAACAAGTATTGTCTGCCTTAAATGTGGACTTCAAGTCAATACTAGGCAAGCCGCGACAACAGAGTCTTGATGAACTATTTTGGAGCAGGCCAGCATCATAATATATTATTATCAGCAGATTTTGAAGATTGAAGGGAGTTGGATATATTTTCGCTCTTTGCAGTGCCAGAAAGGACAAAAGCAGGATATAGTTTTGCAGACACTCCAGTTAGAATTTCATTCAAGGAAGCAAGTGCGGCTATTTATGGCGTACCTCTTGACATTACTACAAGCTTCGGCAAAGGAACATCAAGAGGACCAGAAGCAATAAGGCGGACTTCCGCTCTGCAGATCGAGACATTTATGCTGGATGAAAATACCGATATTCATGACCTCATCGGAATATTTGATCTTGGGGACCTAAGGTTGCCCAAGACAAAGAGCATTGTCAAAATGCTCGATCATCTTGAATCAACCATTCCAAGGGTAGTTGCTTCACTTCGTAATGACAGCAAGATCCCGGTTATGCTTGGCGGTGAGCATACGTTATCATACTATCAATTGATGGCGCTTGCTCAAGAAGATCCAATAGTGATACATTTTGATGCTCATAGGGACATGAAGCCCAACTACGGGAATTTGAAGGTCTGCCACACTACTCCATTCTACCATTTGTTAAAATATATTCCGGGGGAAAACTTGATTCAGATAGGTATTCGACAAACAGACAAAGAAGAAAACGAAACCGCTAACAAAAACGGTGTTACAACCTTTAATGCATGGGACGTGCATAATGATATCGATATCGTCGCAAGTTATTTACAAAAGGCCACTGCGGGAAAAAATATCTACATTTCATTTGATATTGACGTCTACGATCTACCGTATGTACCCTGTACTGGTACGCCAGAACCATTTGGCCTCAACCCTTTTCAGGTATTGAAATTGGTCAAAGCTATAGATTTATCAGCCTGTCTGATTGGAATGGACATAGTTGAGGTCTCCCTAAAAAGGGACGACTACCGTGAAGGCACATTGGCCACTCAGACATTGTATAGAATATTATCGCAAAAATATGCTAGACCATAATCTGCGGCCTAGATGATAGGTGCACGGGAAGGTTCAGTGGAAGGTAGGGCTTGTCCTTTGTTTGCTCCTTGACTTCATTTATCAGAAAGCCTAGAGTAATCTCTCGCTGTTTGCCTACATTTCTGTCGCGTACAGTCAACCTGTCTGAGTTGATCTCTTTGTCGCCAATCACGATAGTATAGCGCACCCATTCAGTTTCAGATTCACGTATCTTTTTGCCTACAGTTTCATCGCGATCGTCTATGTCAGCCCTTATCTGGTTTTCAGTCAGTTCAGTCAGTATCTTTTCGCAGTATGCAATATGTTCTTGGCTGACGGGTATTACACGAACCTGCGTATGTGAAAGCCAAAGTGGTAGCGAGGCGATACCGCCTTCTTTCGATATCTTGGCGGATTTTTCTAATAGCGCATAGATTATCCGCTCGATTGCTCCAGAAGGTGAGTTGTGCAGAATTATAGGATTCTTTTTGGTGCCATCTTCTTCAACGAACTCTATGCCATAGCGCGCGCCATTCTCAACATCTATTTGGTCGGTTGAGAGAGCCGATGCCTTGCCAAGACCATCAATAAAATTGAATTCCCACTTGAGTGTGAAGTAAAAGAAGCGCTCCTTCCATTTTTCAACTAGCACCGACTTGCCAAACCTATTGACAAGTTCCATCATGAAATCTTTGTTCTCGGTGTAAAAATCTTCTGTAAACCTTATGGCCATTTCCACATCGTTGATTGTTAGGCCAAGGTCGTTGAGTACGCTTATTGACAGCTCAAAGCGCTTAAGAAACTCCTCCTTTGCCTGATCCAGATTTCTGCAAAATGCGTGACAGTCAGGCATAGTGAATGCACGCAATCGTCGCAAGCCCACTAGTTCACCACTTTTTTCACGTCTAAATGAGTATCTTGTCAATTCATACAATTTTAAGGGAAGATGTTTGTATGAGATATTGAAATCTTTGGCCATTAGAAACTGACCAAAGCATGCAGCAAAGCGTAGAAATAGCTGTTTGTTGTCTGAATTGATGCTGTATTGCCTTGCAGGGAATCTGTTGAAATAACTCTGAAGCGAAGGGTGCTTGGTGTCATACATTATAGGTGTTTCGACCTCAATCCCACCATATTCCATTACTCGCCTTGTGACATATTGTTCGATAAGCGATTTCATAAGTCTGCCTTTTGGATAATAGCGGATATTACCACTATCGGATGCGGGTTCATAGTCGGCGATAGCCAATTTCTTCATCAATCGTACGTGTGCAGGTTGTTCATTGATAGATCTATTCTTTGCTATTTCATAAGTTGACAATCTTTGGAGATTCCCATCCTGTTTTTTAAAATTGTATGTGTCAAGTGGAGTCATCTGTCCTGCTGGTTGCATGACATACCATAATGACTTTAATTTTTCCTCATCTTTGAGTGCATATGATTCCGTTTCCCCATGCAAAGAGTCAGCAGGTTTATGCTCTTCATGTTTTGAAATCTCTTTAGAATTCTCAGCCATTGGATGGCCCTTTACTTTAATGTTAAATGACTTTGTCCATCCAAAAGGGGCACGGTAGACTTGATTTATAGATCCCTTGGCAAAGCTTTCAAGCGACTTAATAATGTCTATTGCGAGAGTTGGTGGCGCGAGGTCAGAGCTCAGATGAGCGTAAGGATAGATTAGCAGTCGGGTACTCTTGATTATCTCAAGATATTTCTTTATTTCATCGACGGCCATCCTGGCAATACTTTCGTCGTCTAGGTTTTCAACGGCTACAAAAACTACCACCAGATCTTCGAGTCGAATCTTAGATGGGCGTACGATATCTTCAGCATCCTTAATCTCCTTTTCAATTGGCTCATATTCAATGAAATCAGTATGGAGCTGCAACAGTCGCATATTCTAAACCTAGTCCTAATCCTAATCTTATATCTAATTTAAGCCCATCTGGCTCTTTCGTTCTCTCTATCTTCCTTGGTGAGTTTTTTCCATTCTTTGTAATGATCCCTGCAAAGATAGACTCGTTTGCTACCGCCCAATCCTAGATCTGGGGCCATGCTTGCCTTAATTCCACTCATCGAGCGCTCGGCCTGGTTTTCACAGCTATTAACACTGCAGTTGATGCCCTTGTCTATGCGGCCCATATGATGGCATGAGATTATTTCCTAGATATAAAAAGATGACTGGGGTGAGTTAATACCTTGGATGGTATATATATTTAATGCACGTGCCATATAATGAGCCATTATGTACTAAATGTCTTCATCCGGAGAAGCTTCACACACAGTTAGTGGCAAATTTGCCACGAGAGGAGGGACAGATAAATCGATGCACTGTGGCCATTTGTTCTTGCATGATAACCATCAAGCAAAAGTTGGACAAATAAAGACTAGCAAAACTTACAGGTAAAATTTATAACATATATTAAATTGATTAAACCTAGTCAAGCATGTCCGAAGAAGACAATAACTTTGACGACGATTTTGATGAAGAGTTTGACGAAGAAGGTGAAGATGAGTTTGGCGATGAAGAATAGGCCACAAAGTTGTTGTGTCTGACTAAAAGCTCTCCACAAGCTGAGCACTTGTACGTTGAACTTGAGGATCTTTTTTGGCTTATCTTTATTTGACTGATCTCTCAATACAACTCAATCGGATGAGAGTAAAACAGAAATAAATAAGGAATCTATATGAAGGCATTCGGCTGTCATCCAAACTGATCCTATGTCTGACCCATATTGGATGACGGCAGGAACTTGCAATATGTGCAAAGTGTGTCACGGTGGCATGATCAAATCCTTCATACAGCCTTTGCAGAGCCAGCCACATAAGCTTCGGTCTTCAGTTGAGAATAATTTCATGCTATGCAAGCATTCAACTACAGACTATATGGCACATATTGATATAAGGCAATATTAGATTAATGCAAAGGTCAGATGCGGTGGACTAGATACTAAAATTCAACATAGGCCAACCAGCTAATAAAATCAATATCGTCATATTCAGGAATTACGTAGCAACTCAAGCCATTCAATCACAGCCTTGGAGAGTTTCCTGTGTTTATTTGTAGTCTGAAAGTATATCGCGGTACCGGGAGTCCTTATAAGCTATATACTTCACATATTCACCATAAGTCATATCAAGCGAACAGTTAGGACATTTGACAAATGAAAAATCGTCAGCTAGTTCTGCAGACCCCTTGCAATCAGGACAATGCACCTTCATGTGCCATTTTTTGGGCCAAGAAACTATAATAATGTTCCCAAATCTTAGTTTGAATTATAATAGAACATAAGCAAAACAAGCGCCACACGACCTGCGGACAGCCTGATATGAATGTAAACAGAAGTTTTCCAAATAGGTTTGAGTTTGGGTAATATTGCTTTTTATATCTACTGTTTTGTCTTGAGAAGGGCTTGTAAGGTCATAGTCATCTTTTACAACAAAAAAAGCTCATAACGGCTCTGCCAATTCCCTATATTATCTAGTAGGAACATCTGAGAGTAAGTTTTCCACAACCCTAACAACTTATAATATCCAGAGCATCAACATTTTCAGATGAGTAAGACTTGCTTGAAGTGCGGAAAGATTTTTGACGAGGTTGTCGAGGATCCAGCCGCCGAGAAGTACCCTGCATGTACGTCATGTTGGAAAGAGTGGACTACTTATGCTGTCATGGTGATGAACGAAATGAGGCTAGACATGTCACTACCAGAACACAGAAAAGCTCTCCGCAAGTATGAGAGAGCATTCTTTGGACTTGAAAAGGGCATTGGTGAAATAGAAAAAAAGCCAGACAACCCAGAGGCGCAGAACAACCATCACCATCATCATTAATCATTTTAGCCCGACAGCTTTTAGTGAATACTCAGGAATCACTTTTAGCATTTTGTTGCTATTTGGCAGCCCGAGTAGCACCTCATGCAAAGAATCTGTTAGGCGCTCTCGCTGCAGTTGAGTAAGTGAAACGAAAGCATTAGTCAGAGACTCAAAATCAAGCTTTGCAATAATGCAAGGTTTTTTCAAAATTTGTCTGCAATAGGTTTGAAACATCACTCCTCGCTTTTCTGCATCAAATTCTGATAGTAATTCAAGCCAGGTCCTAAAAAGAATTGACAATTTATCTGGATCTATCTTGGGTGCTGCTACTAATGCCATGTTTATCAAGTCGCTCTTTTCTTCGTCGTGCATTTCATAGAATTCTTTGAGACGGTTTTGCAACATTTGTTTTCGCAAAAAATCTGGAAGATCTGCAAGTATTTGGAGGATATTGCTAGATGTATCGTTCATGACCAAGTTGCAAATTGAAGCAATATATCTCATTTTAAGGAGGAGTTAAATATCTACACTAGAAGGATAGAACCTGATGTCATGTCTCGTAGTAGTCGGCGGATTCTATGGAGATGAAGGAAAGGGCAAGATTATAGCTTACTTGGCCAAAAGGGACAACCCCACAGTTGCTGTGCGCGGAGGGGTCGGTCCAAATGCGGGCCACACTTTTACCTTTGAGGGCAAGGAGTACAAAGTGCGCATGTTACCAAGCGCGGTGCTCAACCCTACAACTAAGCTCTTGATCGGTGCAGGAGTGCTTGTTAACCCAAAGGTTTTGCTAGAGGAAATAGGAAGGTTTCATGCTGATGACAGAACATTTGTAGATAGTCAATGCGGGATTATCGAGCAAAGGCATATAGACTATGACATAAAGGAAGACTATCTAAAGAGCAAGGTAGGTACTACCGGCAGTGGAACTGGTCCAGCGAATGCAGACAGAGCTCTTCGGAAGCTCAAGCTTGCAAGAGACCTTCCAGAATTGTCACTTTATATTGAAGACGTCAGCAATTCAGTCAATTATGCGCTGCACAACAACGAGAGCGTGATAGTGGAAGGAACACAGGGGACCTATTTGTCGTTACTTCATGGGGGGTATCCCTATGTTACTTCAAGCGACGTCACTGCTTCAGGAATATGTTCACATATTGGCATTGGACCAAAAAGAGTTGACGAAATATTAGTGGTCTTTAAGGCATATGTTACACGTGTTGGTGGTGGACCTCTTGAGAATGAGCTGAGCGAAGAAGAGGCAAGAAAGCGCGGATGGATCGAACATGGAAGTGTCACAGGAAGGCGAAGAAGGACTGCGCCCTTTGATATCGAACTTGCCAAAAAAGCGATCAGGATCAACAGTGCAACGCAACTTGCAGTCACAAAGTTGGATGTGGTTTTCCCGCAATCTTCGGGCCTGCGAGAATACACAAAATTGCCAGAGGAGGCAAAAAAATTCATCAAAAACATCGAGGATGAGACAGGTCTGAAGGTGACACTGATTGGTACTGGAAAAGAGGTCTATGATATTATAGACCGCAGGTCATCGTAACTTGCTTGCTAGCAGTGCCTTTAGGATATCTCTGGCTGAACGCAGATCATCGAGCAGCTTTTTCTTATCGCCTAAGGATAGATCAAGTCGACTGATAATGGACTTCGCATCAGCGAGGTCTGCGGACTTTACAGTCCGGGGTTGAGAGTTTCCCTCAAGACCATGACGCAATTTCAGATCCAATATTGAATATTCAAGTGCAACATAGGCACGCCATAGAGACATTCTGTCAGTGGTACTACTTTTAACAACAATTGATTTGGCCTGTTCTACAAGCAGGTATAATTTCTCCAAAGATAGTCCACTGCCAACGGATGACTTTAATACCGTAAGTATTAACATTATCGCGATTTGCAGCTAAAGGCCCCATGCTACATTGCGCTTGCAAGCCTCAGGGATTTTGGCAGGTTAGTATGTGCACTTGAGCGGACTCCTTTGCCTGCATTTTCACTTCAGTTTAATAGGCACGAAGTGCTTGCTGTCCAAAGTGACATAATCAATGGAAGGCCGGTGATCTATTATACACAGGAAGACTCGAAAGATGGTCAGTATCTGGCGTATCGAATAAGCAGCGGCATTGAAGAAGTTCTGCTTGCTAGCTCGGTGGATAATCCTACATACATTTACTCGCCTATTCTCAAAGTAGAAAAGTTCCCGAGCGCACTTACAAGGTCAGCAAGGATTAACAAAGGATCAGGTTACACAGTAATAAAACTGAAGGATCTATCAAGCCTTGTCAAAGTTGCAGCATATAAAACAATTTATGATGAGCCACCCTTACCCCTGTTTCTATTCAAGGAACGGGGAGGCAAAATCGTACTAGGCACTGCAATGAGTACAAATGACAATGAGACCATATCTTATTTTTACTATGTGACTGTTGAAGAGGAACCAAACGAACCATTTTTGCGTTATAGCAGTCAAAGGGCCGATAAGCCAACGTTTTTGACAAGGCTGGAGGAACATGGATATATTTATCTCAAAGTAATAAGGCTAGCAGAAGATCATCCACTGGTAAAGACCTATGACTAGGAGCTTTTTCGAAAGGATTGCCAAGGCAGCCATAGAAAAGAAAAGCCCAATAGTTGTTGCGCTCGATATTACATCACGGGATTATCAAAGACTACAGGAACTCACAACAAGGATGATCGATGCGGTAGAGCAGCATGTCTGTGCAGTTAAGATGAACTTTCACATCATCTTACCGTTATCTGCGTCTGAAATCTTGCAAATAAATAAACTGGTCCACTCTTTTGGATTACAATCAGTAGCGGACATTAAGCTGAACGATATCATAACCACTAACACTGTTGCTGTTGAGCAGCTGATAAATATGGGCTTTGATGCAGTCATAGCAAATCCCTTTATTGGCAAAGACGCACTCACTTCCTTAGTACAAGAAGCACACAAAGAAGATGCGGGCATTATTGCGCTTGTATATATGAGCCACCCAGAAGCAAGAGAGGGTTTTGGACTTAAAATACAACGACGAGGTCTGTACAATATATTTTTTGAAAGGGCGACGACTTCGGGTGTCGATGGTATAGTTGTGGGTGCAACTCAAGATAAGATTTTAAAGGAGATTGCAGGGCGATTGCCGATATATTCACCAGGAGTTGGAGTACAGGGCGGCGATGCAGCTCAGGCAATAAAAAATGGTGCAGATTATTTAATAATTGGCAGGTCAATAGTTGATGCCAAGCAGCCTGCCAAAGTAGCAAGAGAAATTCAAGATAGAATCTTATCGATAGGCAAGTGAACGTTTCTGAAGATGTTCTTTTGCAGCTGACAATAGGTTCTTAGCATTCAGATAGGTCAATTGCTGCAGAGCATCATCGAACTTTTTCCACGCAAATCCGATGTGTTCAGATGAGAGAATCACTCTGTGCGTGTGCACGCGTGCCAGATACAACACAACTTCCTTAAGTATGCGCTTCCTTCCATGTCGGTATTTGTATTCGATCTTCATACAGAAATCATCTAGGAATTCAACATCAGTTATGGAGGTCTCTTCTTGAATTTCGCGGGTAGCGGTCTGCTTTTCGTTTTCACCAGCCTCAATGTTGCCCTTTGGAAAGTCCCAGTGGCCTGCAAAGTAATGCAATAACAGGTATTCAGGCTCAGAATCCTCCTCCATATAAAATACTACTGCACCAGCCGACCGCTCATGTATCAATAATCTGTGATGGCTGTGGTTGTTTGTAAGTTTTTTGCAGCGTCATTATTCTTTTTCATCATCACTCTCTTTCTCAGCTTGCTCCTTCTCAGGGTTTTGCGTCAGAGTAGGAGCAGAATAGTCGTGCACATCTAACCATTCTTCTTCTGACATCCAGTAGCTACAAAACCATTTTTGCTGCTCTGGATCATAGTCTCCGTGCTGTTTTGACATGGTAATTTTATTATTGTTGCAGGGACACCTTACATTAGTGTTTCAGAACTTCTCCACCCTTTCTATTCCTAAAATAATAGTAAAGAACAGTGGCAGCTACAAGCGATACTGCAAGGCCTATCAGGAGAGATGAGATAAGTGTAAATGGGTTTGTTCCTGCGGTAAGCACAGACGCAAACTGAAGTAGTGGAATATATAGCAACGCAAGTACGGTAAGGCGCAATATATCAGACATAACCCTACTGCTTCCCTTGAACCAATCACTCAATAAGATACCGCCAAGTATTGTAGCAATCCCTATCCATAGCAAAGTTATCGTACTGTCAGCAAATCTTCCTACTATAGTTCTATTTGAAACAATGTCGATGGTACTCATTTCAGGGGTGAGGACATTTGAGGGTATGCTAGATATACCGTTTGCAATTGCTGCAAGTATGATAAGCACGCCACCTATAATTGAGAAGATCTTGATAAACGAAGTAGGAGTCAGCCTGCCAAATGAGCTTAATGCCTTGTCAATGTCAAATGCACGGACGATGAATGCACCACCAAGAATTGCAAGTACTATTGCAGTTATCCACTTTGCTGCGTCAAATATGACTGCAAGTGCACCTGCTGCTAGTAGGATGCCAGGAACACCTAAAAAGAATTTGGAGTACTGGGAATCATAAACTAGCATTCTAAGATAACGGCCTAATACGGCATAAGAATACTCTACACTTCTACTATGGCGAATGATTACACGCCGTACTGATATTACAGGTACTCTTGATTGAATTACAGGAAGAATTGTCTCGTCATCCTCGCCATCAGATACAAAGACTGCACCATCAGCGCGATATTTCTCAAGTATGCTTTTCACTTCAAGACTTATCTTCTCATCAGCCTCTACGCCTCTATTGAACTTGCCAGCTACTACCGCAACCTCAACATCGTGACCCTTGCTTACTAGCTCTTCATATGTCTTGACCGCGCCGAAAATGGCATTAGAGTCTGCGTCCTCAGGATCCTCAAGTGCAAGCCTAGTGCCTGCATTAATGCATGCATCACGGCCGACTATGGGTGTCTCAATACCGCCCTTTGAGCCAATATCATTGTCTCTGTCTATGCAGAGTACCAAGATCTTGCTATTAGCTTCTTCGCTCGCGCTTTTTACGCTGGCGTGGTTCAAAGAATACGGCATATTGCTGTCGGTAACCTATTTAATCGACCATGGATTAATTAATTTGATCCACTTTTTAATAAGCGGAATTATGGGTTTTATTAAAAGTGAAGTTAGCTATATCTATCTTATAGAATTTTATATTTATTTTTCTAAGTGGCAAAATATTAACGTAACTGCGTCAAACAACGGGTATTAGTATATTATAGCAGCCTGGAAACTTAGAAATGAGTGGGGGCCTATTTGTTACATGAGTATTTGTGTTCCCATTGCATTTATTATAAATTCGTTAAGTTCACATAGTTCCTTCTTTAATATTTGACATAGATCCTTTAACATTTCTTGGCGAAAGAGTCTAAGGACTTAAGAAATTAGTATGATCCATTCAAAGTTCAGGATAAGCTCGAGTATTCGCTAAATTGTCATTCTAGCCCTCAGGTCGTCAATTGAAACGAACACTTCGAGTTCAATGCTTAAAGTTAAAGCAAATAACATATAATTCGCTACTTTCTTGTCGGCTTGCGTAAGGCTTGCTTAAAATCACTTTGCCAAAGCTCTTATGCAATTCCGATTTGAACTCCTTCAGCATGTTTCCCTCAAATACCTTGAAAATCCCACTTCCACCGATTCTCAGCACATGCTGTGTAAACCGCAACGCAATTGTAGACAGAGAGATCTGTCGCGCATGATCTATATCCCAAATGCCGCTCACATTTGGAGCTAAATCTGAGAGCACAACATCAACCTTTAAGCCTAAAGTTTCCTCGATTTTACAAAGCATGTTTGGATCCTCTATGCTTCCTTGCAGAATTATTGTATCAGTAATTGGGATAACAGGCTTCAGATCTATTCCAATGACCTTTCCTGACGGCCCTACTTCATTTACTACTACCTGAAGCCACCCTCCAGGTGCACACCCAAGGTCAACTACCTTGTCACCCTTTTTAATAATGTTATAAGATCGGTTCATTTGCAACAGCTTGTAAGCTGACCTTGCCCTATATCCATGGTCCTTTGCTAGTCGGCGATATTGATCACGTCGAGCATCCGCAAGTCTCATTTTTTAGAAAATTTTACTGGGTTTAGGCTTGAGTTGTCAAAAGATTTGATGAGCCATTCTTCTATTAAATTACAACTTGTTGGGCTGTAAGAAGCTTCTAGCGAGCACATATGCTCAAAGGGACATGTCAAACAGGGAGCTTGTTCGATGCTTGTAGTGTCAACCGGCAGCTTTACAGCAAAAAGTCTATACGTCCACCGACCATTTTCTAACATTTTTTCTCGGCGAATTAGTGACCGTTTTTCGAGTCGAATTGCAACGCGGGAACCATCACGGCTTGTCAAGTCAAGCTCCTTCCAAAGCTCTGACTGCAGTATGCCATCTTTGCCATTGCTGATTATAGTGCGAAAAACTTTACCCGTGAGATCCTCAATCTGAGCTTCGTTTAATTTCAATCAACACAACCCCGGAGTAATCCCGTATTAGTTGTGTCGAACAGATAAATAATCCTTTTTGAGATCAATAGTCAAAAGACAAATTAAAAGCAATGGTTGAAAAGTTGTTAGAGATTACCTATTGCTATCCCAATAGTTGTAATAGAATCACTTGGGTTTATTCTTTGTGCCAAAGATTCTATCAAAGTATTCTGTTGATTCTGTCACCATTTCTTCTGCCTCACCTTCCTTGATTTGTGCAAGTCGCTTTGCAAGTTTTTTCTTGGTTTCAAGCTGCATCTGGCGCGCAATCTGAATTCTTTGTGCCTGTGGTGATCCTGCACCATGCATTGACTCTGTCAAATAGCCTACTGCGTTTCGTCCAAGAGTCATATTTTCAATAAGCCTTAGCACCCTCATCCTGTTCTCTGTGGATACGCCTTTTCTGCCCTTCAGGTATTTTTCAAGCAGAGGTCCAGTATCAGGATTGCGAAACTCCTTCTCAGAGGGCATCGTCACCATCAGTCCGCCTGCAATGTCTTGGGCAAGTCTACCTATTTCATATGGAAACCGTGTGACATTGTGCTTACAGACATTTGCCAGCATATCGTCATTCTGCCAATTGCCCGCGGATGTTTTGTGTGCTTGGTATGAAGATGCAATGCCTGCAGCAAATATTGTCTCATTGAGGTGTGTCATTTCAACCAGTTTGTCTTTGATGTGTGAGGCGTTTGCCACACCATTGTAGTCCGCAATGGCGTTAGCGGCTCCAATCAAGACATCGCCAAGACCGGTCTTGCATACATAGCTTCGGCGATGATAGCAGGTAAAGCGTTCTACCAACATCGAGGCAAACTCGTATTCGCCATCCATGAATATCAGGTGGTTTGGAATGAAGACATCCTTGAAGATTATCATGGCCTCTTGGCCAGAATACATAGCATTACCAGCGTCAATGTTGCCTTCCTCCATGCTCCTTGTATCGGAGGACTGTCTACCATAGATGTATGTGATGCCTGGAGCATCAACAGGGATTGCTCCGATAATTGCATAGTCTTTATCTTCAGACTTCAATCTCATTGTAGGCATGACTACTATCCAGTGGGAATTGATGCATCCGGTCTGATGGGCCTTTGCGCCGCTTATGTATATGCCTTTGCTGTCGCGCTTTGTCACGTGCACAAACATGTCAGGGTCTTCCTGCTGGGAAGGCGACAAGCCACGGTCACCTTTAACGTCAGTCATGGCACCAGCGATCATCAAGTTTCCCAGTTGTAGCATCTTTATGTATTCCACTAGGCGATTATGATAATCAGTACCGTGCTTTTGGTCGATTTCATGTGTAGTTGAATATAATGAGTTAAGTGCGTCCATGCCTACACAACGCTGGAAGCAAGTACCAGTGATCTGTCCAAGCTTCCTTTGCATCTTGTTCTGGTCAACTAGATCCTGCGCGCTTTCTGTTATGTGCAAGAACCTGTTGACCTGCATTCCCGTTAGCGAAGATTTGGGGGCAGCAAGCTCTGGGTCTCCTACCGCAAGGTCATAGGTCTCTGCCACAGCATTTATTGATGGCCGGATCATCGGATGATCAACTGGCTCTTTTACGAGCTCTCCAAAAAGATATATCTTGAGATTTCTACCTCTAAGGCTTTCAATATATTCTGCCCCGTTCTTAATCATCATATAAGACATATAGAACTTAAATGTTTATTATACTTTCTCAAGTGCAATATAGTAAAGAAATAACATCATTCGTTGTAATTTTTACACAAATCTGAAACGCTAGCTGGTCTGTGCCTGAAAGCTTCCCTCATCAATTAGACAATCTTGCAAAGCATTCTTTGCATATTTGTCAGGAATGAAATCCTCGTCAACACCATTTTATACATTCTTCGAATAATACCTTCTTGGGAACGTCTGCAGTGAAGATTCGCTCACTAAACAAGTACCCAAAAGGGTTTTTTCTCAACCTTCAAATAACATACGTTGGGTTACGTACAAGTTTCTTTACGATTCAGTTTTATAAAATTACTGTAAAGTAGTATTTCTATCCGGATCTTTCAAACAATTGTCTTCAATATTCCTTATAATTTTTTAATACGGAGGCTTTTGTAGTAAAGATGGCGTTTCAATTTTAATAGTCTACTATCTCGGGCGAGGATTTCTTCTTAAAGCACCATTAGATCAATATTGAATATCCTTATACAACACATAAGATTATTGAATATAGGTTTGGTTGCTCCTATCAAAGTTTTTCACAACTTGAAAATCCCTGCCGAATTGTGACTGCGTCAATGACCTTAGCTCAGGAAATATAACAGAGGGTCCATTCTTTGCCATCTTGGTTGCAATATGATCATTACCCAACATCCATTTGCACAACTCAAAAGTCATCTGGCGAACCGTATTCTCATCAATGATTCCAAGGCTATGAAGATATTCATGGGTCAGCACCATGAACAGGTAAGAGTTATACTCTTCAGTTGACTTGACCATTCTTTTCAACGTGGTCAAGAGATAGGTGTTGACGACTATTGCATTTGAGCCCAACATGTGGTAGGCTCCAAGACTGCTTGGCATCATTTGCAATATTAGGCTTAATCCTGCTCGATGCAGATTAAACTTGTGTAAGACTACAGCCTTCACTAATTTAAATGCCTCATCAAAGTCTTTTAGGTTTGCAATCTTCTCTGCAAATTGCAACTGTTCTTCTGTAAGCATCATCATTAATGCGTGCTAGAGCTGTATAAAGCATGTAGTAACGACTTCGCAATCTTTTTACAACCAGGATATGGTTTTACGTATGTGGGAGTAAAAGCCAAGCAGGTCAACCTGCGCGACATAATAGCCAACTATCCTGACTTTCCCAAGCAAGGGATACTGTTTCGTGACATAAATCCCGTCTTCAAAAGGAATGATGCCTTGAACTATATCGCTGACGAATTTTATCGTATCTATAACAAGACGAGAGTAGACATAGTGGCGGGCATTGAATCAAGAGGGTTTATCATTGCGACAGCACTTGCCCTCAGATTCGGGAAAGGTATCATAATGATTCGCAAGGCTGGCAAGCTGCCAGGTAGAACCCTCAAGAAATCTTACGATATTGAATATGGCACTGCGATAATGGAGATTCAAGAAGATGCTATAGACAAAGGCAACAATATACTGATCGCCGACGACTTGATAGCAACAGGTGGGACTGCAGAAGCTGGAGCACAGATAATCAAAGATCTTGGAGGCAAAATAGCAGGCTTTGCTTTCATAATTGAGCTCTCCGACTTGAAAGGTGCGGACAGATTGCGCAAGATGGGATATAAAGTCGAGTCACTGGTGACTTTTCATGGGCATTAGTGCAGATATCGGTATAATTGGGGGCACTGGCATTTACGATCCAGAACTTTTTAGTGCAAAGCGCGAGATCAAGGTACATACGCCTTATGGCGACGCTTCAGATCTTGTGACAATAGGGGAATATTCAGGAGTCAAAGCGGCATTTTTGCCGCGTCATGGACGAGGCCACAGAATACCTCCTCACAGGATTAATAATAGAGCAAACATATGGGCTTTACAACAATTGGGGGTCAAACGCATTATTGCTCCCTCTGCTGTTGGGAGCCTTAAAGAGGCTTTCAAACCAGGAGATATTTCAATTCCTGATCAGTTTATTGATTTTACAAAGAACCGCCAATATACATTCTACGATGGCGGGCAAGTATGCCATGTTTCTTTGGCTGATCCATTTTGTCCAGAACTACGCAGTATTGCAATCGATAAGATAAATAAACTAAAGTATTCCTTACACAATCAGGGGACATATGTCTGTATTGAAGGACCTCGTTTTTCCACTAGGGCGGAATCAGGATTCTACCGTGATGTAATGAAAGCAGATCTTATAGGTATGACGCTCGTACCAGAAGTTAACCTTGCAAGAGAGGCCCAAATATGTTACCTGTCTATGGCCACAATTACAGACTATGATGTTTGGACAAATCACCCGGTGACCTCAGCTGAAATAATAGATACACTCGCAAAAAATGTGGAAAAGACAAAGAAGATGATTGCAGAGTTGATGGTTACAATTCCTGCAGCAAGAAACAAGTGTATGTGCAGCAGGGCACTTGAAGGGGCCCTAGTCTGACGGCGGCTTCAATCCTTTGGGCAAAATAACATCACCTTCAATCAACTTGCGCTGAATCGTTATTTGTAGTTGCTCTGTGTCAATTCCCATTTTCGCTATTTTCTCCAAAGTCGTCTTTGATATCTTGACGCTTGCATTATGACCTCCAATGCGACCAAATGCTATCGCATTAAACCGGAATTCCTGACCCTTGATTACAAAATACCCAGATAGCTTACTAGCTATTTCGCTTCCGCTAGCGCTTTTTACAAACACAGTAACTGGAATGTCACTATCGCGCATCATTTACTGGCACATCTGCCACTTCCATGTTACGGTTGACATTTTCTTCTACCAAAAAGCTCCACCACTCAGGATCAATGATTTTAAAATCCTTAACATTCACTTCGACTGCATTGTCATCTGCATCTGTAAACCTCATCTTGCCTTCTTTTATTATCTTAATAAGCCGCCAGCGCAGACTATCTTTAAAGTTCCTGTTAACAGCTACAGCCCACTTTTTGTCTTTGTCAATCTTTGGCATACCAAGGTAATCAACTATCTCTAAAATCCCCAAACGCTTTTCTTCACAGAACATCTCTTTTGTAAGAAGACTTCGCCATATGTCCACTGAACCCATCGTCTTGCCATGCTCATTGATATTTATTACACCAAAATAGACTACCTTATCGCCGCCGGTTGGGTCCGAAGTGGTCATGATGATATAATTGTTCCACGGTGCCACCTATTTAGTTCTTGCATTCTCATAGGCCTTCTCAAGCACTATGCCAATGTTGTCGATCTTGGAATTCCTCTTGAATGGTATACGCTCTTCCTCGCAGCGCCTTCTGTAGCGATTGGTTATTGCAAATCTAGGATGAAGGGACTCAAATTCAGTGTTTGTTATTTCAATGACCATACCTCTGTCGACAAGTGATTTAGCTACGGCGAGTGCATGCTGCTGATCACTCCAGCCAAGGGCAATTGAAATTTTAGCTGGATCCATTTTCCCCTTTTTTACAATAGCGATATAAACTAGTGCTTCATCTTTGCTTATCTTGAGTTCTGAAATGATAACTCGCTCTATATTTGAAAAATTATTGTCATATTCCATTCCTTCTGATTCACCTCTTTGAGTTTACTTCTTCAGAATGAAGTAAACTTCACAAGATTAGTTTGCACCCTACCTATTAATTTTGTTCTTTCAAACTACTTGCTCAGCAATACAGCATTAGGGCAAAAGATAGCAAAGTCTAAGAGAGATTTAACCATATACCCATTCGAACTTTTTCCATCAGAACATCATTCTGATCTCATTAGAGTAGAAGAATATTTGAAGAAGCCAAAGACTACCTTCACTACTCTTCTTCTCCTTTCTTTATCAATTTGGAGATATGAGGTATCCTTGGCACTCCAACAGCAAATGCCGTGGCTATAGCTGCCATGAAATAGTACTCGTAGCCAATAGCCATTCCGATTGATGCTGCAAACCATATTGCCGCTGCAGTAGTCAAATTTGTAATTTTCTTCTCCACCTCGCTCTTGAGAATGATTCCAGCTCCAAGAAAGCCAATTCCTGAAACTATTTGAGCTGCAATTCTGGATGCGGAGTTAGGGTCTACCACTGAAGAGAGGAAGGTGAATATTGCTGTACCTGCGATAACAAGGCAGTGTGTGCTAATTCCAGCAGGCTTGCCCCTTGATTCTCTTTCTACACCAATTGCAAAACCTGCAGCAAGTGCGATGCCAATGTCCACTAAAAACTCCAGTTCATATCCTGTAGGCATATCCTCAAAAACCAATTTCTCTTTCTAAGTGTATATCAGAACTGACCCTATATTGACCATTATTGTCATAGTCAAAATTTTTCTAGCAAGCTAATGTCAGCTAATCTATCAAAGAGTAACTCAAGTCAGGGTTCAAGTTTACATTAGGACATTTAATATGGCAATAAAAATATAATCACCAGGTAGGCAATATGCAAGTACTGAAGCATCTGCAAACATGAATGTGCCTCACTCCATTTAAGGGCGATACACTTATCAGAACATTTGGCGGCTACAACAGCAAGTTTCAAAACAACCTTTTATTGATCCACTCATGGCAGGCAGCTAGCTTGGCAATCGTTTATTCGATATGATTAATGATATCACATCATGACATGCATGTTTATTAGACATTGCAAGTAAAATCTAATTAATTGCTGAGTATGTAGCCAGACCTTAACTATTAAAGGAACATTGTCAAGTATGGTTTTTCAGAGTATGTCAATGCTGCATATATTTTGTAAGCGTGTTCAAGTCTAATAACGTATCTCCCAAAGCGGAGTACTGATTTCGGCCATAGGTCAGCTTGCTCAGGCAAGATAGTGTACAAAATAAGAAATCAAAATTGCACCAAGTTGCAATATTTTTCATAGCGATCTTTTACATCATCTTTCGTTATAGACATAAGGCGCTTGACTCCAAAGTCTTCTACAGCAAATGAACCCATCACATTGCCGTAAATTACGGCCTCCTTCATAGTAGGTAAATCCATTATGCCCTTGTGAGCTACGTGACCGATGAAGCCACCAGCAAAGGAGTCGCCTGCTCCAGTTGGATCGATTATTTCGTCAAGAAAAAATGCTGCAGCCGGAAATACCGGACCCTCTTTAGTAAAAAGAATAGCACCATTTTCGCCTTTTTTGATTATCGCAAATTTTGAACCCCAGGACATTATGTTTTTGGCGCATTTTGCAAGGTTAGCCTCCTTACATAGGAGCCTTGCCTCATTATCGTTTATCACCACACCATCTGTCATTCCTATCATCTTGATTACATCATCGCGGCTTCCATTTATCCAGAATTCTATAGTGTCACAGACTACAAGCCGGGGGTTTTGAAAATGCTGAAGAATCTTGATGTTCTGTCGAGGATCATTATTTGCAAGATATACATAATCAGATTTGACATATTCCTCTGGGAGGACAGGATCAAACCCTGCTATGACTCCAAGCTCAGTCTTATTAGTAATCCTGTTTGATAGATCATAATCAAATGAAGAATCATAATGAAATGTCTTGCTTCCATCTATGATGATGATGCCTTTTGTATCTATGCCCTTTGAGCTGAGTGCCCTGATATGTTCATATGGCATATCGGACCCCACCGCTGCTACTACAGAGGTAGGCGTAAACATGCTCGACGAAACAGAGGCAAAGGTGGCAGCACCGCCCAATATTCTGGTCTCTGTACGAAAAGGGGTGCGAGTTGTGTCTAATGCAACTGTGCCAAAGACTGTTAGCAATGCCTATTTGGTGGACAACATAATTTCATTATTAAACGCTTGCAGGCATCATTAAATAGCAAGCACAATAATCAAACATTTGCTTGCGGCTGATCATTGCAATTACTGGTGCATCGGGTGTTATTTACGGAATAAGGACACTAGAAGCTCTCAAGAATCTGAAAATTGATACTCATCTTATTATCACAGAATGGGGCGGCAAGAACATACAGATAGAAACCAACACCACAACAGACTATGTAAAGTCGCTTGCTACGAGGTATTATGAAGAAGACAATATGGCCGCATCAGTTTCAAGCGGCTCATTCAAAGTTGACGGCATGATAGTAATTCCATGTAGTACTAAGACACTGGCAAGTATCTCAAATGCCCTTGATGACAGCTTAGTCTCAAGAGCAGCAAGTGTTTGCATAAAGGAACAACGGAAACTTGTCTTGGTTCCAAGGGAGACCCCCTTATCAAAGATACACTTAAAAAATATGACCAAGCTTGCAAGCGCTAACGCAATAATTCTGCCCGCCATGCCAGGATTCTACCACAGGCCAAAGACAATGGATGATCTGATAAACCATCTAGTAGGCAAGGTGCTTGATCAATTCAATATCGATCACAATCTTTTCAAACGATGGAGCGAAAGACAGCAGAGAAAATAAGGAAAAAGGAAAATAATGGTTAAAATCTTGCGCCACTACTTAATTTAGGGATTGTCAGACGCATATAGATCAACAAACCTACATGGATATTTCAATACAATAAAAAATGCAAACTGATAGGGGCGGATTCAATAACTCCACTGTGCTCATACTAAGAGTCAGAAGGTCGAATTTCTTCGGGATTTTCTTCCCACAGGCGCATCCTGTCTAACTTATCTTGTCTCTTTGCCCCTTGCAACATATTGTAGACGGTTTTGTGCATACTACCTTTAGCCAGCATGGCAATAGCTTCACTTGTAAGCTTGATCTCTCTAAAGTTACCGATTAGACACACAGTATGGCCATAAACAGATACATAGGAACCACTCAGCTCTTCAATCATTCTACGCGCCTTACCTCCTTCACCAATTATCCTGCCCTTAAGCCGCCCCAGCGCATTTGGAGACTTGCCAGTATAGTCATGTAAATCGATCTGCTGGAATATCAGCTCCTCGTCTTCAAATAGAAGATAAGCTCTCTGGGGCGAGAATCCTCTGGAAATGGCGGTTATCACCTCAACTGCCCGAAAAGCTTCTAGACGATCAGCAGAACTGTTGCTCATGATCATAGTGTCTCCAGTCTCACTATCGATCTCAATTTTGACGCCGCATCTTTCTTCGATTTGTTGCTTTACTTTTCCCCCTTTACCAATAAGAACACCTATTCTCTCCTTTGGGATCTTGATCGTATGTTGGAAGCTCATTATTTTGTGTCGCCTCTGATCCGTCCTACAACTTGAGCAATATCGAATATTTCAATCCCTCGTCTTTCAAAGAACCTGTTGATATTCACAGCATCGCGCAATAAAAATTGTTGGGAACTTGGATGTCGGATATCGATAGCTGATCCAAAGTCAAATAACATTATGCCACCGGCGGTCTTGAAAATGTTGTACTCTGAGAGGTCAGCATGCACCAATTTGGCTCTTTGATAGAGCATTGTCATCTGCTCAATCACCTGATGATAGTCATTGAATGTGATTTCTTCTGCATCGACTAGTATAGGCATAGGATTACCTTCGCTATCACCCACAAACTCCATTATAAGTACATTCTTCTTGACTGCCATCGGCAAAGGCACTCTTATTCCAGCATTATGCGCTGTCTGCATATTCTTGAACTCTTTTCGAGCCCATATCATGATAAGGCTACGAGATCCATGCTTCACGTTAGAAAATCGAGGATCCCCAGCAATGTATTGCATTCGCTTTTTGAACTCAGCACTCACTGTGAGGTATATTTTGGCTATCCGAAGTGATCCATCTGGTGCAGCAGCAATGTAGACTTTGGACTCTTTCCCTGCTGCAAGTGAGCTCTTGATATACTGTATAATGCCCTTGCTCCTTAGTTCGTTTATTGTCATAAGAGTTGGCATGTCAAAGACATTATCGAATACATCGTAATCTTCAGACATTTTGTTTAAGAACCTACTCTTGCGTTCATATTGTGAAAGCCATCTATCAGCTCGTGTTGTAACTTTGTGCTCCTCCTCTTGGGGTAACTGCTCGTCGGGCTCCTCTTCTGACAATATACAAATGTTAGAGCTCTTTTGTTATATGTATAATGCGAGGCAGTAAAGATTTTGAACTAGACATAAATTATCATATTATAACATAGCCGCATATACAATATCAATTTAGGCTAAGGGTTCAGTAATTGTGCAGAAGACAGAGAAAACTCCTCAAGGATAAAATCTGATGCAATTGCCACTATTTGGGATTTAGAATAGAGATAAGTGAAAGCAAATTAGAACAAAAATAATAACTGCAACCTAGAACTACATTCTAGGCATTAGAACATTATTAATGACACTAATTTGTTGACGAGGGATCTTTTATCAGTGACGAAATTTGTAGATCATGAGAAAAGGTATGTCTGCAATTATTCTTATGCTAACTTCCTTTGCTAGCTTCATCTCAATTGCCTGTTTTATTATCCTATTACCTACAAGATTTGCAATGTCGCATTTCTGAAGAAGCTCACGTGCATGCATCTCCTCAATTACCTCCTGTTGATAATATTCCTTTGTAAGGTGGACAACAAGCCCATCTTGCTCCAGCCTTGTTCCAATTAAGTCAATATCGCAGATGTCCACCATCATTGATCCTTGGTAGCGCACAGTTCTGGCTGCATAATATGACAACTATCGCTATTTGGCAGCTCAGTATAATGAGGGTTTTGTTATCATTAGATGTAGGTTTCAATCTTAATGTCAAATGATCCATCCTTGCGCTTATTGCGATTGGTGACAAACCCAAGCGGATCTAGGATCGAAATGACTACATGGATTGTTCCAGCGTAGCCGCATATATGAACGAACGAGTTTTCTGGTGTAACTCTTTCGCCAACTGCTTTTTCAAGTTGAGATTTGCTACCGTCTTTGTCGACAAGTAATGTCTCCACTCTACCTACATTCCCCTTCCATTCACGTGACAGATCATGTTCAGGTCTGCTTATTGTCGTCAAGTATTTGAAATTTGGATCGTTTGCAGAGATATTCTCAAACATGTCGAAATAACCAAGCTCCTGAACATATTTTGCTCCATGAAGCAGTACTACCTCTCTTTTTGAATTAATACTTTTTAAATGTAGGATATAACTAACAAAAGGCGCAAGACCCGTTCCTGAAGCAACCAATACTAGTCGTCTTGTATCTGGAGTTCCATCGGCCTTCTCGTCCTCGATGGTAAATGTACCTGCAGGATTGCGCCAGTAAAGGATATCACCTTCAGACATTTTGAAAAGGGTTCTTGTAAATTTACTCATTAAATATTCTGATGCAGACTTGATGTAAAACTCAAAGTATCTCTTTTCTTCAGGGGCCGACGATATCGAGAAGGGTCTGTATATTATATTGCTATCACCATCTGGTTTGAGTCCAAGCGCAACAAATTGCCCAGCCTCAAAGTCGGGCACAGGTTGTCCATCGGCTGGTTGTACTCTAAATATGGCGAGATCTGGAGTCAGATTCTTGTAATAGTTTATCTTGCCTCTATTGGATGGATTCTGTTCACCTGCACTCATATTTACGATGTCTGAGATACTTGGGTATATGTTGATATCCTTTTTATTAGAGCAAACTAGAGTTATGCTGGTTTGGCCAGCAAGAAGGGCATAGCCATAACAGCAGTCATTGCAACAGCAGTAGTTGGATCAAGTTTTTTGATATGGATTATACCACAAAATAGCCCTGGCAACATGACTAATGTTTTGCGTGACGACAACGAAATTATTTCTGATGTATATTCTAGGCACCAGAGTCTTGAGACCAACATTGAATCAAAGTTTAAGCAATGGAAAAATGGAGAAAGAACCTCTAGCGATATACTGAGCCAAATAAGCCATGATCGCTCAGACATACAGAATATGCGACAGCAGCTTGATGATGCCTCACCGGCTCAAGAATGGCAACAAAGCTATGACTTCTATACTAATGCCCTAGACGGCTTTCTGATATATCTTGATCAGATGCAAACAATAATTGAGGAGAATGAAGCAATGCCTAATTCCAATCTGAAACTAAATGCCCTAAAGCAAGAATGGCAAAGCTATGTAAACAGCTCGATAAATGCAATGCCTATCTAGATAAGATATCAAGAATTGAGTCAAGCCTTGCATCAGTCTTGAATGCATTAGTACTCAATGCAGTCTTTGAAGCAACAAAGCCGGCAGTATGTAATTTTTCGATTATCCTGGGAACGGAAAGTGTGTTTGATCTGAGCTTTGATGCAATTTCGTCAGCCCTGAAGTAATACGGTATTTCGCTTGCCTCTTCCATCGCTGCTTCAAGCACCTTTTTGCACGGTTTATCAGGGCTTTGTTCTAACATTTTCTTAACAAATTCTTTGTCATATAGTGACCCGGTCCATAGTTGACCGCCTACGGTCAAGCCAGTATTGCATAGGTCGCATTTGCCTTTTTCATATTCTTCAGTATTGAAACGATGACCACAGCGAAAGCAGTGCATTATATAACCTATGCTATTGTAAACTTCATTTGCTTGACTACTATTGACAGATATCTTTGCATACACTCTAAGGTAGTGCTTCGTAGCATGTACGAATACAGGATGGATTGAGAGTTCAAGTCGTGACGCTGTTAATGCAATAAGAGAAAGCATCAGACGTATTGCAGTTTCATTGCCATAGGTATTGTTAAGTGGCCTGCCATAGTAGCGCCGCATGCATACCTTAGGGTAAACTCCACACAAGACTGCAGTATCTGTCGCAGTTATTGATACAAGGCCGTCGTCTAATACAGATCGTAGTACACAGTCTATATGCCTAGCAGGAGTGCCAAAGGGATCTAGATCAACTATGGAATAGCGATCACCATCTTTGTTGCCTCTTAGAAGGAATTTGCATACATCGTCGACAGAGAAATAGCATCGGCAACCTACAGAATTAAGCAGGGCAGCATTTTTAGCAGCTTCTATCCCAACATAGTTAATATCGTTGCAATAAACCTGTTCTATTTCAGGGATCTCTACTGCAACCCTGAGAGCACGCGCTCCAACGCCAGTGAATGAATCCGCAAATGTCTTTTTTCCAGACGATACTGCAAATGCCCTATAGGCTACTATTGATAGGTCGCGATTAAACCTGGCAGCTGGATTGAAGAAAGCAGGCATTTTAGGAGGAACTTTCGCAGCGAGAGAGGATTTTGGAACCAGAAGTATAGTTCTACCCTCAATTGTCTTGACAAATTCTGCCACATACTAGCTTTACAATAATATGCTATTTATAACAGCAGAAGAAACTATATTTCCAGTTTATTAGCACGGTAATGATATAAATGTCCACAAATAAGTACAGCAGTCGACAATATTGCTATGGCGTGATAAGAGCATTCTAGTTGGCGGAGTTGATGAAGCTGGCCGCGGATCCATAGTTGGACCCCTTGTCGTTGCAGGTATTGGTATACGCAAGTCAAAGATTGCTCTTTTGCGCAAGATGGGCGTCAAGGACTCGAAGGCCTTAAACCCCAAGGCCCGCGCTAGGCTTTTTGACGAAATAATGAAGGTTGTTGATTCCGTCTGCATCCATAAAATAGACCCTGTCGAAGTTGATGGTAGCGTGTTATTTAAGGGACTCAACAAGCTCGAAGCAAAGACTATGGCAACTGTGATTAACACTATTGAGGTTGAAGAGGTATACGTTGATTGCTGCGATGTTAATCCGCAGAGATACAGTGAGTATATGGAATGTCACCTTACATGCAAGCCAAGGTTATACTCACTGCACCATGCAGATATAATTAATATGGTCGTTTCAGCTGCATCTATAATTGCCAAGGTAACGAGAGATCAAGAGATCCAGAATATATGCAAGAGGTATGGAAGCATAGGCAGTGGCTATCCCTCAGATGAGCGCACAATGCGTTTTATCCAAGACTGGGTAGCCAAGAATGGCTCTGCTCCAGAGTTTACAAGAAAGTCATGGAAGCCCCTTCGTGTTATGCTTGATGAAGCAAGCCAGCGAAGCTCTAAGGCTTGTAGATGCAATATATCATGCCATGGTCTTTGTCAAAAGGTTCAAGGTTAATTACCTGATCTATGTGAAAACCGTGCCTTTTCAGTTTACTAGCCTCCTGCGTCACAACTATTCGAGGATCCAGTGTTACATCGATGCTCCTTGTCTTGACTACCAACAGCATTATCCCTCCTATCTTTAAATACATTGAGCAATTTGCAATCGCAATATCCGTTTGGTCAGGCTGCGCAATGTCACAATAGATGACATCTATTTTGCCATATACTGCAAAATACGAATGAGGTTTACGGGCATCCTCAAGTATAGGGGTCACATTCTTGCGCTTTGAAGCAACATTTTCAATAAGTTCTCTTGCAACCCTTGTCGCTGGCTCAACCGCAAATACTATACCGGATAATCCTATGATATCAGATATATGGCTCACAGTTGTCCCAGTGGATGCTCCAAGATATAGTACTTTACTGCCATTCTTTATTGGCATATTTTTCATTCCCTTTTTGAGGGCAGCTGCAAGCTTGCTTCTGAAAGGATCCCAAATCCGATATTCCTCTCCCTCATGTTTTACTAGCTTTTCTCCATAGACATTGTCTCCCTTTACAAGATTGAGAGTGGCAGCATTTTTCGCACCGTTTATTGATATCCATTTAATAGCGTCGTCGCTTTCCAAATCTCTTGCTTCTATCCTTTTTCTTTCTCTTATCATGTTTATCTCTTGTCACATCACGGCCTGCTCTAAATGATTGCTGACGTTGGATGTGCTCCCTGTATTTTCTATCCCGCTCCTTTTCAGGCATTGGCTCTCGATATTTCTCTCGTATTTCATCGATACGGATTTTCAGCTTACCATAAACAGTATTGTCCTTACCGTTATGGCGGTAATAGTCGATCCTTGCAGCTATCGCGACTTTTGAAGCAACAGCTCTCGCTATCTTGCCTCGCTGCCACTTGGGTGCAGAATGGATGAGAGGATGTTGGAACAACAACCCATGTTTCGGAGGCCTAGCACCTGTCTTAAGTGCACGGAAAAGCGCTTTTTCGGCACCCAGTATCTGAATTGTGCTTGCAGGCAAGGTGGCAAGTCGGGCCAAACTGCCGGCTTTTGAAATTAGCCTTGCACCAACTGCTGCGGTTAGTAATTCTTTGACATTTGGCGCTACGGTTTCCATTGCGACTTCAATATGGTCTGCAAGAACTCTGCGCAGATCGGACTGGGCAACGACTTCGTCTGCAAGCCGCTTTACAATTGCCAAGTTTTCGGGAGTCATATCGCCACCTTTACTGCGCTTTGCTGCATCAAGTATAACTTCGATCTTTTTCTCAGGTAAGCCAATGCTTTGTAAAACTTCTACGATGATATTGTCTCGCAGACCTGCTTTGCTCACTATCTGAGCGTACACAACAAGACTTGAGACAAGATTGTCAAGTTCTGGGAAGTGGAGCCCATACCATTCTCTCATTCTTGCTCCTACCGTATTGATTATCTTGTCAAGTTCGTCTAGTGCGTTGATGGACTGAATGATATGAAGGTCAAGCTTCTCAGATGCCTCCTTTACTCTTGATGAGGACAGGTTTATTGCAAACTCTCGGAGTGCTTGCATCGCATCTTGTTCATTGTCGGCAAAGTCAGCCTTTACCATAAGAGCGGGCTTGCTGTTTTGGATATTCTGTTGTTGGTCCTCTGGCATCAGATGACTATTCAAGCCAACCTGTCTTAATACAGAAACAATGCTTGCATCATTTGTTGATACAGGCTCAAACGAACGCAATCTTTCAATAAACCCTCTTATTTCATCAAGGGTTACGCCGCTCCTGAGCAGCCTATAAGACCGGATAGCGTTATCGAATTTTTTTGATGCTATGAGACTACCAGCTTGGTCAAATGCAGCTATACCAAGTTCCAATAGTACTACTGAGCAGGTGTTATTTTCCATTTTAAGAACCTACCACAATTAGCTGATAAAAAATGTTAGCATTATTAACGGCAAGCACAATGGTACTGCATAATGGGTTTGACAGACAGCGATAGGAAGAAGATGGAGTCGCTAATCAAGGCAACAGCCCACGATCCAAGGGTACCAATAGGGCTTGCGCGCAAGATGATACCAAATCAAGGCAACATAGAAGATTTTGCATATGGTCTCCTTTCGGGGATGGTTATGGGTAATTTTATCGCACAGTTCCAGAATGCAAATAAGAGACAGCCAGACAAGGATGAAATCATAGACATTTTGTCAATAATGATGTCTGAGATGCCGCGCCTTCGCATGTCCATAATGGAAGAATTTGAGATGCGTTAGAGTGTAAAAGTTTATCTAACGAGTGGCACGATTACTTTCTCCATTGTTGGATAAAGATAAGTCTAGGCTGCCTGTTGCCGTCAAGGATGTTATAATTATTGGCGCCGGCGTTCTTATAGTTTGGGTCGGCATTTGGGTGGCTTTTGGGGCTAACCCGTTTTATGTTGTCTCAAGCGGTAGCATGGAGCCAGTGCTCAAAGTCAATGATGTTCTTATTGTAAGAGATGGCGGATCTTGGCAGAACCTTAAGATAGGTGATATCATTGTATTCAACAGGCCGGTGGGCAGTGACAGAGTCATAGTCCACCGTATAGCTGATATCGTTATTGATGCAGATGGCGCAAGAATAGTTAGGACAAGAGGAGACGCCAATCCTGCATCGATACCAGGTACCGACTACCCGATCAGGCAAGACAATTACATTGGCAAAGTGATCTATGTCCTGCCAGGTATTGGTATAATAACAAAAGTGATCAGTCCGCCTGTCAACTATATCATAATTGCAATCATTCTTGCGATTTTGTTCTTTAACAGGCTAGGTAAAAAGAGTAATGACAAGAACGCTGCATCTGTCAAGGCAGATAGTTCAGACAAGCCACCGATATGAAGTTCATGACTGAATATCTCGTCTTTAACACCCCAAATAGACGAGCATTTATCAACATTACACCACAAGTTTCAAAGATAGTGACAGATAGTGATGTCAAAGAGGGCCTCTGCCTTGTCAACGCAATGCATATCTCCGCAAGTGTCTTCATAAATGATGACGAAAGTGGTTTGCATCAGGATTTTGATAAATGGCTTGAAAACATTGTACCCTATTCTCCTCAAAGCTATCTACACAATCGTACCGGAGAGGATAATGCTGACGCTCATATTAAGCGACAGGTAATGGGACGAGAGGTAGTAGCAGCTATAACAAAAGGCAAGCTTGATTTCGGACCATGGGAGCAGATTTTTTATGGCGAGTTTGACGGCCAGCGGCAAAAGCGAGTACTAGTAAAGATAATTGGAGAATAACCCCAACAGATAGGGAAACTTACAAGTCTGTGAAGATAAAGTTCAAAATTTCAACTACGCCCCAAATGTCTCTTCTTTACATGAAGAATGTAGCAAGCAGGTATATATATAACGCCTTTATAAAGGGCCATATGCCGCAGACCAAGCCAATTGTAAGCATCGAGAACGTGGTAGCTTCTGCCACAGTCAACCAGACTGTCAACCTAAACCTCATCACCCAGATCTTTCCAGATGTGGAGTATCATCCTGATCAGTTCCCAGGCTTGGTTTTTAGGCTTAGGTCACCTAAGACTGCGACTTTAATCTTTAGCTCTGGCAAAATGGTGTGTACAGGGGCCAAATCAGAAAAGATGGCAATTCAGGCTGTCAAGAGCGTTGTTTTGAAGCTTAAAAAGGGAGGGATACCACTTGAACATGAACCTCAAATTGAGATCCAAAATATAGTGGCATCTGCAAGCCTCGGAGGTAAGATCCACTTGGAGCTTGCCGCAAGGGTGCTGCCAAGGAGTATGTACGAACCTGAGCAGTTCCCGGGTCTTATCCACAGAATGCTAGATCCCAAGACTGTCATACTTCTCTTTGCATCAGGCAAGCTGGTATGTACAGGCGCCAAGAAAGAAAGTGAGGTATACAGAGCTGTGGGTAATCTACACGCACTCTTAGAAGAGAAAAATCTAATGATCTACGAGGGCTAGTCTATCTCATACTCGCCTTGGGTAACCATTTGTTTCAATACTGACTCGAGTGCATTTTCATCTATTAAGCTCGCCTTGTACAGAGCATTTACAATGTCGGGTATACCTATTACTGAGTTTAGTTTTATTCCCATATTTTTTAATTTGCCTTCAGCTCCCTCGTGACGGTTCACAAGTGCCACCACATGTTCCACAATACCACTGTTAGCCCGTATTATTTCGACTGCGCTGCTAAGGGAAGTACCAGTAGTTGCAACATCGTCTACAATGATAACTTTTGAGCCAGGGTCTAAGAATCCCTCAATCATTTTGCTGGTGCCATAGGCTTTAGGATCCTTTCTGACATAAATGAATGGTTTGTTCATTTCATAGGCAAGGGCTGCACCAAACACAAGTCCAGAGGTAGGCACCGATGCAATGACGTCGAACCGACCTACCTTTTCTACTATGACATCTTTCAATGCATTTATTCCCATCCTAAAATATCCAGGAAAGCTAGGTAATACTCTCAGATCGACATAGTAAGCACTCTGCTTGCCGCTTGCAAGACTAAACACACCAAACCTCAAAGAATTGCTCTTAAGTAGGAATGATGCAAACTGAAATACAAAATCCTTGGCAGGTATTGGCATAGCATACATGTAAAAAAGGATTTATTTTAACCCTTCATAATACAAGGACTTTATGCCTGAGATTTGGATGAGATATGGCACTACAGATATAGTGCTTGATATCAAGTTTGAAAACTTGGCAAATCAGATCTCTTCCACATTTCAGACATCACAGGAACAAGATATCAAGACAGAATTAACATCCCATGCACCTCTAACTGACAAAATGCTCCTTCTAGCGCTATCTGCCTCAAAGGCTGCAGCCAAGATTATAACGATGCTTATACAAGAGGCTCGTATAAGGGGGTTGAGTGTTACAATCGATGTTCCGCAAAACATTGCAAGCACTCTGCGCTCGAACCTGACAGATATTGGAGCAGCATCGCTTAATCGCATTGGTTACCAGGCATTGAATGAGCGAATAGCCAAGTTCCAGAACACTATCATTATTTCAAGTGTTGCGTATGATCCACTGTTTGGATTTGCTGGTGCACCGACTGCTTTACTGCGCAACTTGCTTGCGGATCAGATGATTGAGGCGTTCAAGGCAAGAAAGGACAACATGCCGGCACCTGGAGTTAGAAGAGATCCTCTCAAAATTGCCACCTCCGCAGTCGAGAGCATACCAGCAGTATCTGTTGAACTAGTAGCCAATGGCAATAATGTGACAGGTATCCATATTGGAAGCGTCAAGGAAGCATTTGACAAGGCAATTGACCATCTTCAGTCGATCTCTACCATTGAGATGGACCCGGTGAAATGTGCCATAATAAGTGCAAGTGAAGAAGCCAGTGCACATTCAACGCTGAGCACTGCGCTCAACTCACTTTGGAACGCTGTTCACATCATCAAAGAAGGTGGTACAGCGATACTGCTTGCAGAAGCTCGCGAAGGAGTTGGGAGTAAAGCACTCCAGATGTTTATTGAAGGCCGACTCAAGCCTGAGCAGCTGCACGTAAGTCCATACATTGAGGGTCTTGAACATTTGCTGTTCATGGAAGAGATGCAGGCAAAATATCAGATGGGACTTGTCTCCACTCTTCCGCATTATTACACCAAGACAAAACTTGGTTTTATCACCTACTCAGGCACAAAGGACATCTTGCAAAAGCTGCAAGAAAAGCATGGGAGGCACTTCAAGACACTCGTGTTATCAAATGCAGACATAACCCTGCTTAAGCCCAAGGCAGAATAGAACTTGGGATCGGTGCAGCCACTATGGCGATTCCAAGGGTTATGAAAAAGAGTAACTTACGCCGGGGAGATAGTGGGGTAACATCATCTAATGGGGTATTACTAGGGATCCTTTGACTAAGTATCAGAACTAGTATCGCCATTGGCCAAAATCCCATTAGGAACAACGCGCCTATGCCTGCATAGGTTATAATTTTGTGCCAATGTTCTCCAAACATTGCCCGTGAGAGATGTCCACCATCAAGCTGCCAAGCAGGGATGAGATTGATCGATGTAAGTACAAATCCTATCCAGGCGGCAAAAAGTAGAGGAGACATCACTAGAACCGTGTTCTCCACTACCTTGTCGGCCATATGGAGTGTAGCAATCATGAGCAGGCTAGTATTGAATGAAAACAACCTGTTTTCATCAGATAGCCTCTGATACTCATCTATGGGGATAAGAGTGGATATGGCAGACCCATAAATCGATACAATAATCGTTATGATCAACCCTGCAATTGGCCCAGAGACACCAACGTCAAACATGACATTTCTGTTAGGCATATTGCTCTGCTGGGTTATCAATGCACCAAATGTCGGTATAAATCCTGGAACACCGGGTATAAAATACGGCCAGGATGCCTTGATGCCGTAATGCTTAAGGGCTATCATATGCCCAAGCTCATGGACGGCCAGGATGCCCATGAGTGACATTGTGTATGCTCCTGCAAGCAGGATAGGATCGCTTACATAGGTCTTTGCAAATATACTGCTTGAGCGCATCAAACCGTCGTAGAATACAAAGATGACGGCGATAACAAAGAATATCAGAGGCAAAGGCAGCTGTCTTTTGGTTCTAATCTTTGGTTTTGGAGTTTTGAATACTGTAATAACTATACCATCCTCTATCTGGAGCCTTATTGCGGATGACAAGGCCGGCATCAATCTTGAGAAATATTTTTGGCGTGTGGCAGTAGGTGTCATGCCGATCCTACTCAGCTCTTTGATCAAGATCGGAAACTTATCCTTGATGTCAGCTTCAGATACCAAGAACTCAATGTAGCCTTCTCTGATGTTCAATTGTGTATCTCTTAATCTAAAGAGGGATGAAACTATTGGAACTGCACGGGAATAGTCGCCGTTCAGAGAAGTGGAAACCACTGCAGATTTCTTTTGAGCCAATCTAATTAAAATATTATTGTTGTTATGCATATGACATGTAAGGTTAAATAGTGTGTTTCTGTTGTTGTAGTTATTACTTTGCAAACAGCTCTGCGAAAAGTCGGGGACTATGTCATACGCCGCTGCGAAGTAAGTGATTTACAAGCGGTGATAGATATCAACATGACAACTCTGCCAGAGCACTACTCAGACTACTTCTTTGAATCAATCCTACGAGAGCTTCCAGAGGCGTTCATTATTGCAGAGCTGAACAACAGAATAGTCGGCTACATTATGTGTAAGATAGAGTTTGGCTTTTCAAACTTTCGTAAATTAGGCTTTGTCAAGAAGGGTCACGTTGTGTCTGTTGCAGTGCTAGAGGAGCACAGAGGCAAGAGCATTGGCAAGGCACTGATGATAGAAGGAATTAACGGCGTAATGTATAGAAAAGCTGACGAGATATATCTAGAGGTAAGAGTTAGCAATACAAGCGCTATTAATATGTATCAGAAATTGCACTTTGACATAAAATCCAGATTGCGGTCTTACTACAGGGATGGCGAAGACGCCTACCTTATGGCGCTAGAATTGACTTAAAAGATTATTAAGATGCTAAAAATGCCTCTCCAATATGAGTATTAAAAGGAATAGAAGCAAAGGAGCTGGCGCTGTACTTCTTTTTGTTTCTATTGCAGTGTTTATCGCTTACGCCTATTTTCTGCTTGGAACAGAATGGAGTATGCTTATACTTCAGCTTACTGCCTTAGCTGCTGTATCAATACTTCTGATGGTGCTTGGTTGGATAGGATACACAATGCTTACTGCGCCAAAGGAAGAGGAAAAGAAGGGCTAGTTTTCACGGAAACGTCAGCCACTATCTGGTACATCTTGGGGCCCACTCCTCTTACCACTTTAACCCGCTGTACAATGTGGTTATATTTTGCAAAAGCATTTTGCGAATCCTGCAATCCTAGATCCTGACTGGTCTTTTTATTATCTGCTCGGACATGACTGAAATAATGTACAATGCCCTTTTTGTTAAGGGCAAGCACTGCAGAATCAATGAACTCTTTCGCTCTCTCAGGAAGTGGCATCAGGACTCTGTCGGCCTGACCTGCAAGTTCATATTGGATCACTTTAGCAGCATCGCCATGAATTGAAATAACCCTATCCTGCACCTTATTCAACCTAGTATTTTCTTCGCACAATTCTGCAGCAACAGCATTAGAATCGATGCTAAAGACCTTACACCTCTTGTTCACCTTTGCCATCAGTATCGAATAGGTGCCCACTCCTGCGAACATGTTGACTATAGTTTCGCCTTCGCGCACCATGTTTGCAATCCGGAGTCTCTCTGTCGAGAGTCGTGGAGAAAAATATGTTTTGGCAACATCTACTTTAAACCTACATCCATGTTCCTTATACTCTGTAATTGTCTTGTTCTCGCCTGCTACAAACTCCAAGTTGCGCACTCGATAATCACCTTTTACTGGCGAAACCTGGGCAAAAACGACGTTGGCGGTCTTAACATGAGTCAGAATCATATCAGCTATAAGCTTCTTCTTTGGCATCAGATCATCAGGTATCTTGACAATTATAATATCGCCGATCTGGTCAAATGCAGAATATACTTGCGAGAGTTCGTCTGAGGATAGAATATTTGATAAAGTATTTTTCAGCATGTGTGGCATTTACTGAATCTTCATGTAGTAGTAGTTTCCAGATTCCTTCTGTTCTCGGTCCAATCTTCCACCCTCTTTGTTGACACGAGGCCTGCCCGTTGTTTCATCACGTCTATATGTAATTGAAAGGGCCTTGAGAAAGCGATTCATACCTCCCTCTTTTTTAATTGGAGAAGTAGCATATCCCTCAAGACCTGGCTGACCTTCAAATATCACCAAACTATCGGCTACCAGATCGATTAGCTGTATATCATGGTCAATAATAATTGCTGACTTGCCTTGAGCTCGTATGAAGCGTTGTAGAAACTTAGATACTGCAATCCGGTCCTCAGCATCGAGAAATGCAGACGGCTCGTCCAATGCGTAAATATCTGCTTGGCGCAAGAGAGAAGCTGCTACTGCAACCTTCTGAAGCTCACCGCCACTTAGGTTCTTAACATTCTTTTCATAAAGTTTCTTTATACCCATTGGAATAATGATCTGTTGTTCTACAGATGAACCCTCAATTGGACTAAGGTATGCCATGTACATTAGTGATCGTACGTCACCATCATAGTCCTGGTTTAGATACTGCGGCTTGTAGGATATAGTTGCAGTGACATCTATTTTTCCTGAATCAGGCTTGTCTACACCTGCCAACATTCGCATAAAAGTAGTCTTGCCAAGCGCGTTAGCACCAATGATTCCAACTATCTCACCTCTTCTTATGCCGCCAGCAGTCACATGGAGTTTGAAAGTTGGAAATGATCTAGATAGGTCACCATAGCTGGCGATTGTGGTATCCAGGAGGATGTCTTCAATTGAAGAAGTAATATCAAATCGGAATGCCTTGTCTCTAAAACGCACGTTTTCATTAGGCAGAAAGCCTTCAAGAAAATTGTTGATGCCCACTTTTGTACTTTGCATACCAGAAACGATCCCATATGCTCCAGGCTCACCGTAAATTATATGGATATAATCTGACAAGTAATCAAGAAGTGTCATATCGTGCTCTACAACCATCACATTCTTGCCCTGCTCAGCCAAATCTCTTATTACTTTGGCCACTGCAAGTCGTTGATATACATCATTATATGAAGATGGTTCGTCAAAGAAATAGTACTCAGCATCCTTTGCAGCGGCTATGGCCACTGCAAGTCGTTGAAGCTCACCACCGCTCAGTTGTGCAATATCACGCTCCAAAATGTTGTGCAAACCAAGTTGCGGTACTAGATTGTCAATTACTTTGCGCTCATCATATATCTTCAACAATTCTTTTGGGGTTCCTCTAAATGCCTTTGGTATTAGATAGACGAGCTGAGGTTTGATCGAAGCGCGCATTGTACCATTTGCTATTTTTTCAAAATGGGATTTCATTTCAGTGCCTTGATAATATTTCAAAATCATGTCCCAGGAAATTTCTTGATCATATTTTCCAAGGTTAGGCTTCATATTACCTGACAAAATGTTGACAATAGTAGACTTGCCCATGCCGTTTTTCCCGACCAAGCCAACAACTGCACCCTTCTTTGGAGTAGGAAGACGGTAGAATCGAAATGAATTAATGCCATATTGGTGGATCTTGTCTTCAGAGAGCTCTTTAGCAAGATTTACAATCACTATGGCATCAAAAGGGCATTTTTTGATGCAAATACCACATCCTGTGCATAAGTCCTCAGATATCAGAGCTTTGCCATTATCTGGGCGCTGAATGATGCATTCTCCACCAGTCTTGTTTACCGGGCAGTAGACGATGCACTCCAGGCCACATTTTTTTGGCTGACATAATTCCTCATCAAGTACTGCAACTCGATGAGTAGTTTCTGCTTCAGAATTGCCCAATTATATGTAATTTTTGCAATGATGCATTATATACATACCGCTTCAATCACAAAAAAACTTTGAAAGTTTTTTGGTAACTCGGCGACCATATAACTGGTTTTCATTCGATTAAGCTCTTTTCAATATGTTACTTGTGTTTTAGTAATCAACAAAGTACCTTTTTTACAATACAGGATATCTTTGTCTTGCAAGCTGTTTGAGATAGCAGAGCGCTTATATTATTTCTCAAATGCTTCAATACAAGTCAGACTTCACCGCTGCAAAACGTGCACTGCCTTCTCGAACATTATCAGCTTTATTTTTTCTAATTCCAGCAGCCACGAAATAAAGTAGGATAGGGCTCCAGTGATTGATCAGTTTAATTAAATTAGAACCTGTTGATCTAGAACTGATCCTGCAAAGTACAATATATGGATGAAAATTAAAGAAAAACCAAGAAGATGTAAGAACTTAAAGGATTCGTCCTACATCGATACTTACATGCAAATGGCTTCCGAACAAAAGCCTCGAGGTGCCTACAGGGGTTTGGAGATATTGGTACTAAATGATGACAGGTTTGCAATCAATACAATGGGTTAATCCTAGAACGCTGAGCAATCTGTCCAGACATGGAGTATGAACTGATTAGAACCATATAGACAAGCAATATTCTAAATCATAATAATAATAATAATAATAATATTTCTTCTTCGACTTTTAGCAATTATTGTCTGCACAAGTTAATTAAGTTACAATAGGAGGTTAATTATATCCAACCTACTTGGCTAGCATTACCATGTTTTTAAGGGACAAATGTTCAACCCATAATGTCTACTGTTCAGCGGAGGCAACATTCAATTAGCCCTTTGGCAAATACCTAGAATAAGCCGGTCATAGCGGCAGGGTGCGACCCGGTCCCATTCCGAACCCGGAAGTCAAACCTGCTGTCGCTGCTGTGTTACTGACCTGCGAGAGCGGTCGGGAAGCAGCAGTGCTGGCATCTTTCTCTTGTTAATTTTGAGTATAGTCTCCCAAATGTATCCTCTTCAGCAATTGCCTTACATTGTATCCTATACGATCTATTGTAGCAAAGGCCGATACAAGGCCAGCTGGCTCCCAAGCCTGTGTTTCTATAACACAACAATAGTTTGCGGCCTTTATCACTATTCTTTTCAATTCTTCCTTCATTATGTTTCTCGCAAAGTCCTTTGATAATATTGCGTCATTTGCTAGCATGTTTGCGATTACACCACCACTCCAACCCATGCTTGTCACTTTGCCATTGGAGAGCGAGTAGTAAGGCGCAGCGTCGAGCAGCTTGTGGGCATTCTCGTCAGTATCTACAATAAAATCATTTTCTATAAGGCAGTGGATATCATAGAATGGTCCCATGCGCATCACCTCCTCTATGCCGATGAAGTCAATGCTGCCACTCATCATCCGAACAAAGCCATCCTTATTTAAAAGCCATCGTTCAAAGTAAGCTCTTTTCATAGGATGCACATCAAGATCAATGTTGCCTGTTCTGCAACTAAAGCCCTGCTCTTTGAGGGCTTGCACAAGTGCGCTCAATGGAAACAGCGGCATATATTTTTCATCAGGATGGCAGCTGCTTTTCGTCTTCCATCAGCAGCTTGACGAGAGTTCTCACTCCAAAGCCAGTAGCTCCCCTAGAATTGTAGCTTTTCTCATAGGTTCCTTCTTGCAGCCATGCAGTGCCAGCAATGTCAATATGCACCCAAGGGACATCATTGACGAAATTAGAGAGAAATGCTGCTGCAGTGATAGCTCCGCCAGGTCTTCCTCCAATATTCTTAATATCTGCATATGTACTCTTGATCTGATCATGATATTCATCGTATAGGGGAAGCTCCCACATCTTTTCTCCAGTCTTATCAGATAGCCGGCGCAGTCTTTCTATCAACTGTTTGTTGCTACCTATTACTGCAGCCACATTGGCTCCAAGTGCAATTATAGCAGCACCAGTAAGTGTGGCTAAATCAATTACTGCCTTTGGATTATATGTGGCAATTCCATACGCCAGAGCGTCGGCTAATATCATCCTACCCTCGGCATCCGTGTTGAGAACTTCTACAGACTTGCCATTGTACATCCTGACAATATCACCTGGTCTGTACGAAGTAGCAGACGGCATATTTTCAACGGAGGGGACAATGCCTATAACATTAACTGCCAACTTCATCGAAGCGACTGCCCTTATAATAGAAAGAACCGTGCAGCCACCACATTTGTCAAATTTCATTTCGTCCATTTTCTCACTGGGTTTTATTGAAATGCCACCAGTATCAAAAGTCACGGCCTTGCCTACTAGCAAATATGGCTTTTGGGTGGGATCACTTACTCCAATATACTCAAGAATAATGAGTTTGGGCGGGTTATTGCTACCCTTGCCCACTGCAATGATACCACCCATCCCCATATTTTCAAGCTCATATCGATCAATTATTCGTGCCTTCAAGCCGTAGTCTTGTGCTAGTGAAACAGCAATGCTTGCAAGATAGGCAGGTGGACAGTCGTTTGGTGGAAGGTTGGCAATGTCCCGTGCAAAGTTAACTGCTTCGACGATAAGGTTCGACTTCTCAGCTACAGATTGAAATCTTTGGGAATCTGAATTGATCAATATTGCAGCTTCTTCAATCTTTGAATTTGACTCTTTGGTCTCCTTATACTTATCAAAAGAGTACGATGCAAGAGTAATCCCCTCTGTCATAGCCTCTACAAGCCCTTCGTCAAGGTTTGAGAACTGTAGTATTGAAAATTCCTTTATTCCTAGTTCCTGAGCCTTCCTTGTTGCTCTGCCTGCACAGACCCTCGCACTTTCATCTGTGAATTTTTCACGCTTGCCGAGACCAAGCAACATGATCCTTTTCATCGACCCCTTTGCCAAAGTGTAAAATACTATTGAGGAGCCTAATGTGCCACGGAATTCCTTGCTCTCAAGCATTTCCCTGATTGAAGAAGAGACGGTGGAGTCAAGTTCTTTTGAATGTGGAAAGTCTTTGTCACTTTCGAATACACCTATCACCAGAAGATGAGTCTGCTTTTGGTCTACCTTTGCCTCCTCTACTTTGACCTGAACCACGACGTAATAGATTCAATATAGACTTTATTTTAAGTTTAAAACCGCATAATTAACAAAGAGGGGACAAAATTCTCTTATAAATATGAGTCTTCAGAGTCGAGCAAATCAACGCCCATATTTGTCGGGTCTGGACGATGTAGATGAGGCTTGGCAAAATATAGGGCTGCATATGTATTTCGCTTTTGTCACATAATCCAAGTAAAGAAAATTATCGGTGTATGTTGATGCCCAAAAATCATCCGCTCAGCATATCTCTTCAGCATTATAGATGAAAGAGCAAGTGTTATGTGTCAAACTTAAACGTAGTCCCATTGCTAAGAGTGGAGATAATTCTCTTTAATACACCCGAGAGCGTATAGCATGATAGACTGTTGTTAGTATCGCTAAATTCACATGAGGCATTGATGTCGCAGACCTTTCCTCTTCTTCGGAAAAAAAAGCCCAGGATAATCTCTTTTATCAAAGGTAATAGGCCCGATCGGGCACCATGAGCACCTCTCTCGTTGATAAGCCAGAACATTTTAGTTGCATCATAGTCAGCAGGAAAGATCATTTCCTTGGCTTCCATAGCTACTGGAGAATAGTAGTGCCCAGCTGTCCTTATCCAGCCGCGCGAGAGTATGCTAACCACTTTAGCGAACTTGGCGCAAGAATAGCACTGATCGTCGTAGATAAGAAGCGGACGTTTGAAAGACGAAGACAACGACGACACAGTATATCTAAAAAGATAGGATAACGAACTTTTAAATCTTAAGCTGTCAATAGTGCTGAGCTATATCTTTTTATTTTCCTGCAATAAGCTTTCCTATATTGTTGCTGTTTGCATGGGGGAATCATTATAGGCTTTAATATGCGTTATCTTGACCTTAAGAGGAAGATCCGAGATGCGCGCATGTGGGCGATTCAAGGCATTACTGAGGCAGGTTCTGGACACCCTGGTGCCTCTTTTTCTGCTACTGAAATAATGGGTACCCTATACTTCGGAAGGATGAGACATGATCCATCGAACCCAAACTGGGGCGATCGAGATTATTTCATCAATTCAAAGGCACATTCGGCTCCAGGTTTTTACTCTGCACTTGCAGTTGCAGGCTATTTTCAACCTGAAGAGCTTAGGACGCTTCGTCAACTTGGATCTCGCCTTCAAGGTCATCCAGTAAGGTATTCAGAACATCAAAAACAGCATAGCGTTCCGGGTATTGAATACTCAGGAGGCTCAGAAGGAATTGGGCTCTCAGTTGGCGTAGGCATTGCACTTGCGAAAAAACTAGATGGCAAGAAGAATAGAGTATATGTATTGATTGGCGATGGCGAGTCAAATGAGGGTCAGATTTGGGAAGCCTCTATGGCTGCGGGAAAATTCAAGCTTGACAATCTAGTCACCATTTTGGATCGTAACCGCATCCAACAGGACGGCTTTACTGAAGATATTATGCCCCTTGATCCTATAAAGGACAAATGGAGTGCATTTAACTGGGAGGTCTTTGAAGTAGATGGTCACAGGGTCGAACAAATATTAGACGCGCTAAACAGGGCAGCGCAGGTGCACGACAAGCCTGTAATGATAATTGCCAATACAATCAAAGGAAATGGTATACGCCATATGGCAAACAACCCACAATGGCACGGGAAAGCGCCACCCAAGAGGCAAACTGAAGTGCTGTTGGAAGAGTTAGAGAGCGAGTGTCTGATAGCACCTTCAATCATAGCAGGGGAGCGCGAGAACTATGAGGACAAAATAAGAAAGGTAGAACGCGAGGGAGTTGATATGATTCACTTAGATGTGATGGATGGCAGGTTCGTTCCGAACACTACATTTTTCGCAGATACTATCAAAAAGCTAAGGCGTCTTACCACTCTACCGTTTGACACTCACTTGATGATACAAAATCCACTTAGTAGCATACAGGAGTATATTGACGCAAGATGTGATATCATTACAGTACATGCCGAGGCGTGCACTGAAAATGAGTTTAGAGAAATTCAGGGAAGACTAATTGATAAGGGAATCAGCCCCGGCATTGCAATTAATCCAGGTACCGATGTGCCAAAATGGCTCTACGACTGCTTGCACAATCTCGATGTTGTGATTGTTATGTCCGTTAACCCCGGCTCGGCAGGTCAAAAGTTCATGCCACAAGTATTAGAAAAGATGATAGTGCTTAACAAGCAACTGAGGCAACACGGCTTTAGAGGATATATTGAAGCTGATGGAGGCATTGATGCAACAACGTTACAACAGACATACGATGCGGGTGCAAGAATATTTGTTGCAGGTGCTGCTGTATATGGCGGCGGAGACATTCATGGTGCAGTAATTCATCTAAGGCACAAGGCGGAAGTGGCACTTGAGAGAAGACTTCTTAACCACGCAACAGAAATTAACATAAGAGCTGACTGGATGAAGGCCCGTAAACATATATTGATTCCATACGCAAATGAACTTAACATAGAGGAAGAGCTACATGCTATTAGGTAGCGAGAAAAGAACCTCCGACATGAGAGGAGCCTATGGCGATACTCTTGTTGAGTTGGGAAGAGACGATACTCGTATTGTATGCATTGGGGGAGATACAACAGAGTCTCTTAAGACTAAAAAGTTTGGTGATAAGTATCCTGAAAGAATGTTTAATGTGGGGATTGCAGAGGCCAACATTGTTTCAGTAGCAGCAGGTCTAGCGATAGCCGGCAAGATTGCATTTGCAAGCACTTATGCTGCATTTATTCCAGGCAGATGTGTTGACCAGATCCGCAATACCATTTGCTACCCGTACCTCAACGTGAAGCTAGTTGTTTCTCATGCAGGGCTTACTGTCGGGCCAGATGGAGCCTCTCATCAGCAGATAGAAGATGTTGCAGAGATGAGGGCAATTCCTAATATGAGAGTGGTCGTGCCGGCTGACGCAATTGCAGTTAAATATCTAATCAGAATGGCAGCATCTATCTCTGGCCCATTTTATATGCGCCTTGCAAGGCCTTCGTCTGATGTAATTTATTCAGATCAATCAACCACATTTGAGCTTGGAAGAGGCAACATTCTTGAGGATGGCTCTGACGCTACAATAATTGGGTGCGGCCTTATGGTGAGGAGGGCACTTGAGGCAGCAAAGGAGCTTAGGATGAAAGGCATTTCCTGCAAGGTAGTTGACATGTTTTCAATAAAACCCATTGACGATGAGTTAATAGCTAGATGCGCTAAAGAGACAGGTGCCATTGTGACAGCAGAAGAACATAGTATCATAGGCGGTCTTGGAGGCGCCGTGTCTGAAGTTATTGGAGAGACCTATCCCGTACCCATCAGACGTGTTGGAGTCCACGACATATTCGGGGAATCTGCACGTGATGAGGAAATCGATATGCTCTTGGAGCGCTATGGTCTGACTTCAACAGAGATAGTAAAAGCAGTACTTGAAGCAAGGAGTAGGAGTAGAAAATAATGAAGATCTTTCTAGACACTGCAAATATTGAATCGATCAAGAAGTACAGCGACATGGGCTTGGTAGATGGCATTACCACAAACCCTACGCTGCTTTCAAAGGAGAAGGGCAATCCTGCCGAGATCATGCGTGAGATAGTCAGAATAGTCAAAGGACCGGTGAGCCTTGAAGTCATTGGAACTACAATGGAGGAAATGATTAATGAGGCTCACGGGCTCAAAAAATATGGACAGAATGTCGTAGTCAAGATTCCCATGATCCCTGACGGATTGAAGGTTGTCAAGAAATTAAAAGAGCAAGGAATCCAGACAAATGTCACGTTGATATTTTCTGCAAACCAGGCGATTCTTGCTGCCAAAGCTGGTGCTACCTATGTCAGTCCATTTATTGGTAGACTCGATGATGCAGGACATCAGGGCATGACAATTATTAGTGAAATGGTAGAGATATTCAAAAATTATCAATTTAACACAGAGGTACTTGTTGCAAGCATTCGCCATCCTCTGCATGTCATTGAAGCCGGCAAGATCGGTGCACAAGTTGTGACTCTTCCACCAGATATACTTGGCAAAATGATTTCTCATCCACTTACGGATAAGGGGCTTTCCGCATTTCTAAGCGACTGGGAGAAGGTCAAGAAAGAAAATCCTAATCTAGTCATCTAGTCGTTACTCAATAGCTTAATCACTTTCTTTGGAATATCTTGTAGCCTACTCACAGAAATTGCCTTTTCATAGTCGAGGTACTTTAAATTGTGCCCTATGCCAATAGAGTCATTAATGTTGCGGCCAACCCCTATTGCCATCATATGTATAGCCATTTTCTTGTATGACAGCACCATCTGTCTTACTGCGTCAAAGTCGGATGGTTCGCCGTCTGTCAGAGTGACAAAGATATCGGGCTTGAACGACTTGAGCACAGGCATGAGTAAACCATAAACCTCTGCCAATGGTGTGCCACCACTTGCTCTTATCTGGACAAGACGCCTAGCACTTACTACCGACCATTTAATGTTGGGCGGCTTTATGACCCAGCATTTTACTTGCTGCTTATCTGTACTGAATGCATAGACAGCGAACTTTATTCCAAGATAATGCAGTGCTTCACATAGTGCGATTGTCGCTTGCTTGTACTCTAACTCTACATCAGCTATGCTACTAGAATGATCAAGCAATATCGCAACCTTGGTCTTAATTGAGAGCTTGAAATCAGCGATAAAAGTTTTGGGCATCGCCTCTACATAAGTTTCCACATCAAACTCGTCACCAGATTCATCATGCTGCTCAACCCATCCTGTTTTCCAGTGTCTAAATGCTGCTTTGACCTTTTGTATGAGGTCAACATCATAGATTTGCGTCTCGTCAAGATCCATTTTGTCTGGTATGCTGAGACCAAAATTCTCTAATGACTCATAACCCTTGCTCTCTGTTTTTTTGCTCTCCGCAACAAGAGTCTCGAACTCTTGAAGTACATCTCGACCTTCGTACACATCTTTGGTCTTTTTCTGTACGTCATCATCTTCTTTCTTATGCCGCATCTGCACTATTTTTTCTACCTGCTTGAGCATATCACTCTGGTTAAGTGACGCACCGACTCTTGTCCTTGGAGATATTATAGGGATAGAAACTAAGGAATCTAGTTCAAGTATCTTGATGAGTTTTGGAATGTGCTGCTCCACCCAGTTAGTGTCATAGTTGTAGTATATGGCCTCTTTTATTATATCATTTGAGTAATCAGCTGCCTTTTTCACCTTGTCGAATTCTCCACCGAAAAGCTCGCCTTTAAGATAACCTGTGAGAAAATATTGCGAAAATGCCTCGGCTATTTTATGGCGACCATATATCGAATTCAATAATTGACGCGACATCCACGAAATACCTTCATTGAACATGAGCTCATTGGCCATTCCTTCCCATTCTCGCAAGCCAAGGATCTCAATTCTCTTCGTTTCAAGTGTGTTGAGTAAAAACCCAAAGGCATGCTCATTGCTCAGTACCTTAGCGGAGTGTTTCATTCTCATTGATTCATACCAGAGCGCTACACGCCACTGCCTATATTTTTGAAATTCAGTGCCAGGGTAGTAACTGAGAAGAGAAAGAATGATCTGATACGTGTTCGGCTTGGTAGTTGAAGGTTTATCTGGATTAATAATTATCACTGTTTTGTCGTTGCCAGACCATCTTCTGGCAAGAAATGTCGCGATATCTAGCAAAACATCATTTCGCATTACAGGGCTTGCAGTTTTGGCCATTTATCGATCGCCAAAGATTGACGTTATCATATCCATTACTTTCTGATACTCGACTTGCCCCCATTGATCATACGCATTTGCATAGATAACCTCGGCAGTTTGTCTGCCAGAAAGTCCGGTCTTGAGCATTTTGGCAAACGCTATTGTCTCGCGTATCGAAGGGCTGTAGTACAGCTCTTCAACTGCTGCTGCTTCTCGCAGGGTTTTGGCAAGCTGAATTGCGTGCTTGACTTCCCTGACCTGTAAGTCGTCAATTATTACATGGCGGCTAACAATATCAAGCTCAATATTCTCTGGAGGATAGTCAAGCCTTATCCTCACAGGGAACCTACTCAGAAGTTGGGGAGGTAACTCTTTTGTACCGACATGAGATAATGGATTAATTGTGGCTATTACAAACCAATCGTCTGTTGCTTTGACAATTTGCCCCTCTGCTTCTTTCAGTACTAGCTGACGCCTATCATCTAGCGCTTCGTCAAGCCTCAGTAGCACATCTGCCTCTGCTGCATTTAGCTCATCAAGGTATAACAGAGTGCCACTGCGCATCGACTTTACCAATACACCTTCAACGAAGTTTATTTCGCCCTTGTTCAGGGTCCTCGATCCCACCAGATGCGATTCTCTAGTGCGAAGAGAAAAGTTGACAGAATCAAGTTCTTTTTTCATTTCTGAACCAAATCTTCTTACAAGAGTAGTCTTGCCGGTACCCTTTGGACCGATGATCAAAACAAATAGTCCTGATCTGTATGCTTTTTCAAGAGTATCAAAGGCATTATTCCAGTCAAGATAAATTATTTCTTCCTGGCCAAGTTTGCTCGCTATGGGCGACGATTCCACCTGCGTTATAGGCACTGTAACATATTTGAGCGTTAAGATATTAAGTCACAATATTGTTGTTTTCACAATATTTAATATATATACACAGTAATGAATTAACAAATCTTGGAGCGATACTCATATTTATCACATGTAGATGTGAATGTAGACAAGAAATAGTTATCAGATGTTCATGCATGTCGCAATTTTAGGTTTGTGCGTGAAATGTACCATTGGCCCTACCTTTAAGAACATTCAAAAGAAGGCGATAAGTCTAGTTATGATCTGCAAAGAGCAGAGAGGCATCTGATATGCCATAACAGATTGTCAAAAAATTTGATGATGTGATATGATGTTATAACCATACGGTGCGATACGTTCCATAACTTAATCAATACTTGCCCATTGACGGCGATAGATAAGCGAGGAACTTGTACATAACCAGAGGGAATGCGAGAGCAATAAGAACTATTGACTCAATCCCAGGCACAGCATGCAATCATCTGATTTCAATCAAGTTTTAAGTCATCTTCTGAGGAGATTCCACCGTTTATAGAAAAAGAAAATGATCTAGCCACTGCGAACCACATCAATCCATCATCCCAAGCGAAGTATATTTTAGTCGGTCTATAGTACTCATAGGCAGAACCTCCTCTAATAATTGCCAACATTCTCGTATTTCTTTTTTAGAAATTTCAGACATTCTTTTTGCTGCCAACAATCTGTTGCCATTGTAAAAGCGCATCAAACTCAAGATCCATTGTCTTTGCCATTGTTCCATCATCATAACGTGAACCATAAATCTACATTAGATAAAACTGCAAAAAATATTGTCCACTTTATTAAAATGGTATAGCTTTATTGCTTTGCAACATCAATACCACAATATCGCAAGTCATGAATACATGAAAAAAGAGACACAGAATGTGCTTAGGATGTGAATCTTTATTCACTTATAGTTGTCATTAGATTCTCCTCCTGATCTTGAATAAACTCACAATAGCTTTGCTTCTGCCCTTGATTTTTATTCATTCATTTAATGTCAGTTCTTTATACTGTGCATGAATTCATAAATGGTGACTTATTTGCTATCAAAAATATAACATATTACTCAATATTTCTACTCCTATAACCTTTGTTCCATGGTCGGGAAATAAAAATACTTCACCATTCAAAGGGACAGGAGGCTCGCGCAATTAAATTTTCGTGCTGCTTATTTAGAAGAAGGCGCAGACTGTCTTGCTAACAATGTAGCTTGAAAGCTAGAGAAATTGTAATCAAGAGGCATAAGATCTGTATATTGCAATATTGCCAAATCAATGCGCAATTGCATTAGTAGACATATTTGTAGGGTGTTGCAATACCAGCAGCAACAACAACACAGACAGGAATTTTTACCCCCTTGTGGCACTCTAATCTCTTTGATAAAGACTATTTTTTGTATTTGTTAGATAAACAACATTAAGATTTTGGTAAGGGCTGAATATCATGATAAGAAAGGCAGCTCGAATAAAACATTACTGCTTACTAGCTTATTAAGTAACAAGTGTGGGTTTCTATAGACCGCATCAGGATTCTTCATCATCAGCCCGGTTGCTCAGTGGGCTTGCAGGTTTACATCTGCCCATGAATAGCAAGCACATATGGAGGCATCCATGCGGAGAAGCACTTTGCAGTATGGTTCTGGATATAAATGGAAATTGTCAATATAGTCTCTGCATGTCATATAGCCGATGGCAAGGTTATCATCTCTAATTTCCTTAGACCCAATAAGAAAGATTGAATGAAAAAATATGACAACAAAATGATCCCGCGATGAAGAAACTTCAAGATTACAGAAGTAAGCTAAGAGGATCAAGAACAACGATTAAAAAAGAGAGAAAGAAGCAGCAGCTTACATAGCTTCCTACCAAACTGCACCTTCTTTGCTTTATGGCTAATTAGAAAATGAATAACTAAGTTTTAGCATAAAATGAGAATTTTCAGAAATTATGCCCAGTCTACAGTATACAAATTATGCATAAAGGTTCCATCATTTCATCATATCCTATAGAACTATAACAAGATACAAAAGATTTATAACGTTAAAGCAGAGATAATAGATAAATCTAGAATTATCATGGATAATAAAGATATTTGTTAAGAAAGAGCGCCGTATTTACAAAATTGGCAGTTATTAAATTGCAATCAAGAAGAACAGCAGTCATTGCTGCAATAGCAATTACTACTGCCATCATTATAGATTATTTAGCAAGCAGGCAGATGTTTACCTACGATAATTTTTCTGGAGCAATTATTTTTGGGTTTACTATAATTGCAAGGGCAACAGGATCATTCATTATCTTGAAGTATGTTAGCCAAGCAGGCTCAGATTTAAGAACTAAATCCATCTTTTTGGCTGAATGTTCAAGGTAATAATATCAGGTATGTTGATTCTAACTGCCTGTTTTGCGACAATGTTCTTGGGATTTTATTACTATAATGTTAGCGTTAGATACGCAGCCTACTTCACCCTTTCACTCAGTACTATAATTTCTTCAGGTATAATGATAATAATTAGTTTCAAGTTTTTCTCATGGTATAGAGTAAGCAATGATAAAGACACTCACAGGATGTTGTTTATCTGCGGACTTGCTGCTGCAATGGCTTTTGATGCAGGCTCTAAGATGCTACTTGTAAAGGTAGTGGAACAAGAATCCTCCCAGGGCGCAGTCCCAGAAGATACGTTTGTCTACAAAAGGGACGAAAAATATCAAGGAGACGTACAATACAAGGTAGTCAAGCCCGATATCACAACATTATACATTGTGCCCTCCTCAATGAAGATGATTTACTCTTATCTGAACGGCCGGATTCCAATTACCATTTCATTTGTATTTACATGGCCTATTACAACAATGCTTCTACGCCAGTATCATCATCAAAGGGTAGGCAAGATGCCAGTTGCACTCCTGATTTTACTTACAATTCCACTAGTACTTTACATGGTAGGAAGATTTACAGAATTGTATACTCTCTTTACAGGCATACCATGGCGTTGGGAAGACTTTCAAAATGCATATCTCTTCAGATCCATTTTTAGAGTAGGCTTGATAGCAGGAAGTATTATGTTTGGAGTTGCTTTTCTTGTAATAGCAAGAAAAGTTGAACCTAAAAAGATAAGAGACTATTTCACCATTGCAGCAATTGGAGCTATGATGATGAGCATCACATTAGCACCTTCTGCTCTTCAGGAAACTTTTGGAGTAGCAGGTCGTTCGCTAATGTTGTTGGCATCATTTATGTTGTGTGCAGGGTTTTACCTTTCTGCGGTTCATCTTGCTCAAGATGCGAGGCTCCGCAAATTAATCAAAACCTCAGCAGGATCTAAACTTTTTGATGCTATGGCTGTGGCACAGCTTGGACAAGAGACAGAAAAGAAGATTCTAGATATTATAGAAAAAGAAAGAGAGATCATCAAAGAACAAACAGGCATACAGCCATCATTAGAGCAAAAGGATGTAAAGACATATTTGAATAGTGTTCTCATAGAACTTCAAAGCAAGAAAGGGGCCAAGCAGGCCATAAAGCAACTTTAGATAGCAAGCTTGAATTAGGGCCTTGGTCTAAAAATATCTAAATAGACAATTCTACAAGATTGACAACAAAATATGTATACTCAAGGAGTTGCTATAGAGATTGACAGGACAAATAAATATTAGGCCGCAGCAAGATATGAAAAAGAACCCAATATTGTAGTCCTTTAACTACTAGCATACATCTTGCAACAGCGATGGGGTCAAGAATGCCTACGGATAGTAATCGAAATAGACCAAGAATATTGTAGAATGTTTAACATCCATACTGACAACATGCCTTCAACAAGACTTAATACGCTTGTCAATCCGCCTACCACTGAAGCGCGGTCATGGTCTAGTTTGGTTATGACATGGGCTTCCCAAGCCTATAACCCGGGTTCAAATCCCGGTGACCGCATCTTTGCGCTACTTCACATTGCATCAAAACAACGTTTGAGAATAGAACAAAGGATGGTTTTTCAAAAATTCTATAAATACCGACGTTATTTTATTTTTTACCACTTTGAAAAGATCAAATATCATTAATAATTAGTAAAAATCCAAATAGTCTTTTAGCTTTCTCTTACTGCAGCTTGATCATAAAAATCTGCTGTTTATTCAGGCATCGCTGTAGGGCCTCATTCAATTTTCATGTCTAAATCTCTTATTTAAGAGCATCTTCACAAACCAGGTTATTTTCTGATTTGAAATTAAAAAAGAGGTCCCTCGAAAATTTTGTAACCATAACAAAATCTTATCGTTTATTCAAGCTTACAAGCAAACTCTATTTCAAAATATAGATCTTTCCGCTTCTAAATGCTATTGCCCTTGCAGATGATCTATCCCGTACTCCACGTCTGTTGGCATCAGCATATTGTGGTAATGACGTTCCATGTTCATCCACTATCTCAATGCTAACACTTTCTTTGAATTTTATTTTCAGACTATGCGCAATCTGTATTGCCATATCGACGTTACCATCACCTATCTTCACCACTTTTTTCCGTGATTCTACACCGCCGAGTATAGCAGAGATATGATTAATCGCATCCTGAACCGAGGATTCGACAACTGAGCTGGTAATCTCGTGATGCAAATATATTACAGATATTCCGATTCTGCTACCTGGATCTATTCCTATTATTAGCTGATCATCTACTACGCGTTCGCTCATGATGTTTCGCAAGATCTTTGCCTTGGCAATTGCAGGATACTTTTCAAGTTCGGTATCAATCATGACAATGCCATTCTTGTTTACAATTCCAGCCTCGTCCTGTGTGGTAATAATGACTTTAGCATTTGATACTGCAGCTTCCTCAGGAGATAACGAATCAAATTGAAGATCCATTAGCCGGAGCGCGGATGTTATATTATAGTAAGGGCGACCGCGAACGGTCGCTACTGTAATTCTACGATATGAAAGCTCCTCTTCGCTCAGGGGCGTTTCATCAACAATGAGTTTATACAATAGGTGTTTTTAAAGCTTATGGATTAAATAATTGGCTTGCCGTCTGAGGTATATTTTTGAACCTTAGATGACGGAGTTATAGACGAAGATGATGACTGCGGCTGGGACTTTTTTTCTGCATTTTGTGCAGGCAATGACAAACTAGCAGCATTATCGAGAACCGCCTGGACTATGCTATCGACAGCTGTGTCAAACGATGCCTTAATGTTCTTCCTAATGTTGGCAAGGTTTGCTCTTCCAATCTCCCCTATTTCTTCTGATTCAGCCTCGGCCTGTGCTCTGGCACTATCCACTATTTGCTTAGCTTCCTCATTTGCAAGAGCGATTATCTGTTGTTTTAGCTTCTCAATTTCTTCATCAGACTGTACAATTATACGCCTTTTCATTTCCTCGACGCGACCATACATCCCATCTATATCATTTTCAAGCTCAGACAAAGCGCCGATAATAGTTTCAACTGCAGAGTGTGAAGTTGGTGGTGGAATATCGTGATGTGCAGTTTTTCCCTTTGCCAAGGTATGAAATCAAAAGTAGTAAGAGGGATATTAAAACTAAGTGCTATGTGGCGAGGCTAAGTATCGCCTGCGCCATGTCTCCCTTACTCTCAGTAAGTGCTTGTATTGCCTTTTCTCTAGCAACATTAGCTTGTTGCATAACAAGTATAATATCTTCTTCCTTAAACGCAGGAACCTCCCGATGTTTTTCTTCAATGTCGGATGCAATAACTTGAAAGATAGTGTTGTCTTTTCCCTTCATTTCTATTACCTGCGGCTTGATGAGGTAAAGCTCTTTTGTCTCAGTCTTGATAATCACTTCTTCTACATTATCCATCGTTTTCATATCAAGGCCCATCTTGTCGAGCATGCGCCTCATATCACGATTGCCGCGCATCATATCTGCTGCCTCGATTACTCTGTTCTACCTTTTATTCCTTGTCTAACCTTTACAGCCACGCCTTTGCAATATTGTTTCATCAGCTTTGAGGAAAGCGTTGCAATACCTACAGCTATCACCCTTCTGGAACTAGCATCACTGCTTCCATTGCTATTATTGCTATTGCTATCAAGGATTGCGACATCTGACCCAACTTTGATATTTGAGCCACACCACTCTACATGTTTACAAAAAAGCGACCGACCTTCGCTTACAAATGGTGCGGCCTCCTGTAATGGTATGACGCAGTTCTCCCAGAACTGCTTGCTATGATCAAGCAAATACTGAGCGCCCATAATAGTAAGTGCAAGCCCGCCATCCGTCCGAAACGTCATGACCAACCTGCCGTCCATACTAAAGTTCTTAATTCTGCCAGTTCTTTTTGAAAAGCTGGGTTGAATGTCATCAGGCAGAGCATCTGAAACCCCTACACCAAATATCGCATCGATGTGACTACGTATTTTTTCCGTCAGATCTATTGGCAGAGGGCGCATACGGTAGACAAAAATACTCTATATACTTATGTAATAAATGTATACGGTTTAAATGGTAAATCTATATAGATTCCAAATACGAATATATAGAAGCGCTAGTATAAATCCATATTAGGACAAAAATTGCACAGTGAAGAACAATTCAAGAACAAAAGCATTTCACAAAGAGAAGAAACAAGAAAAATACAATACACTGGTGGCTCTTCTTACATTGTATCTTTGCCTAAAAAGTGGATTCAGGACTTAGGCTTGAAGCAAGGAGATCACGTCGTAATTTTAAGACAAAATAATTCTACCCTCCAAATTGCACCAGCATCACAGAGACCTATCAAAGAACAAAAGGAGGCAACAATCGAAGTCGGTAAGGATCACAACCCGTATTTTATTGCACGAAAACTAATTGCACTCTATTTTCTTGGCTTTAACGTAATCAATGTTGTCCCTAAAGAGGATAGACTCCTCGTAGAACAGAGAGAGGTCATCAAAAACAGCATTAGGCGCGTACTTATGGGCACAGAGATCATTGCAGACTCAGCCACAGGCATTACCTTGCAAGTACTTATCAACCTACTTGATTTGTCCGTTGATACAGCATTCAAGCGAATGCTACTTATCGCCAAATCTATGTATAAGGATACCCTGCTCTCTCTAAGAGAAAATAATGTTGAGCTTGCACAAGAAGTAATCAAGTCCGATGATGAGGTTGACAGGTTCAGTTTTTACATTGTGCGACAATTGAAGATAGCAATCAAGAACGAATATTTACTAAAAGAGATAGGGCTTGAGGAACCCCGTAACTGTCTAGGATACCGCCTGATAGCAAAATCGGTTGAGCGAGTAGCAGACCATGCAGTAATAATAGCCAAAGACGTCATAGACATAGACCAGCCGCTCAACAAAGATATTATTGAAAAAATATCCAACATGAGCTATTTTGCTCTAGAGGTGCTCGACGAGTCCTGTTTATCGATGTTCAAACGTGACTATGAAGCTGCTGATAGAGCGATTGAAAAGGCGCGTAAGATAGATGAGATTGAAAAGGCAATACTCAGGGCAGTATCCAAACCTAAGGATGTCAACGAACTATACAGGATCAAGTTAATAACTGAGAACATTCGCAGAGTTGCAGAATATGCCAGCGACATTGCAGAAATAGTGATCAATATGACGGTACAGCAGACTCTGAGAAAAGGCTAAATCCGCGCCTCACCTAGCTGGGTTCAAATGTCATACTGCGAGCTTTGCGGGCGCCAGACTTTTGAGAAAAGGATGGTAGTAGTAGATGGCACAGTCTTTAATGTTTGTATGCCATGCTCGAAACGAGGAAAGCCCCATATACCGCCGGAGATTACAGTCAAGAAGAAAAAATTCTCTGCAGTAAAACCACATAAAAGGATTGGATTAGCAGATGAGACTATTCTCACTCCTAATTTTGCAAAGTCGATAAGAGAAGCAAGAATGAAAATGGGGCTGACACATGAACAACTTGGTATGAAAATGAACGAGAAGGCTCAACTTCTCAGAAAATTCGAAACTGGCTCTCTCAAACCAGACGAGATATTTGCAAGAAAGCTAGAACGCTATCTAGGGATCAAACTGTACGTCAGTACTAATATCGATGAAAAATAAATGGCAAATTACAGAAAGGCGATCCTTATAACATATCCTGTCGAGCAAGCAATAAATGAAGCAATATCACTTGCTGACGCAGCGGGGTATTCCATTATCAAGACTGTGACCCAGCGTCAGATAACGAAATCAAGATTTGGAATTGGCCGCGGGAAGGCAGAAGAGATAAAAGAGATTGTCAAAGAGATCAAGCCGGATGTCATCATATTTGACGAAACGATTAAGCCCACTCAGATATACAATTTGGCGAGTTTATGTAAAATAGAGATAGTTGACAGGGAGCGGCTGATCTTGGAGATTTTTGAGCGGAGAGCAAGTACTACGGAGTCTCAAATTCAGATTAAGCTTGCACAATTGCGTTATGATATGGCAAGAGCCCGCGAAAATGTCAGACTTGCAAGGGCGGGCGAGCAACCTGGGTTCTATGGCCTTGGCAAATATGAAGCAGACATCCATTTCCTAAATATCAGTAGACGAGTAGCTATGCTAAAGAAAAAGCTTGAAAAAGAGGAAACAAGAAGGCAATTGCACAGGAACCAGCGAGCAAAGGTTGGCCTGCCGACAGTATCGCTTGCAGGCTACACTTCAGCGGGCAAGACTACATTATTCAACAAGATGACAGGGGAGACAAAAGTTACAGGCCAGGGGACTTTTACTACTCTTTCTACATTTACCAGAGCAGTAGATCTGGAAGGAGGCCGAGTATTGCTAAATGATACTATTGGCTTTGTCAGCAAGCTGCCACCATATATGATAGATGCCTTCAAATCAACCCTTGACGAACTGACTTATGCAAACTTAGCACTTTTGGTTCTCGATATTAGTGAATCAGCTAACGAAATAAGAAGAAAATTTAAGAGCTCCTTGGACGTGATAAAGGAGTTTGAGGTGCCAGATACAAAGATAATTTATGTTCTCAACAAAGTTGACCTGACCACGATCGAAGACGCCTTTGACAAGGCGGATCAACTTGACATATCAGACAGCAAACGCTTGCTCGCAGTCTCTTCTAAAACAGGCTACAACATTGATCAGTTGAAAAACTTGATAACATCAATACTATTTGAAACTAATAAAGCCAGAGGCAAATGAGATATTATTTGCCCTTAAAGCGTGAGAAGAACGATGAAAGTATCAGTACTTAGGATTGGCCATAGGCTTGTGCGTGATGACAGGGTGACGACTCATGCAGCACTTGTCGCACGAGCATTTGGTGCGGACAGGATATACATGACGGGTATTATAGATAATTCTATTGATGACACGGTTGCAAGTATATCCAAGAGATGGGGTGGCGGGTTTAAGTTAGAAGTCATACAGGACTGGAAGAACCTTGCAAAAACTTGGCAAAATGAGGGTGGCAAAGTGGCTCACCTTACAATGTATGGCATCAACATTGACGACATCGCAGAGAGGGTGCGGAAAGAAAGCAAAGTGTTAGTAATAATTGGTGCGGAAAAGGTCCCTCAAGAGGCTTATGACATTGCAGATTACAATATTGCGATTGGCAACCAGCCGCACTCAGAAATTGCTGCATTGGCGATTTTTCTTGACAGGATGTTCACAGGAGTCCAATTTAAAAGGACATTCACAGATGCCAATCTGAAAATAGTACCCAGTGAAAAAGGAAAGAAAATGCAGGAGAACAGAAAGTAAAATGACCTTTTCTACTCTCATATCAGTGAGACAATTATTGATCCAACTTGTCTGCTCGCTTCTACTCAGACGAGTAACAATAATGATCTTGAACAGAAAAGACAAGTAGACGTACACGATGTAATGAAAAGGTAATGTCTGTATGATATATCATCTCACTACTGTTTCATCAGGCTCACTATTGCTTTGGCGACCTCAGGCTTGCCAAAGAGTAGCTTTATCGCATCATCCTTGCGTCTTTTGCGTGCAGCGAGCTCTATGATATGTAGATCGTTGTTTATCAGAAATTCAAGTTGGAGCGAGTTTCTTACGATGCTTGCATTTCTTATTCCAAACCGTTTACCTGTAAGACTGTCAGGGTTTGAAGGATCAAGCGACGATAGTCGGAGAACGGCTCCTACAAATGAATCAAGCAATGCGAAAAGCGGGTCAGGTTTGTCGGCTTCCTCCTCTTTCAATATACCCCACTTAACTTTGCTTTTTGTCATTGAGGCTAAGTTATCAAAGCTTTTTACAAACTCGCCGAACACAGATTCCATAGTAACACTGATTAAATGATCTTTTGACCGAATAAACTGAGTCGTAACCTTTTGGTCTGTAAATTCCATTCCATAGTACTTAGCATATAGCAGCGGCTGGCCATATTTTACGACATATGCCTCGCAACCATCTATTTGTGATATAAGATGCATAAAGTAGTTTCGAGATGTCAGGTTCTTTATAGCTGCGTTCATTTTGGAAATTATCATGAGATTGAGAAGATTTTTAACAAAATCGTCGGCATAGCTAGGAAACTCCCCGAAGTCATAAAGAATATCCTCCACTACCAAGATAGTAATCATCGTATAACCAACACATTAGAATTTTTTTCTTGCATTATATACTATAGCTGCCGTAGTTTGAGCAATGTCTCTGTTTAGTTGCAAATATTAAACGTTTTACCAAAAACCGGATTATTGAGTGAACGATTCACATTTGTGCCGTCAGCGAACCTGATGTCCAAGAGTAATATCAGCAGATTCATGAAAAAACACAGTATTTCCAACTGGCATCAGCTAGTTGATAAGGCAAACAAAGATATCGACTGGTATTGGAATGCAGTCAACGAAGATTTGGGCATAGAGTGGTTTCAAAAATATGACAAAACCTATGACTCTAGAGCAGGTATCCCTTGGACAAAATGGTTCTTAAACGGCAAATGCAACATCGTTGTCAATGCAATTGACAGACATGCCAAAAATCAGCCTGATAAAGTCGCTTACATTTTTGCAAATGAGCAAGGTTCAAGAAAAATCACTTATCGTGAACTTGATGAGCAAGTGAGCAGATTTGCAGATGCTCTGCTAACAGCAGGTATCAAAAGGGGTGATGTTATTGCCATTTATCTTCCAATGATCCCGGAGGCGTTTTATGCAATCTTTGCATGCTCTAAAATTGGGGCGATCCATACTACAATCTTTTCAGGGTTTAGCGCGCAAGCACTTCACTCAAGGCTCGTTGATTCCAATGCAAAGTTGCTTATTACAACCGACACAACTGAGCGCCGAGGCAAACATATTGATCTTGCAAGTCAGTGGCAAAAGGCAGTACAGTATACTGAGGTCTCCAGAATAGTAACGATCAGCGGTAATTATAGAGACTTTATCAAAAATGCAGCCAGAGCTAATACAGAGGTAATGGATTCAGAAGACCCACTGTTTATCTTATATACGTCAGGTACTACAGGCCATCCTAAGGGTACACTACAAGTCCATGGCGGCTTTACCATTGTTGCTGCCCAGCAGACCGCATATCTAATTGATATGAATCCAAAAGATGTTTTATTCTGGTATGCAGACATAGGCTGGATAACAGGACAGGTATGGGTTGTATATGGAAGCCCGATAATAGGTGGTACTGCACTTGTATATGATGATGCCCTCGACTATCCCGCAATAGATACATGGTGTAAGATGATTGAGGACCACAAGGTCAGCATTTTTGGAGCCGCTCCTACTGCAATCAGACTCTTCATGAAGAATGGTGTGCAAACTAGCAGATACGATTTTCATTCACTCAGAGTTTTGGCGGCAACAGGTGAGCCAGTAAACTCCAAAACCTGGACGTGGTATTTTGAGAATGTAGGAAAAGCACGCTGTCCCTTGATCAACTTATCTGGAGGAACTGAAATCGGAGGTGCAATACTGAGTGTGCTGCCTGTTATGCCGCTCAAGCCATGTACAGTAGGATGTCCTGTTCCCGGCTTTGATGCAGACATTTTTGATGATATGGGCAATAGAGTAAGCCAAGGATATCTTGTAATCAAAAAGCCATGGCCCTCCATGACACGTGGTCCCTTTGATGGTTCTAGCAGATACATCGACACTTACTGGTCGAAGTACAAAGATGTATGGTATCATGGTGACTTGGTATTCGTCGATTCTGATGGCCTATGGTACATGCAAGGGCGCGTCGATGATGTCATAAAAGTGTCTGGTCATAGAATTGGAACAGCAGAAGTTGAGGCTGCTGCCGCTTCTCATCCAGCAGTAGCAGAAGCTATTGCAGTAGGCAGGCCAGATGAATTGAAAGGAGAAGTAATAGTCATGTACATAGTGGCAAAGGATGACAACAAGTTGGGTAATATCCTAGCAGACGAGGTAAGCACTCGAGTTGAAGAAGCAATAGGAAGATTCGCTCGCCCCCAAGAGGTAAGAATAGTGACTGAACTGCCAAAGACTCGTACTGGCAAGCTCATGAGAAGACTTGTTAAAGCAAAAATTAGTGGAGGTAGTATTGCAGACCAAGACTTGTTTACAGTTGAAAATCCATGGTCACTTGAAAATATTTAACAAGTTATTTCTATATGTTTTGTTTATCAATAACAATGGATGGAGCTCAGCTTTGCAAAGAGATAGCTAATCTGCATGACAGCATTGTCAGCGCCGAGATAGTTGAAAAAGGGATCACAATCGCTGCATACATAAAATCAGGCACACTTTCACATTTGGAAAGACTGTTTGCACAGACTGAGATTTACATGAGTACTTTACAGGCAAATGCTGAACATCTTGGGAGATCACATTATCTACTGGCACACAATGATAGCACAGACCTATTTTTCTTTCCGATACTTGTCAATGGCAGAAAAATGATCCTAGTTGCAAGGGCTTCTGTTCCATATGACTATGATGAAATAGTTAATAAAATGAGAGAATACATAGGCAATCTAAGACCAAGATATCACTAACTTATGCTTCTCATAATACAAGATTCCGATGAGATTTAGAATTTGTATTTACTGCTGCACCATAGTTGACATCTTGTTACCTTCGCTAGGAATTATTTGAAATCATCTCTCTCGTGCTGGAGGGCATAGCGTGGATGAATGTATTTAGAAATACTTTCTCTCTCCTTTGGCCTCTGCGCGCTTATCACAATAACGGTCGTTAGTGAGCGCGTGAAAAAATATTCTACATTTAAGAAATTGCCCGGCATGTGATAGTTGCAACCAAAGGCCAAGTTTCACATCTGCTTCTTTCACTGTGTTTTATCTAAGTATGTGTTAATAAAGGGCCAATTATTATACGACAGAGAAGCTTTATTTTATCAAACCATAGAGTAGCATCATACTCAATGCATATTAATGATGAAAATGGCACAAAGAGAAAGAATTTTGAACTTCCAGGCAGCAGAGCACATTATGCCCCCTCGCTTTCATTTACGATTAACCACATGCAGCTTCAGATAGAGCCGGACTTCCAAACTCGTACGATTAGTTGCCAACAAACGCTTTCAATCATAGCTTTGCAGGATACTGACACTATAGAACTTGATGCAGCCGAACTCCAAGTGGAGAAAGTCTATGCAGAAGCCAAGCTGGATTTTCATAATCTTGATGATAAACTTGTAGTTAACCTAGGCAGACTTCTAAGGGAGAGGAGTAAAATTGAGCTCTACATTTCATATACAGCTAAGCCGCGCAAGGGTTTCTATTTTATTGGGCCAGACAAATATTATCCTGAGAAGTGCCAGGAGGCATGGACACAAGGGGAAACGACTGAATCAAGGTATTGGTTTCCTTGCATCGATCATCCTCGGGTCAAATTTTCAAGCGAAATTTCAGTTAAAGTCCCGATAGAATTTATGACAATTTCAAACGGCATATTACTAAATTCTGAGAGGCAAAATAACAAGCAGATCTACTACTGGTCGGAAACAAACCCGCACCCAGCATATCTTACATCAGTAGTTGTAGGCAAATACATTGAGCTAAAGGACGGCAAGAGCTTGTATTACTATGTGCCCCCAGAAAAAAAGCAAGACGCGCAAAGATCATTGGAACATACGCCTGAAATTATCAAGTTCTTTGAAGAATTTCTTGGCATGGCATATCCTTATGATAAATATTCACAGGTGACTGTCCAGGATTTCGTTTATGGAGGTATGGAGAATTCTAGTTGCACTACTCTGACACTGGATACACTTCATGACGAAAAAGCGCATCTTGATTTTACAAGTGATTATCTTATATCGCATGAGATGGCACATCAATGGTTTGGTGACCTTGTCACATGCAGCGATTGGCAGCATATCTGGCTCAATGAAGGATTCGCCACTTACTGTGAAGCACTTTATTGGGAATCCAGCAGAGGCAAGGATGAGTTCCAATATTACATGATGCAGACTGCTGATGACTATCTTGAAGAGGCCAAAACCAGGTATATTAGGCCCATTGTGACGAAGGTGTACAAACACCCTGATGACCTTTTTGACAGACATACATATGAAAAGGGCGGTTGCGTACTTCACATGATGCGTCACCTTGTCGGTGACACATACTTCAGAAGATCCCTTAGAACATATTTACACCGCTTTGCCAACAGCAATGCAGAGACAGACGATCTGCGAAAGGTGTTTGAGATTGAAACAGGCAAGAGCCTTCAAAAGTTCTTTGACCAATGGATTTTTAGAGAAGGCCATCCAGAGCTTAACATCAATTTTTCTTGTGATAGCCACTTTATAGAGATCAAAGTTAAACAGTCACAGTCAGGCGAGCATTTTGAGTTCCCGCTTGAAATAGAGATCGCTTTTTCAAACAACCATAGTAAAATTTACACATTCAATATGAGGGATAGGGAGAGTGTATTCCAAATCCCTGTTGACGATAAAGTGGAATGGTTCTCTGTTGATTCAGAATTCAAGGTTTTAAAGACCGTGTCTATTAAAGCACCAAAAGAGCTGCTTCTCAAACAGCTTCAACAAGGAGATAATGTAGTCAAGCGAGTGGAAGCTGCGAGGGCGCTCAAAGACAACTCGTCAGATGCTGTAATTGATGCATTAGCGAACACAGTAATGTATGATAAATTTTGGGGAGTATCAGCTGAAGCAGCAAAGTCACTAGCAGAAGTTAGAACTAGCTATGCTTATGAAAAGTTAAAAGACTGCATTACAGTCAAGCATCCAAAAGTAAGACGCGCAGTTGTAAAGGCAATAGGAGAATTCAAGAAAGAAGAATCATTGGAGCTGATTAATCCATTACTACAAGGGGATGAAAGCTATTTTGTCAGATCTGAAGCTGCAATGGCAATAGGCAAGAGCAAGAATAAGATGGCCATTAGCATCTTGAAAAAGGCCACAGAAACTACTACGTTTCAGAATGTTGTAGCGCAAGGAGCAATAGCAGGTCTTAAAGAGTTTACGGGGGACAGAGAGATTGCAGAATTTATGATTGAAAAAAGTAAATACGGAAATCATCACAGGATAAGAGAAGCTGCTGTTTTTGCTCTTGGAAAATTTGCAGATAATCCAGTGGTCTTTGACCACCTTAAGACTCTATTAACGGATAAGTGGTTTCGGGTTCGTATAAATGTGTGCAGAGCATTCGCAGATTCCGAATTGATAACGGCGATTCCTGACCTGACTTGGGTAATGGAGAATGACATAGACCACAGAGTAAGGAGGATAGCAGAGGAGTGTATAAACATTATAAGAGAAACTACAAAGAAGCCAAGAGAAGTCGCGCAGATGAGAGATGAGATTGATAACCTCAAGTCAAAGAGCCTGGAATTACTACAAAAAGTGGATAGGTTAGAGCGAGAGCTCCGCTAACTTGGTATAGCAAATTCTGCAAGTCTCCAATTAGAGAAGCCCCCAGATATCCCCATACAAAACTGTAGCCTTATCGCTTTAATGAGCGACTTGCGCATAGGATTACTGCAGTGTTGTAGTCATCGGATACATCCGCGAACCTACAAGACAGATTTGTTGTTTAGTAATAAATTAAGTTCTAAAGTCATGGGTTCGCTTGAATGAGCAATAAACATGCCCGCCTTCTGAATTAATACAACTTGTATATCATTTTAAGATGGTTTATTCCTATGAGGCGTAGAAAGCGACTGCCATGCAACGAGTTCACTATCGATTTATGTTTATTTATAATATCGTCATGACTTTATGACTACCTGTAGTCTAAATAGATTACATAAGTTTGAGAAAGGATCAAGAGTCAAATTGCTTGTTATAAAGAAGGAACTGATCTTCTTCTTTTATTATGAATTTATAGATAAAGGATGTTACTCGTTTGCTGTCATAACATACTAGATGCAGGTTTTCAAATTTGCCATCCAAGTAAAGGTTTGTTATAAAGGAAACGAGGTCGCGGAGCGAGCTTGCAGATGCAATGTCAAGGTAGACTATTTGAAGTATATTAGTCCGGTCCCAGTAACCTCGCCTGTTGATTATTGCAACGCCATTAACGGGCTGGCCAGCAACAATTACACGATCATCTTTGACAAAATTTAAAAGTGCTGTGTGGTCAAATGTGTACCAATGCCATGACTTGACATATCTCTTTCCAGACAGCCAATAGAGCTGGGACTGCTGGAGGTATCGCCAGATATCATCTATATCAGCAGCATTTGCAATTCTTGCATTTGACTCGTGGCGCTTTGGTGTACCTGCTGCGCTGCAGTACTTCCACTTTGATATTATTCTAAAACCATTCTTTTCCATCATGCTTTGCGATGCTAAATTAGTTGCATCCACTATTGCAGATGCCTCTCGGGTACCCTTGTGTTTTCCATACTCTAGCATTTTTGTGAGGAGCATTGTTGCGACGTGAGACCTGCGATGATCAGAGCGTACCCTTACACCTTCAAGCCAGACGCCTTTACCTTCGGGACAGATAGTAACATGCGACATTGCGATCTTCTCGCCACTGTCAGACTCTCCTACAAATAACTGACCATTCTTGTCTGCATACCAGTAATCCCACACTCTATTGATGTAGTCGCCCCAGCTGAAGGTATTTACACAAAAACGGAGGATTTCATCCTTGTCTGATCCTTTGGCGGGCCTAATCGTTATCATCGAGTTTTCTTATAGCAGCTGGTTACAACTTGCGCATAAGAGTTACTGCGAGACTGCACTTACAATTTGGTGGACCTAAAAAAAGGCCAAAATCCTGAAGATTATAACTACAAAATGAGTTATATGCCAAACTCATATCACCGATATATTTTGTTTACATGACAAACATATTGGGAGATTGATGTAAATTAATCCAGTATTGTATATCACATCCAGAGATGCCGTTGCCATAATTATGCTAGGCACAATAGAAAATAATGCCATTTTTATTGCTTGCAAAATCAATTTGGATGTCCAACATCATCGATAGTAAATGAATATACAGAAAGTCACATATAGTAAGAAAGCACCTACATCTGAAGTCATGGTTGCAACTAAATTCTGTAGATAGATCATACACAAAACATTTCAAAAACTAAGCTAATCTATTCTATTCAACCCCGACTTAGGTGTATTTCCCACCTTGCAGTAGCCCTTACAGAATAATTTCCTACAGTGGCTTACAACAAGGCATTCATCCACTGAGATATAGGTGTTCAGCTTGTCAACATCTTCAAGCAAACAGTTTGAGTCAAAAAAAGCTGTATGTTAAATTAGATGGGATGAATCAAATACTCTTGTTTATCGCTTTTGCAGATGATTCTGGGTCAGCAGTAATTACTGAGAGCCACGGTCTCAACATATCGGGTTTGATCTTGAATAACTCCACATTTGCATCTTTTAGTAACTGCGTCCCATCTTCAGGATAATCTGCAAGCACCACTATCCTCTTTATGCCGACACTTATAGCCATCTTGCTACATTCCAAACAGGGAGCAAAAGTAGTGTACAATATGGCACCCTTTGTGCTTCCAGCGTTACCAAAGAGGGCACACTGCATTATAGCATTGGCCTCAGCATGAGTGCATAAACACCGATCAAGCCCTTCGCCTGACTTCACCTCACCCTTCGTTCTAGAAAGACAGCGAGGACATCCACCCTCATAGCAATTTTTTACACCGGGTGGCGTTCCATTGTAACCAGTAGCTATTTGCCGGTTGTCCTTAACAATTACTGCGCCTATGTGGCGGGTTAGACAATTTGAACGGAGCTTGGCTATTTCTGCTTGCAACATAAAATATGTATCCCAATCAGGCCTCTGCATTCTCTGTCAATAATAACAATTACTATAAAAGGACACACTTCTTAACTTTTCATCATTGTTACTACCTCCTCTGAAGTATATGGCTTCTTACCTAACCGATGTGATAAAGCAGGCACGGGCGGAATTACAATATTACTGGTGTGAATAACTTAAGAGTTTAAAATTAATCGCCCACTCAATTGACTTTTTCTTTATTTTTCTGCAGAGGTCTAGCTGAGAGATCCATGCAGGGGATCGACTATTTTTTACGGTATACTTTTGCAAGTAGGAGGATATTATATAGACTATTTTACGCATGGGTCAATCCTTTTTTGTGACAGCCCTAGCAGTTCTTGCACCATTAACTGGCAGTCGCTTATCATTGCAATATTACTCTTTTCACGTTTGAGGGCTCTAATTATAATGTGATACTTTTCTCTTTCAACGTCTTCAGCAGCAAAGTAAGCAAGGATGGTTCTCCGCCAGAAACTGCTAACAAGTTAGTTTTTTCCAGTAGAATAGAGACCACAACGGTTTAGACAAGAAAGAGTATTTTCTGAAAGCAACAAATTCCGCTAATTCCAAATATTTCTTAATGGTATATCAATCCCAACTCGTTTCTGCAACATTACTATATTATTACAGATTCTATCAATTTTCACCCACTAAGCGTTTATGAACATTTTAAACTATGCAGTGACAACTATATGGTGTGTGCGCATTGCTGACTTGGTACAACAAATACTACCAGACTTATAACTAATTCACCAGGGTTATAATCAAGGTATTATGGATGAGGGATGACTACATAATTTCAGTACGCCACGATTTTAGTATCTATTCACCTAAAAGTATTGGCAATGTTAGTCAGATGCTCCACACATTGAAAAGTCAATTAACTTTTATGAAAGGTTCTTGGGTTCAAGAAATTAATAGACCGTCCAATGACAAGGCACTTTTCTGTGGATGGACATCCCCATTATATCCCATAGAGCTTTTGCAAGCGAAGAGTAGGACGAGAGGGAGAGGGGATGACTACAAGCCAGAAAATGTTGCTTGACTGAACCATTTTGGCATTGAACTTCCTAACGAGGAACAAGTGAGAAGACACCAGAGCAACTCAGGGGATGCAAGGTTGGGGCAGCAATACAATCGCTAAAGGAACAACTATCAAAATCTGTTTTATTCTTTGACATGGATGGGGTTGAAGCAAATCCTAAACAATTCACGCTCCCCTACATAGGAAATACGAACTCAGCTGCGCAAAGCAACCATGATTTTTGTGAAGGTATACAGAGAAGTAGAGAGAGTTAGTAACAACAATTGTCAAATAAAAAAGGTCTATGCAACGCTCTCAATAACAAAAGATAAAGTATGAACTTAGAGACTCATCTATTATCCTTATGCTAAAAATTGCGAGATCGTAATAATGTCATTATGAACAAAAAGAGATAATTACTGCGGATGGCAACAGGATCACTTGCATACAGAGAAAGATATTATTGATTGTAATGTAATCTTATGGCTGTCATTATGTCAAAAACTGCAAAGATGGCAATAGTATTTGGTGCAATAGGAGCAATGGTTGGTATAGGTGCAACTATTGCCATATTATACAGTCAACCTATGAAATCTATGCTTCAGGGCAAGGCAGGTGGTGAAAGCAATTATGATAATAGTAACTATTATAGCAATAGTCAAGATAACACAGATCCAAAACTTGGATTTATAACACATTATAAGGCAGTACTGACTGTTGGAGAGGAGGGGGCATATTCTGCAGATTCCAAGTTTGCAAAAGGGCCAATTTCATTTGAATGGAAATTTAGCGATGGTCTCACCCTCACTGGTCAAAATGTTACGCGAACCTTTGACGCACCGGGCAAATACTCATTTTACTTAACCGTTACCGACGCGAATGGCGACAAAGTAACAAGTACGGAATTGAATACTAATGTTGTGCAGAAAATGGTAAGAAAAGAAGGAGATGGCAATATCACACATTGAGATCTGTAGGAGCCGTTTAGCAAGCGTATCGTCTTATTCTAAGACCTTCAGGCCAGTAATACAGAATTGCAATAACACAGTATATTATCGCAGTATATAGAATACCACAGGAGCGCCAATTGCAACAATCATCGAACCTCATGCCCTCCCGCTACCAGAGATACACTAGATAATCGCCGTAAATTTAGTACAAACCAGCGAATAATAAAGAAGAGCGAAGTCAGATGATCTTCTTGACTTCAATTTTGTCGGCTGATTTCACGAATAGGGTGCGATTCCATATTGATATATCAGACTAGATTTGAGTCTAACAATGATCTTGACATAAACCTGAGGAAATACGATTAAAAATTTTATCTGATCCTTCAAATTTCTATCCACACCAACTAATATGGTGCGAGAAAAACAGACAGGATTTTATATATGAAAATATTACGAGGAACTACCAGTTACTTTAAACTTGTATCGCTGTGATCCATACATCCCACTATACCAACGAGCATAACTTTCTGCAGCATCGTATGTAGCAAAGTTTTGTCTGATGCCATCAATGACTGTTTCCCTACCGAACACATCATATACAACTATACTATAAGACTTTGGCAGTCTTTTGTATTGTCTTATCATTATATGAACACTAACTAACAGGAAAAATATTGTAGCCATGACGAGTATGGCAAATTCAAACCCTTTGACAAAGTTTAGAAAATTGGATACAAGATTCTGGTCTAGCCATCTAAAAGTGATACTTGAGACCTTATCTGCTGCAGATATAATGATGTTAAATATCATCAGAGGCATTTCTAGACTATCGGCAATTCTGTTATTCACCTATCTGATCTCGCCAAGGGTATCATTGTTGTCAACAAGAAGAAGAGTCGAAGCCTTTTGAGCATGAGCTTGGGCTAATGCTGCCTCTGTTTTGATCTGGTCTACTAGAGAAAGAAACTTGGCACTTTCGCTTGTTGAGAACGTGTGAGCATATGCCAAGTGGTTAGTTGCTACTGGAAATATAAGAGAGCCTGCTATGATAATTAACATCAGAAGAAATCTCATATGGCATGATATCGAGATTTTTTGTAACCTCATGATAATTGCCGGTCAAGAACAGACAATAACAAGGTTAATAGTATAACGACTAAGCAAACCTTTCAAGGAGATCGTATGTTATCACCAACAACTACTACTTCAATATCCAAGCTATACGACAACAAAGGAGAGGAAATCTTTGGTAAAAACCAAAGCTATCCTCATCAGTAGACATCAAGTGAACAGATGACTGAGTATAGCCAGCATGATCTAGTAGTTACCAATCATTAGTCTTTTGCGTCGCAGCAGCAGCTCATCCTTTGCCAGACGGAGCCCTATCAATCCCATCAGTACTGTTACAGTTGTAAGTCCTGCTACAGCATACCATTCCATTATGGAGTTCGAACCTCCATCCAAACCAACCACTTCTTGCCAACCCTTGCTACTGAATCTATGGGAGTCAGATTAGGACTAGATTCTAGCAAATCCCAGCCGATCAAACCATGCATTTTTATCATTCTATGAACAATTATCAGCAACTAGAATGATTAACTCTGCTCAGATGCATTTCATAACTATCAGTTACATAGCATAATAATTATAATTTGTGTACAATATCATGAACGCTTTTGAGAAGTTAGATATGGCTATGATATAACATATGGTATTTGTAGTAACGGGTAGTATTATTATTAACGACCATTAGTAACGACCACCCCATAGTTACTATTGCATTATTAGTGCCATTTTTGGTAATATATGGTAATCAAGACTATCGATGAATGGGCGCCGTTAAGGAGCGTAAGAGAAATAGGTAGATAAAGTAGCGAGTTCAGCAGTTTATCACCTTTTAACTCGGCTGGTCTGCTTTTGAT
>JBJMEA010000048.1:0-6436 GCA_045809625.1 Nitrososphaera sp. | reverse complement strand
AGGACCTGTCAGATCAACTGCCAATATTTTTTGCCAAACCTCTAGTGATGTATCTTCGAATGGAACCTCTTGCTGTATGCCTGCGTTATTGACAAGGATATCAATTCTACCATAATGTTTTATCGTTTCTTCAATCAACCTTATACAATCAGATTCTTTAGAAACATCGGCTATCACCGCTATTGAGCTACAGTTCCCCATATCACGGATCTCTTTTGCTACCCTTTCTACCTCCTCTCTTTTTCGACCATTTACAACTATGCCCGAGTAAGCTGCAGACTTGGCAAAGGCTAAGACTATAGCTCTACCTATTCCCCTGTCCGAACCAGTGACGACTGCAACTTTGTTTATATCATTAATACTTGCATTATAATGCACGCTTGCCTCAGACATATGTACTCATCATTTCCTTCAGTTTTTCCGATGGTTATTAATGTATTAGGAATGTAGCCCATATAACCCATAGACCAGTAGAGGTATTACAACAATCCTTCAGGTTCAAAGAAGATAAATCTGTCGGAGAAAGCGAAAAGGCAGCCTAAGCCTTCAGGAGAAAAATCATCCGTTACTGTTCTCATCTTACAGGCAGGAACCCGACTTTTATGGTAGATTTCTTGAATACAAAGACAAATGCCAGGCTCCAATTGTCACCATGTGCTTCTGCCGTGCTGCAAAATGAAATGAGCTTAACACCCTTTGTTCTTTGACTTAGGAGTGACACGTGATGATAGTAAATAAATGAAAGCATGAGAAGAAGGTAAGAATAGCCGAGACACGTTTTTTCATTAGCTTTTACTGATGATCATATTTCTCCATTTTATTTTCATTCCAGTACTTTCTCGGAAAAGTTCCCATCAGCATCGATGTCAGTTTCAAAGACTCCACCATATTATTAAGAAATGCTAGTTTACTCACAGAGGATCTCCTAAGAATAGAGAGCCACACCATCCTACATTTTCTGAAGAACGAGGTATTCGTATTCTCTCACAGATATAAGTAATCATTTCTGGTTTTGCTCCTCCTCCTCCTCCTCCTCTATTATCCCCCCACCGCTGGTACCACTACGATTACCATCAGCTGTCGTCATTATCGTCATCACTACTCCTTTCCCGTGTGCATGAATAACTCCTCTTTTTCTGCTGTTGGATTACCAGTGAAGGTTATCATTTCTTGTACCTATTCCCTTCATGGTTCCACTTACTAATACAGATGTTTCTACCATAGGACCTTACACATCTAAGGCCCTTTAATTTGTGACTTTTCATTTAACTCCGCATAATGTTGTTCTCCTAACACACCACCGATTAAGATAAGAAACGAAAGTCTAATCTTTAGGCGATTGGACACTTGTATGTATTAAGGCGCAAAATGACAGAGTTACGACCAAATGCGGTTTTTACAATCTCGCTAACCACATTGAGTCTATTTTCTGAAGTTTTTTGTTGAATCCTCTGCTCCTCAGCGGCAGAAACCTTTTTGGCTTCCTGTTATATCTAAAGACAAACAAAAAAAGAATCCAGTTATGGAAGTGATAATAAATTCACGCCTCAACGGCCCACCAGGATATATGCCCAAAATGCATTTCTAACCCACTTTATTTACGACATTTCCAAACTCCTCTATTATATGATCAAGTCCTCGTTTTATCTTGCCCTTTGCAAAGACACCAAGCACAGATCCAAGCCTGCCTAGCTTGAGGTCTGCATTAACCGACACTTTTGTATGGGGCGAGCCTCCAGAATCTTATGAGTCAAGTGTTATTTCAACTATTGTTCCTTTTGTGTCACCATCAATTACTTCACTACTAAGGAAGCGCTTTGGCTCAAATATGTGTCTTGTAATCTGATGTATTTTCCTCACCGCAACATGTACGTCCTCTTCAACAGTTACAGAGCTGTCTGATCTTTACCCGACTTTTAGAGAGTGGTATCTATTTGGAAACCTTTAAGGTATGCTCTCAAAATCAGTGACGAGATAGAATATCTTGTCCTGCGGTGCATGCACTGTTTTGGATGTTTCGACTCACCATATGTCAAACGATATAGCATGATCAGTTGTTTTAAATGCATTCGAACTGGGAAATAGCAATAATAATAATAACAGCCTTAGATCATCTACTCAATATGCCAATTTCAGTGGGTACTTTTTGCTGTGGAAGAATCATGAATAGTTATGGTGTGTTTTTAATTTTACCTTTGGAATTGTTTGTTGCTTATATTATTTTGTACAATAAAGGTATTGTAAACTGCTGCGACTATATAGTACAAGGTCCGCCCTAGGAACTGCATCTCCCCCGCTGAATTGTTTTTGGATAGAAAGCTTATTGTCTAGTAATGGTCAGAAATCAGCTCTTTTCATTTTGGAACCGCACCGTGGGCACGTCCCGCCCTTGAACCTGTGACCACAACCTAAGCATACATAATTGATGCCTCCTCCACTACCACCGAATAAACCACCAAATCCTCCTCCTCCTCCGCTAGCGCTGTTGCTCATCATTCCCATACGTCGCATCTGCCACCTGCGTATGTAGTAGTTCATGAGTATAAAGACTCCAATTATAGCGACAAGAGAGAGCGGAAAAGGCAAGAAGAAGGATAATGTTAGGCTTATGGCAAGGGATATTCCTATCCACAGCATCTGAGTCTGCAGGAATCTTCTTGTGTCAGCATTCATTGTTCATGATACACCCGCCTTGTTCCTCTAACATATAGTTGGTCTTACAAGCGTAAAAACCTTGTGTAAGATGATGTAATTGACTTTAGTCTCTAGCAAGCCTCATTTATGAGAATCGCTTGAACCCCATTCTAAGAGTACCTTCAGCAAGAAGTTTCGAACGACCAGGTGAAGCTATAACAAATTATCAAAGTGGAATCTTCATACTTAAAAGTTCATCTCATATCACTAAGCTTTCATCCATTTCCATTCAAAATGCATCCTCAAATCCCAAAAGTGACGCTTCGCAGAACCCTTTTTAGCTTCTCCTTTCATTAACTAGAAGCAGCAAATAATCCCCTTTTGAAGAATATCCCTTAAAAGCCTGACGGCTCAATAATCATCGACTTCTGATATCCGCCCTGTTGTATATCTATAATGACGAAAAACAGGAGGGCTCCCGGAAATAACGGCAGATGACTGAAAAGCTTAAAGACTTCTACAAAATTATGTTAAGCTTTTTTGTTGAAATACACATCAGGGATGGTTTACTTTATCATACATTGGTCGAATATTATTTTTAGATTATCAAATCCAGTTGATAGCCCTGAAAGTACAAACAGAGAGCGAAATAAAACAGCTAATGGGGTTTTTTTCTAAAAGATAATTAGGTTATATAATGACAGATAAAGGCGAAAGACTTTGTGGCTTGCGCGAGATAGTACATAGAACAGCCACAACTACTGTTATTATTATTATTATTATGCCTTAGCACAAGGTAAGTAAGTCACAATAGTATCTCATTGCGAGTAGCGTTGGCCTTGTGACAGCAGCGACGCTTGATAAAGCCGCTACACTAACATCCAAATTAGCTACAAGAAGCGGTCCAAAGAATGTGGTGACTCCAACAAAGCTAGCAGACGCATACAGCTCTTTAGCAAACACTATTGGTATTTCGTTTACAAACACATCTCAGAGTATATCCCACACCACCAATAGCTGTGATCAGACCTGAAAACGTCCTTGCAAGAAAGTTTAGGCCAACCAAGTAGTGTGCAAAAGTCGCGCCAATAATAGTAAAGACACCCAGTACTATTGCATCAAACTTGAAAAACAAATTTCCGCCGTTTTTTGAGCGTCCGGTGGAGAGAAAAAAAGCGCGGCAGCAGTTGTAACCGATATTATGAGGTAAAGTGTGTTTGTTATTTCAAGTGGATGTATCATGCCAAAAAGATAATGTCGAGTAATACACGCGTCCAACTACGCCTGTTATCGTGGCTAGTATGATGACGCCGACTATGTCAGATCCGTGCTCTGCTGCCCCTAAACGCACCAGTCGCGCCAAATGCCATAGTGCCAAACAGATCAAGGATGTGTATGAGCAATGGAACCGTCAAAAACCCATCACCCGGTAAAATATTAAGGATCATCTTCTTGAGATGATGAGAAGATGATGATGATGTCGCGGTTGTAAAACTATGCCCTCCACTCTATGTTAGGAAAAGGTTCACTGTAGGCATTTGATACTATCGGTAGATTGAAAAGAGAGAATATTGACTGAAAAGTTATTTTAACTCCTTCAGCCAGCCAGCTCCATCAAACATAAACCAAGCCAAAAGTAGTAGTAGAATTATCATCAAACATGAAGATATTGCCACAGATATCCAACAGTATCTTCACTACAAGATTAGATTCACAACCCAAACTTACACCTGAATGTCTCTCTTCTCCTGTAGTCCTTCTTTTTTTTGGAGTACACAATCTCGATATGCACATCATCGACAGCAAAATAAAGAAAGGTGAAAGAAGCTAACAAAAAGAGGAGTCCCATCTGGGTAAGAACAAAATTCGCATTCTATTCACTTTTCAAATATATCCTCAGTGGATCAGTTCGCTTTGTTTTAGAAATGGCAGGATTTTGTCCATAATTATGCTGTCATGGTCAGCTGCCATGTCAAATGATACCGTTAGAACCGCCATATCTTGATTGTGGCCACTTAGTGGGATGCTGGCTCTCTTTACCCGCTTGTACAGCGCAAAAGTGTAAATCACTTCTCCTAATTTTGATTCAAAGTCTTCCCTCGTCTTCATGCGAAGGACAGTTTTCATTATATTGTTCTCAAGCTCTGCTTCATTTAGCAGAGGGACAAGCCCTTCTCGTACTTTGTAGCCCATTAGCGTTCCCATGTTGTTGGCAATGCCTGCAAATCTGATTGATTTGTCAAGCTGCAATATGTTGTTGCAAATCCCCTTTGCATAGGCATAAGGATTTGGTGAAGTAGAAGAAGAGGAGGTTGGTGATGACGACGACATGGAAGACTTCATTAAATCATATTCCAGCTGACTTAATAGAATTTCCCATACTAGAATAATTCACTATAAACAGAAAAGATAGTGGAGATAATGAAGACACATGGGGTCCATTTGATAAGTCCTATAAAATATATGGGACAAATGCAAATTATCACTTTGCATCATGCAAGACGATTTGCCTTAAAGTAAGGCATACACAAAAAATAACTTCTAGCATTATTGATTCCCTTTATTACATAATGGCTGTGCAAACGATAATTGATAGCCATTTGGTTCACGAACATGAAAGAACCTTTCTCCCCACGGAGCATCTACAGGTTCATTTTCAAATACTATAGACTTTAAGATATTCTCATTGTGTTTCATATATGAATAAAGTTCATCCACATTTTCAACATGAAATATTATCCTTCCAAAATCTTCTCTTCCTTTCTTTTTTCTTGAGATAGACTCGCTGCAAGAATCATCAGGTCCTCGGTCCTGATTGTCTATCAGTTCTAAATTAAGGTATGATGTTGTTGTCGTCATCGTCGCTGCTGCCTTGCTTTCTTTGCCTATTTCAAATGTTGTGAAACGATCAGAAGAATTTCCTCCATATATCAGCCTAAAACCTGGTATCTTTGAATATAAAGAGCATGATTTTTTCATATCTCTTACTTTAAGTGTAATCGCAGAAATTTGGTAGACTTTCATATGATTGTATTATATGCTGTCGTGCTCTATTTAATAGAGATGCATTATAACAAATAATTGACAATATATGCATACATGCCACGAATCTTTGGTTTTAGATAGATTGTTGTGGGCCTTTATGTCATTGCTATATCGATGAATAACCCTTCCGGAAATCTATCGTCTTCCTTTTTTTCAATCTTCGTTGCTGTATTGCTTCCCATTTTAGCGTGTATCTTTGAGTGACATCTTCTACCTCATCTGCGGTAAAGGCCAGTACATACTCGTATTGCTTTGCCCAATTTTGTTCGTAATGGTAAGGGTGGTTTAGTGAGACTGGATAATCTAAGGTAGAATCTACATGTACCCATTGTTCACCCTCTGGATACGAAAGCATGGCCTCATTCCAACAATGATCAAGGAAGTCATGCACGATTCTAGTTTTTATTCCTAAACCACTTAACATAGCCCCAAAAAGCATAGACCATTCGCTACATCTTCCAGTTCTGGTTTCGGCAATCCTTAGAATTTCGGCATATCTGGGGAAGGCATATTCATAGTTACAGTTGTTGCATACAAAGAGTTCTAATCTGCGCATCTTCCATGAGTTTCCTTTTATTATTTTTTTAACTTGCATTATTGGCGGTGACGCTGCTGCTGTTGTTGTTGCTACCGACCTACCATTATTACTACTTCCCTCGATAACATTACTCTGATTGACACTTCTGTTAGCGCAAATTTCACAAACAGGATCTTTTGGAGTCCATTTCATAAACTCATTTTTGAACCATCTCAATAA
>JBJMEA010000047.1:0-12371 GCA_045809625.1 Nitrososphaera sp. | reverse complement strand
TTGTCAATAACGCAGGCATACAGCAAGAGGTTCCATTCGAAGATACATCACTAGAGGTTTGGCAAAAAATATTGGCAGTTGATCTGACAGGTCCTTTTGTTTGCAGTAGAGAAGCAGTAAAGCATATGCTAAATCAAACTCGCAGGTTTACAATGGATTAGCATTAGAGAAGAGCGGGAGGAGTTAATTCAAACAAAACAAATTGCACTTGATCATTCAAGATCCTGACCGACTACGAGAATTGGATGACGTGGACTCATGGCTCAACTGACATAAGCAAACAGACATTATGGTCAACCAAGAGGAGTGTAGCAAGCGAAGTTTCGCAAGTAGCTCCAGCAGACTGGTAGCAAGTGTCTGTAATACAATTTTATAGTATCCTAACGATAAAGAGACGGTGTCGTTAAGCATAAAATGTCTCCTCCTTTATCAGGCTCATCATCTTCACCCAATAACCCTTCCTCTAACTCCTCGGCGAGCCTGAGCATTAAAGACATTATCATGGTCGATGCCACAGTAATTTCGGGCATTCTGATACTTTTGACAATATCATCTTTTTCTCCCTTTGAGTTTCCAAACAGATCTGTCTTTGTATCCGCTGCTGTTCCAATTGTAGCTCTGTTTGCAATCTCATCTTTATTTGCTTTAGATGATAAGGTGGTATCTGCAAGAAAATTAGCAAAGGCCGGATTTGTTGCTATTGTGATCTTTATGATTTTCATAGGCACTGTAAATGTTGGAAATGTTATTGCGCCTGATACCCTAAGACAAAGCCCGGTTGCTGATAAGATCGTTTCCAATTCTACAGGCAGTAGTAACGCAGCCACTACGAAACCAGAAGACGCGAACTAATGTGCAAGCGCCAAAAATAAAAAGGAATCAATAAAAGGTTGTAATAAAACACACCTATGACTGGCTAAGCAATTTTAACGATTTCCCGTAAGCTATTGCTACTAGCAATTGAGACTGGCCAATATGTCAGTAAATATAACATATGTGCGAATATACAAGTTCATCTATTGAATTCAGCTAATCTTAGGGGAAAAAAAGGAGTCATATTCGACATGGATGGAGTCTTAGTAGACGCTATGCCCTTTCACTGCAAAGCAATACAGGCAGCCGCAAAGCTGGAGGCCAATATCTCTATCGATAAGAGAGATGTGTATCTGCTTGAGGGAATGCCAGGTGAAGATATGATCAGGGAGCTACTTAGACATAAAAGGTACACGGGAAAAATAAAGGATGTCGACGGTGAGGACTCTGGCGATTTGGACTCATTGGCACACAGGATACACAAGAAAAAGAAAAAAATTTTTCAGCAAATTAATGCTTCACAGCCTATCAATGGTGCTGCCGAACTAGTCACCGGCATAAGCTGCAAAAAGGCATTGGTATCTGGAGCTGCCAAACAGGAGGTATGTTCTATATTAGAGAAGTACTTTAGAAAAGAGGCCTTCGATGTAGTTGTATCCGGCGAAGACCTCGAGGAAGGAAAGCCAAGCCCTGATCCATTTCAAACCGCCCTTAGGAAGATGGGTTTAAAGGAGTCTGAGGCAATAGTTGTTGAGAATGCACCGCTCGGAATAAAGGCAGCAATTAACGCCGGTATTCAATGTATTCTTACCCTTAACAACACACCTCTCGAGCTATCAGACTTTGAAGGCTTGGTACCACAAGACCTAATACTCCCAAACACTAGCTCAGCCATCTCATTCTTGAAAGAACATTGTGAGAAAAATAACTAGTAAATTTGTTGCATGGATGATGGGGCAATCGCGGCTTGTGCTTTGGGGTTCACCAATATTTATCAGGTATTGCTTGGTTCAAAGAAGACGGATTATGGCAATTGACTGTGTATGAGGTGTAGTTAAAGGAATTCTTTGCAAAAGGCACTTTTTCCGAATGACATCACTAGGCTAAATACTGAAGTGACAAGAACCATGTGAATGTTTCGGAACAAAATTTAATATTCATTGTGCTTGGCTAAAGGAAAAATACTTCGGGAAGTCCTATTGTTACGGGCCAACTTTTTAATTGTGAGAATAGGCTTATTCTATTTCCCAATAAGGAATCTATGCAGATACTCACATGCTAATGCAGGCTTTTCTGTAAATGGTGCATGACCTGTTCCTGGGATGACTATGACACTAGAATCTTTTATTGAACCTCTAAAAAATTCAGAATGTTGGATAGGTATCACTCTATCATGCGCACCCCACATTATTAATGTTGGAATCCCTTTTTCGCCAATCTTATTTAGATTATTTTTTCCGATCTTCGTGTTTGCACTATTCCGCAGTGAGGATTCAAAAGCATATTTGGATTCTGGCTTGCTTGTTCTGTCGATAAACCCTTGAACCAATGTGTCACTGACAAGGAGAGGGTTAGCAACCATTTGCTCAAATACCTTTCTTACCTTTTCTTTTGAGGGGTTCATAGCAGCATCAAAGTATTGGTCAAGTAACGGAGTTGTTCCCTCCAAATTACCCGAGGAATCAATTAAAACTAATTTGTCCAAAAATTCGATGCCGCTTGTTGCGGCTATCTTCGATGCGATATATCCTCCCAAGGAATGGCCCACCAACGTTAATGTGTTGGCCTTATTGTCGGGGGTAGATTGTCCAGTTGTTCTAATTCTGGATATAAACTGTTTGACTAAACTGGAAAATGTCTTAATATCATAATTCATGTCAGAAGGCTTGTCGCTTCTACCAAAACCTGGCAGATCTATGGCAAGTGTGTGAAAATATAATGATAGTGCCTCTGGAATATCCAGCCATCTATCAGCTGACGAGCCAAGCCCATGAATAAATAGAACGTATTGTTGCTCAATCGCTTCGTTATTCTTATCCGATTCGAGAAACCTAATCTTCAAATCACGTTTGTTATACTCTAGATTCAAAAATCGTTCTTGCATAATAGTTCGGTATCAATGGGTTGCTGCAAGCGCTTCTAAACTTTGTGAATCCTCTTGCTATTGTTGATCGATTGATTGCTAGCATTGTTTAGAGCATTTTGTAGATGTGAGTGGGATAACGTGAGATGAGGAGCTTAATAGCAGCCCGCGAGGTTGGGCAGTTATTTAAACATCTTTATATTCCTCTTCTATTGGATCTTTTCATTATAAGTACCATTAACTATCTCTAGAATTGTTTTTTGTCGATGTAGTGCATCATAACTGAGAAGAACAAATATGCAAAAGGAAGTAATTGAAAAAATATCTGCTCTTATCACAGCTGCGTTCGGTCTAGTTGCCGCTCTTGCATGGAATAGTGCAATTCAGGAAATATTCCGACTGGTGTTTGGAAACCAAAGTGGTGTATGGGCCATGATCTTCTATGCAGTCGTGGTTACAGTAATTGCAGTAATTGCAACGATACTAATAGGACGTGCGGCAGAAAAAGCGGGTGCTAAGAAGCCTGAGTCTAGCTGAAATGGTATAGCAAAAAACCCTGCAATGTGAAATATTGTTCGTTTACCCTCTTTTTTTATCTAGGACCATATTCGACAGAATTCTCAACATATACACACGCAAAGGCATTTCCTATTTGCTCAGAATCCGGGCTCGATTTCACAATTATAATGTCACAATTTGTTGGTGCAAGACAATTGAGATTCGTAGCTGGATAACAGCGCTGGCACCGTTAGATACTGGGATACAAATGCAGCTAGATAATGGTCCAAATAGCTCTCGGGGTTCAATTGTTATAATTCGGAAAAATATTTGTCAATACACGAGAAGCACTGACGAAATTCTCAAGATTATATTATTTCCGCCCAGTAACTCTCCGAGTACTTATCTGCGTTGTTCTCATCGTCGCTATCATGATCCTTACTAGAAGTTCTATAAGTCGGTACCCTTGCGTGGACCGAACTGTTTGTGTTGGCCATAATTACCGCAAAAGATGTCTTATCATTATTTTCGAGCTTGTCTAGGCGCTTATGCATTTCAGTTGCTACGACATCCTTTGGCATACCCCTATGGGTCATCTGTTCATGAGCTTCTAACATTAGCTCCATTGCCTCTTTTTCAGAAATCTTGCCATCCTCATAGGAATAAGATATTCTTCTGCATATTACATTTGCTTGAGTATAAATCTGCGAGTGATGACATAAGGTATTTTTTTTGACTAAGTTCTTGAGGATGGCGCGCTTCTTAGGATCTAGCGAGCGCCTTTCAGTTTGCTGCTGTTGGACAGTGTAGACTTCCGATTGCTCTCGATTTGCATCAAAAGCAGGCTCGTGTGAAAATTGCTGCTTCTCGGACATATCCATGGTACATAACGGTTTCCTGTGACGTATAATGTTTAGGATGACAACGTAAGACCACCGTCCACGTATACTGTTGTTCCTGTCATATAGCTGGCACCATCCGAAGCCAAAAACAATGCTACCTTGGCTATTTCCTCTGGCTTACCTATTCTATGCATAGGAATTCGAGTCTCTTCATCTTTCTTTTTTTGTTGGTTCTCAAGTATATCTTTATTCATGTCAGTAGCTATTGCTCCTGGTGCAATCCCATTAACCCTGATCCCTTTAGCTGCGACCTCAAGTGCAACAGTCTTTGTCAACATCTCCATACCTCCTTTTGAGGCAGAATATGGTACTGATTGTGGTTGTGGAATGGATTCGTGGACTGAAGAAATATTGATAATAGAATAATCAGATCCGCTACTATCATTAGACATTCTCTTTAATGCCTCCCGAGTACACAAGAATGTTCCCTTCAGGTTAACATCTATCACGTAATCCCAATCATCCGACGTTAGATCATGTACGGTTTTCTGAGCACCCCCAATACCTGCATTGTTGACAAGAACGTCAATTCTGCCAAATATCTTCATTGTGTGGTCTATGAGAGAGGAGCAAGCGCTTTCCTGCGAGATGTCCCCTGCCAAGTATGTTACTCGTTCCTGAATCCCTCCCAAGGTTTGCTCCACGTCGTTTGCTGCTTTTGATAGTTCATGTTCATCTCGAGCATTTAGAACTATACTATAACCTGCTTTCGCAAATTCGATCGCTATGGCTTTGCCTATTCCTTTGCTAGAACCAGTGACCACTGCAACTCTCCGGGGTTTGTTGGAACGAGGATTTTGGTTTGACATATATTTCAATAACTCTTGAGTGTTACTGCATCCTATCGTATTTCTCTCCTTCTAATTATGCTGAAACCAGGCGATTTCATCGTGTGTACAATCAGATGGCATATAGTATCTATTTTAAGTCCGAGTTCTGAGTTGGGCCACGAATAAATAGAGAGCCTCTATCACATTCTTATGATATACTCCTCTTTGATCTAAACGGAAGACTTTTTTATCATTGGTTGTCCAGCTCTAATGTAGGAGCAAACTCAGACAGTGAAACGTGAGTATAAAGGTTCAACTTTTACCAATAATAAAATGATCAAGTCGTCCTTAATTGCCGCTGGATTGATTGTGATAGCCCTGCTGATGCTCATCCAATATCGGTAAGCGCCCTAGGCCTTACCATTATTGGCCCAAAGCTAAAAGAGTACAGAGATTCTAGAGCAGACAAGCGATTTATGACCAATTTATTATTGGAACATATGTAAAGGAGTTGTTACTCATCGGATTGTTCGCAAGCCATGCAGTGTTTACTTTAGCGATGATGGCTAGATCTTGTAATTTCTATGGCTATGGCACTATGGTTATGTGCAGTAATGGTTACGGCAAATAACAATATTACATCCACCCCTACAAGATGACTTTTTGAAATGTTAAGAGTTTTTATGATCACAACCATTCGATCATGTAGCATAGCGGAAGGCGACATCACAATTGTTGTGAGGGGATTTGCTCTCCGTTAGCGGCTGAAGTATTGCCTACCGCTGTAAACTGTTGTGATTGGTTGTTCGTATTGTCTGTCTGAGTTATTGAGGTTGGCGGTACCTGTAATTCTTGTGCGGGCTGAGGAGAAGAAAGATATGGTAAAATGAACATTACTACAAGAGCAACAGCAAAAGCTACTCCCAACCATATCCACCACCTAGCATATCCTTTATCTCTGTGGCCTGCTCGAGCAGTCATGGCTAGGGTCTAGATCCTAAATTACTTAATTGATTGAGATATATCTTATAGAATCTTCAAAGGTATCCCAGCATTTCGCTGTAATATATGAATTCCATAGCATGCTGGTGTCTCCACTCTTTGGCGTCCAAATGACCCAATACAATGATGAATGATAGGTCAGACCCATATCGTGCCATCTACTATCATTAAGGGCAAACAATAAGAATCAAAATTCCCTGGTGATATTGTAGGCAAATCTATGGACGCAAACATGAATTACTACATATGTGGATTTTACCTCTCTTATGACTATGCAGAGAGAGTATCCATCGCCAGTAGGTTTCACCATTATCTTGAACGCTTCCGTTACTAGCAACCTTGTACTTTTATGTCTAAAGTAGATCCCTTCTTTATAATTTAGCATCTATATCGAGTTGTATAATTTCTAAATAGTTTTCGTGTTCAAATAATAGTAATTATGTCCGATTCACGAGAAAACCCCACCAATAACAAACCTAGCCACGACACAGGAAACGAAGAATATCCATCTGTGCCTGAGGCTGCGATAGTTAAACCAGAGGACGAAAGGCCACTAAAGTCGCAATTGCGACCGGAAGAAAACGTCGAAGAGACTGAAGCGGGTACTGATATTATTGATAATATCTCTGAGGATATGGATGGAGATGGTTCACCAGATTGGGACCCTGCAGTAGGTTCTGGTGCCTAGTTTAATGCCCTGGTCATTGCCATGAATAATTTTTAAAAAACCTCAGTCGGTTGACGCAACCATGCTTGTCTTAGTCAAGTTCTTTTCTTGGGGCCAGCGATTGTATTTGTAGGATGGGATACTCCTCGAACCCTTTTCGGTCATGTGATGTCTAGTGCGGATATATTCCCATTGACGCATCTTATATGCGTGTTAACAGTTAAGACTGATAATTGCTTACGTTGGTTCAGGCCTATGACTGTATCAATACGGGAAGGAACAGAAGTTGTTTCATCCGACGGTAAGAAAATCGGAAAGGTGAAGAAGATAGAAAACGATCACTATATTATAGTTAACAAAAAGGGGCTACTAACAGATGAGGAAATTCGCGTTCCTCTAACCGCTATTACGTCCAAAGAAGACGGCTCTACAAGTAGAGATCCCGTCAGACTCAACATGACAGAGGAGTCTTTAAAGCATGGCTTTGAATTTTCGAAGGGCAAACCGAACTCACAGTTTATGCATGGAGTAAAGCAGTCGGAGAAGAAACTTGAGCCTGAAAAGCAAGTGATACATTTTGAGACTGTGCATCCAGTGGACGAATCTAACAGAACAGGAATATACTCTCCCTTAGTCTCTAAGGAACACCAAGCAGTCTTAAAACCAGATCTGGAAGGTAACCCAAGCCTTTACAGTTGTGATATGTGTCCAGCCAAATTCGAAGAACCAAGGGAACTACAAGAACACCGCGCTGAAACCCATAAGGCACCAGTCAATATCTAGAGGGATTCGGACTATACTAATATGATGACTGGTTTGCTGGTTTGTCTGGACATTTGTAAGAATTGCCATACAGTTCAGTAATTTATTAAATGATGTCTTGTAACTGTATCCGCTTACTCGTAGAAGGCTAGAACCAAAAATTTCTTGCCCTGCTATGTTAATGCCATTCTTTCAAATGTTTCTGTTGTATAAAATCTCTATTTTCACTTGTAGCTTCTGGTCTTTTCGTGGATTGTTAGACACTGGTAGAATGCAAGCTAAGCCTCCTGCATTACTACTATGCACAGTACTCTGTTCTTCGGCAACTAAAGCCTTTTCTTTTGTAACAATGCTTTTGATAATTTTATTATTGTCTCTCGCCTCAAGCAGTCTTAGTATTACCATTACTACCCGTAGATCTTGTGGGTATCGCCCCAATCTGCTGCATTAGGCCCATCATATCCGCAGTTGCCCACTCTTCTGTTATTTTACCTTCGATGATCGTTATTATGTCCATTGCTGTGAAAGATACTTGCTTGCCGGTGGGAGGAATACCCTGAAATTCCCCCTTATAGGTGCCTGTAACATTGATACTTACTGCAACCCTATCTCCTTCCGCTACCATGTCTACGATAGTGCGCGTAAGATCTGGAAAAGCTTTATTGAAAGGAGCAAGAAATTGTTCCTTGTTTGCGCCCCAATCCATAGGAGGCATTCCAGAAAAGTGAAGAGAATAATTAGTGTGCGACACTAGCTCGTTCATTCTTTCACTATCTTGTCGATCTAAAGCCTCAAAAAAGTGACGAACAATTTGCTTGTTCTGTTCCTCTTGGGTTGGTTGTGTTGATGACGATGAATCTGAAGACGATGAAACCATTGCTTGTCAATATGTCAGTGGTGAACTTAAGAATTCTTTATCCTCGTAATACAAAATAGTAAATCACATGCAGGCTATAGCAATTTATTGTGTATGACTATAGTTTGTATTAACGAAAAGTGATCCTGCTTTGGGCAGTTACTGTTAATTATTTTAATGTTATAATGCGAGCATTACCTCCAATGCTTTGCATTTCTCTAGCTGGTGCGTTGCCGTCATGGAGCAATACTATAGTTTGCAATGTTGCGCCGTATTCTGCATAAAAGATGTTTTGCATATTTAAAACACCAAAGGCAGTGAGCATTTAGGCTGTGAAAGCAAGAAACAAAGAACTTGACAGATATACCATAATACCGCTGATGTAATAAGCAACTTAAGATAGCAGGTACTAAAAACAAGAGTCTAGTAATTCCTTGTAATAATCACCAAAGTGAATATTTTCTCTAACCTACAAAAACTGATAGGCGTTTATTAGAAACATGGATGATAGTACAGGTGCTAAAGAAATTGGGCATTTGTAAAGGCAAGTATAACAATAGTTATAGCAGCTCTGTTTCTATTATCATGTGGGTCGTCAACGGTCTTATTCCATCGACAACCTGGGCAGCAGCAAAACGCGATTCAGGAGAGGGGCTTATACACAGCAGATGTGAAAAAGTCTTCTTCACCTTGTGCTCAGACACAATCGGGAGAGGGCAGAGCCGGCATCGGCGGACCAGGTGGAGCAGAAACAGCAGGAGCAATCATCGCCGATAATCAGACAACAATTGGCACTTGGTCCAGTGATTGTGGTAATATGAATGTGGAAAGAATATTACTCGTAGCCGGACGACAAATACCAGCAGCGATGTTCCAATTGGTGGAGGAAATGGATCTGCCCTCCAAGCAAGGAGAATATAGAGCAAGCATGTGTTTCTTTGCAAAACAACGATACTCAAAGTGCGTTGCACAACCTGAATATTGCCCTCAATTCATTGGATGGTAGTTGAAGCGCTGACAACATATTAACGCTACAAATGTGCTTTCAGTACATCCTGTAGCTAAATAAAGGCATTCCAAAAAGGCAGATGAGTTTGTAAGGTTAACAAATCTATAAGTGAAGATAAAGATATTGAACAGATAGCGAGGTGATGGTGACAATACTATTCACTATTGCCGCTATTTTGGTTATGCTTGACACGATTCTAAAACAAAGCTCAAGTTCGGAAGAGTGTATAGAGACAGAGATTTGAAAATATCTCCGCGGAATTGTCACAAACAAGCTCTGCTAATAATTTAGACATTTAGACTATTATTTTATACTATGGTAGACACTCAATAGTATGTCTGAATCACACGACAATAATGCCAACAATAAGCATCATAACGTCGGCGATATAGAGATGTCTAAAATTGATGACAAAGCAGGAATTCATTCATCCTCAGATAGTGCAAGGCATCTAGAACATGCCCAAGACAGGAAGGTGGAGGTCGCCGAAGGAAATAACACTGGTTCTTGGCAAACAAAGGAAAAGGTGGAGATCTAAAAAATATGTCAGCATCTTCAGCCGCAGAGCTTACGCCTAATGCAAATCAAAAAATCGTACAATATTTGAATGACGCTTTGGCGATGGAAAATGCCTCTGAGGAAAGGTTAGAGTCAAGGCTTCATGAGTCCATAGTTGAAGATACAAGGATACAACTACAGAACCACCTCGAGGAAACTCGAAATCAGAAGGATAGGCTAAAGCAAATTATTACAAGCCATGGCGGCGAACCTACAGTTACTAAAGCAGAATTGCCCATGCTCAAACCTAACACCATAGATCTTGTTAGAAGCGATCTGACATCTCGATCTTCTTCTTCTTCTACCGCCTCCAACTCTCCTAGCAATGCCGAATCAACGCAGTCACAAGCAAATCCTTCAGTAAAATCAATAGTAAAGGAAACTGATGATGTCCGACTAGCCCCGGAAAAGGAGCTGATTCAAACAGAGCGAGATGCAATAATAGAACATGCAGAGGTTGTAAAATATAAGATGCTAATGGAAATAGCAATAAAGGTGGGTGCTATGGATGCTATCCCAGTTATTGCCCAAAACCTAAAAGAAGAGGAGCAAATGGCAAACTGGATAATTGTAAATACTCCGAACTTGCTGAGAAGAATTTGGGCACAAATTGAAGTATCTGCAGGAGCTAGGACTGTCCCGGAGGCTTAAGCTTTTGGCAGAATGATGCTCGGCGGCCCATGACTAGGCCTAATGCTTCTTTCTGTAGGCAATGCGGCAAAATAGTTTCTTGTTTCCTTCTGCTAAAAATTACTATATTATTACGTCCATATAGTGATACTTAGAACATACACATGTCAGCCAAGTTCTGGGCGCAATGATCGTCTGGACGTTTTGGAATACGATGACCTAACGCTATTGTGCAAATATTCAGAACGTCTATCCTCATTTTTAGTCAAATATTGTGATTATCTTGAATCAGGCCCTAATCTTTTATTTTTACGCATGCCTACCATACAAGTAAAACGTTTGTTCTAACAGAACATCTATCAAAAAATCTGATAGTCGATGTAATCAATATCTTAGACTATGGTTATAGTAACTTTCTATATGGTGATCTTGCTGTTATTTTGAAATTCAATATGGCCCCTCACGTATATCTACAGCTACAGGAATCGAATAATGATAGATATTATCGCCGAATTGCTGGATGTTGTATGTGCTCCTGTAACAAAAACGAAGATGATGAATAGAGCAATAATCATGGATCGAGGTTTAATGGTGAAGTCTTTACCTCTCTCGTCAAATTCTTGCGCTTGGGTGGTGCTGATATTATATGTATTCACCATGCAAAGGGAATGACCTTTCGCCGACCACACAGAATTGGCTTATAAACACTATTGATTTACCAAAGCTATCAGCTCTTCACGCGCAGGGGGCGACTGCTCTCTCTTTTACCACCCAATCCCCTAATTGTGTACAAACGTGAAATTACCGCCCTTTAAAAACTGGCATCCGAGATTCAGGATGCGCGTTGCAGTCTGGGCATTCCTCAAAGCAGAGTCTACCGTCGTTTTCAACCGCTAATATCAGTGCCGTTCCTTTGCAGGTCTGGCAAACAAACATACCCCTTACCTCACGCTATTATACTATAGCCTACCTAACATAAAGCTTTTTTGGATCCGCAAAGGTCGTTATAGAACAATATTATATATATTTGATTATTTGTTAATGATGTGTTTCATACTGCAAGCAAAAGTGCATATGAAGAAACCTCCGCTCGAGCGCTGCGTACTTTCTTCCTTCATCGAGGAATGGAATCAGTGCACTAAAGTTGAAGTTGAGCACAAAGCACAAGAACTTGGTAGCTTCCTAATTAACGCGATAAGACAAGGAAAGGACGATGAGTTTATTCCTTTTACAGGCCATAAGCTGAGCTCGTGCACGAAATATTGCCTGCGGCAGATATAAACAATCGCATAATTTTGGAGGCCCAAGAGTACTTACAAAAGCAGCCCCACTTTTGAAATAGCTTTAAGTCACAGTGATCGATCGAGGAACAGTTGACACATTTAATATTTAACTGGACGAGTATCAGCACACCTGAATTATGTCTGATCCAAGGTTTTGCCCTCTCAAATTGGCTAAATGACGAAGAAAATGACAATACTAAAAATATCAAACACTACGGACCACTTTCCGCAATGCTAGGGCCGGAAAGTGGACGTGACGCATAGTTGGTTAACCACGGAGTCTTTCAGCATCTTTAAACCTCGACAAATACCAAAATGTTTGTTTAATCAAAGCGCAGCTGGCCATTTGATTGTTATACTCTTTTTCAGGTAATATTTGATACTCGTCGTAAATATATGATAAATCAATGGCTTATGACTACATTCACGATGTCCTTATATGCGGAAAAAGGGTATTGTAAAACAAAAATCAAGTCCTAAACTTATCCTTCTTTGAATATCTTAAGCTGTCCAGTCCCCTCGGGACTCACAACCAGAC
>JBJMEA010000046.1:0-16974 GCA_045809625.1 Nitrososphaera sp. | reverse complement strand
GGTAGCCATATATTCTGATTCACTAACAGCCAAACCGCCCTTAACCCCATCTAGATGTCGAAGCTCATCAACTATTTTCATTAGCTCTTTGCAATATTGGATATTTTCTTTAGTAATCTCAGTAAAGGCTCTTATCTTTCCACCTCTTCTCCTTATGTCAATGTATCCATTTCTGTATTCGTCAAGATCAATGACGATAGAGGGAGCTTTATGGTCAAAGAAAATATCCATCCTTTTAGTTACCTTTCGCATGAACTGAACTCCTCTTCCTACAGCGTTTTCAGCACCATACAAAATCTCAGAAGTTTTCTGAGAATTACTATCATGATTTAGTAATGAATCTGTAGGTTTGGCTGATTGTTTTGTCACAATCGTCAAGTCATTAGCAATTAGATGTATATAATAGTGTCGTACATGTCATAAGTACAGAGAATAAAATATTCGAGCAAATTACTTCTCATAAACTCCAAACAAAATCCCTTTGAATTCATAGCTAGGAGAATTTGAATGCTCGATGGATTTGCAACTTCTTGTTTTTGAGTTGATTGAGAATTAGGTACCTTTTTCACTTATCCAATGCCTGTAATCCTTGGTACCATCTTGAATATTTCCAAAAATCAGAAGCACCGAATGATAATAAGTCCTGACAAGGAACTATATTTATCCTTAGTTCCATAGATGAATACCTATTTTTTCCTATATTCTTCACAAAGTGTTGTTGTTATTATTGCTCCGGCGAGCCTTAGAGCTTCTCCAAAGCTCATAAATAACTCAAGCTCGTTAACAGTGGCATGCCACGCCCAATTCATTTTGATCTTACAGTCGATAACCCTGAGCGAGCGATGAATTTCTACAGGGAGGTTTTTGGATGGAAATTTGAAAAATGGAATGGTCCAATGGAATATTGGATAGTAACTACAGGAGATGAAAAACAACCAGGAATTAACGGTGGTCTATCCAAAAGAAATCAGTCTAGTATGCCAAATATGAATACAATCGGGGTATCTTCAGTTGACACGTTCTCCAAGATGATCGACGATAAAGGAGGCAAGGTCTTGATGACAAAGACTCCAATCCCTGGAATAGGATGGTTTGCCGCATGCCAAGATACTGAAGGAAACGCCTTTGGAATTATTCAGGAAGATAGTACTGCCAAGTAAAATAGTCCAATTAGAGCGCCGGATCATGATATGACTGTGAATGAGTTTATGAGGAACAATGGTTGTAATCGTCAGAACTATGCCTAACCGATTTTCACTTTCATAAGTCCTTCCAAATACACAAAAATGTTTGAGCTATAACTTACATGATTGAGCCAACTGAGAATAGCCTGTTGGCTAAGTTATGATTATATCTGCTCTCATAATTTGCACTAAACACAACATGCAGACTTTCTAGTCGAACGTTACCAATACATTTCATGGGCCTTGGTTGGCCGATTGCCCGCCTAATTTTCTATTTAGCCATAATATGGCAATTGCTGTCTTGTGGTAATTGCTAACCTTAAAGTATAGTTTTGCGTTCAGTACAGTGAATTAAATATGTCAACACCTTCGTCATCTTTGGCGTCAGATTCTCATATCCAACCCCTTCCAGAGGAAGGCGACATTGTTATTGCAAGTGTTAGGGACATTAAGGGACATGGTGCGTATGTTACATTGGACGAATACGCAGGACTTACAGGTTTTCTTTCCATAAGAGAGGTTGCTACTGGATATGTACGCAACATCCAGCGCTTCGTAAAACCAGGTCAAAAGGTTGTTTTAAAAGTAATAAAGGTTAACAGGACGAGAAAAGAAGTAGATACATCGCTCAAGCAGATCTCTGGTGAAGAAAAAAAGTCAAAACTTATTGAGGTGAAAAGAAACGAAAAAGCCTCAGGATATCTGGATTCCATTAAATCAAGATTAAATCTAAGCGATACTCAGGTGAAAGAAATTCAGGACACCATACTTCAAAATTATGATGATGTCTATACGCTTTTCGAATCCGTAGCAAGAAAAGGGACTCCAGAGGTAGGAAGCAAACTTGGCTTTGGTGAAGATGTTATGAAGGCAATAGAGGAGGAAAGCAACAAGATAAGGATTCCTCTAAACGAGATTAGAGGAGTCATGGAAATTTCCTCCAAGAAGCCTGATGGGATTGAAATTATCAAAAATGTCCTTATTGATGCAGCAGAAGGTACTAAATCCAATCCTAGCACCATAAGTATCGCATACGTCGGGGCTCCAAGATATAGACTTGCAGTCAAAGAAGAGAATTTCAAGATGGCTGAAAGGGCACTGTCTCGTGCTATAGAAAAGATACAGAAGGGAATAGAAAAGAACCAGGGGAATTTTAATTTCATTAGGGAAAAGTCGAAAAAGAATCTCTATTAATTGACCCTGTAGGGATTATTCAATAAAAGCCTGAATTCTATCTCATAATTCAAGTCGAGATGGATGTCCCTCTTTCTGTTCATCTATTCTTTTCTCCTTCCTCTCTTTCAGGTATTTGTATAGGAAGGGGAACCTTTGGTTTGAGACCGTATGTAAACTCCATAGAATGGTTATAACTGTTGCACCTTAAGTCTTTGTTTTTGTTAAGGGAAAAATTAGCCTGTACTAATTTTGTTGCCATGAAGAATAATTATTAGCATAGGCAAAGGTTTATTACTTGAGTTAACTAATTAGTAATTCAAAACTAATGATTACTGCAAAAGTTATTGTTGTCATCGCACTAGTAGCAGCAGTTACATCGACTGTATTTGCAGTTGCTGGTCAATCTTTTGTTGGTTTGTTTGCTTCAGCACAGAATGCTGAATTAAAAAAGCATAATATCGGGGGACATACAGCTGGTTATGGCTTATACGAGACCAGTGGAGATGTTTTAGATCCAGTAAATAATTACAATAATGTCAGCAGAGAAGTAGTTATAGACCCTGACAAATATCTTAGAACCTTTGACTATGGACGCGTTTCCAAACTTCCTGACGGTACCACTTTGAGGGAGTATACACTTGTTGCAGATGATAGACAAACTACGGAAATATCACCAGATGTATTTTACAATGTCTGGACTTTTAATGGTACCATACCCGGCCCAACCTTGAGGGCGACCGAAGGGGATTTGATGAGAATAAATTTCATTAATAATGGCACGCGACCTCATTCGATACATACACATGGTATTCACAAGGCCGATATGGACGGAGTGTTTGAAACTATTAATCCCCATGGAAGGTATGTGTATGAATTTCGTGCTGAGGCTTTTGGAGTATATCCATATCACTGCCATGTCACTCCCCTTGAGGAACATATTTCGCACGGCCTCTACGGTGTATACATCGTTGATCCCAAGACGCCTCGACCACCTGCCGATGAAATGGTTATGATAATGAATGGCTTTGACACAGACTTTGATGCCGAGAATAATTACTACGCTGTGAACACTATTCCTTATTACTATATGCACCATCCAATAGAGATAGAACAAGGCAAACTGGTCAGGATATACCTTGTTAACATGCTTGAATTTGACCCGATAAATAACTTCCATCTACATGGTAACCTATACCAACTATACAGAAGCGGTACGAATATGACGCCTGATGAATACACAGATATGGTAACTATGAGCCAAGGAGAGAGGGCCATACTAGAATTTAATTTCAAGTATCCTGGACAATACATGTTCCATGCACACAAGACTGAATTTGCAGAAAAAGGCTGGGTGGGACTTTTGTTAGTTAAGGATCATGCCCAGACAAGCTCTGATATTGGCAATAGCAATAGCAGTAGCAGTAGTTACCCACAAACCACAACAATATCTGCAAGAGACGTTGGGAACTATGGGAACTAACCATGGAAAAAGATAAGAAGATTCACAGATCTTCATCATCCAGCTCATCGTCATTGCTACCACGTTGGGTTGCAACTGCAAAAATGGTAGCGGTTGCATTAATTCCCGTTGTAATTTTAGCAGCAATGATTGCTTTTATCTTCGGTCCAGGTCATCAATTTCTCGGTGTAGGTACACCTATTCCTGAAATCAGCATAGAGAGGATTGAGTTTCAGGAGGGCGGTAAAATAGTTGCATTCATACGTAACACAGGGCCTATCGATGTTACAGTAGCCCAAGCAGATGTCAACGATAGGATTCAGCAGGCTGCAATAGAGCCTGAGAAAGAATTGCAGCGGCTAGCAGAAGCCAGAGTGATAATTCCTTTTCCCTGGAATAAGGGGGAGCCCTATGATGTAGGTGTCACAAGCTCCGAAGGCACAAGGTTCAGCAAGCATGTGGATGCAGCTGCTCCTGCTCCGACTCCTAATGTAGAACATGCAGCGTTCTTTGGGCTTATCGGAGTCTATGTTGGCATTATACCTGTGTTGGCAGGGCTATTGTGGCTTCCATTTATTAGGAAACTTCGAGCCGGAATGTATAGATTCTTTCTCAGCCTAACTGCAGGTTTACTTGTCTTCTTGGGGATTGATGCTCTAGTTGAAGGCAACGAGATCGCCGCAGATAGCGTAGCTGGAGTCTTCAATGGCCAGATTTTGATTGCCTTGGTAACAATACTCTCATTTCTTGCATTGATGTATACCTCTACAAAGCTAGGAGAACGAAGCAAAGGTAGAAGCAGATCAGAAGAAGTGCAACAACAAGAAGAAGGAGAACGAGCAGCCGCTGAACTACCTTCATATGACTCACTGCATGCAAGTCAAGCAAAGACTATAGATCAACAACGTCCTCGCCCGGTTGTCAAGCCTGTGGCAATAGCATTGATGATATCAATTGGAATTGGACTTCATAATTTTGGTGAAGGGCTAGCCATAGGAGCGTCTGTTGTACTTGGACAAATAACGTTAAGTACTTTTCTCGTAGTGGGGTTCATGTTGCACAACACCACAGAAGGTTTTGCAATAGTCTCCCCGCTTGCCAAGGCCAAGGTGAACAGACTCTTAGGCAAGATGATAATCATGGGTCTCATAGCTGGGGTCCCTATCATTTTTGGCACTTGGATTGGAGGGTTTATCTATTCTCCTGTAGCTGCGATAATATTCTTATCAATAGGAGCAGGTGCGATATTCCAAGTTGTATTTTTAATATATCGGGGTATGGCCGAAACGGAGGGTGAAAGAGGCAAGATAATGTCTAATGCCTCGATCCTTGCAGGATTTGCCACAGGTATGCTAATAATGTACATAACCGGATTGATTATTCCCTCATAATTCCTTCAACCTGGACTATTTAGCGATTGATAGCATCATTTTGTTTTTTTAATTGTTAAAAGACTCTACCTCTGTTGCGAGTCTACACTAATGATCTCATAAGATTTTTGGGAGGATAAAGAACAGCAGACATAGAAGACTGCATCTAGATAACGGTGAATCTAGGATGGATCAAGCTTTGAATTGCGCAGACAGGTACGCCATATAATAAACGAAACCTGAAGTTCCTGTAACGATTGATCTCTGGAAAGGAAATTTTTCCTATTGAGGGCGTTAAAATTCTCAGAGATTTGCAGGCTCCAGCCTATGTACTTCAGGTTTTTGCTGTATTGGATAGATCTATTTTTCCATTTTTAATGTCTATTAGAAATTTTACCCAATTTTCAATTTCCACTATTTTTTCATCATCTATCTGCCGAGAATGACTAGCACTCTGTTCAGATCCAAGTAATGCTCTGTGCTTTTGAATTGCTTCCTTTCTGCTATATGCATAGTTGATTACGAGGTCGAGTATCTGCTCTGAAGACATGTACTGCATAAAGTGTACATCATAACCTAAAAAGAGCATGAAGGTTTTTTGTAGAGACCTACACCTAAACTGTAGGTGCATAAAAGGTAGTGAAGTCATTGCAGACATCCCTGAGGATAGTAATTGCACTACAGGCAATTTTGTTATTGTAAAAGGATATTTTGGCAATCTAAGAATGATTTAAGAAACTAGTCCTTACATAGATATTATTAGGAGCATCTGCTGCCATCATCTCTGGTTTTCGATAATATTTTAAGCTGATAGCAATCTTTTGTATGTCATGATGTAGAGTGAGAAATTAGTAGAGCAAAAAAGGAGGAGTGTAGTTTTAGACTGTTTCTGATGCAGTCTTCTTATCAATTCTCTTCCTCATCGATTCTATCGCAATGATTGCACCAGTCAAGGCGACGAATGCAAATTGCATCACTTCAACTGCAATCCCCATATCGCTAATCATGCCGCCTCTACCAGTTATCGGATTACCGGGCACCCTGGTTATTACCCACATTGCGATGAAGACTAACGTGCCGGCTATGCCAACACTGTACCATACCCGTCCCCATCTTCTAATCATCGGAACCACCCAGAACAATTGAGCAAGTCCACCTACAAAGAATAGTATGGCGCCGTTTAGGTTAAAGTTAAGCATATTCGGACCTTGTGTCAGATGAAGTATCCCTGCTATTGCAGTCGTTGCGGCTGCTGCATAATACAACCATTTCGTATTCATTTTATATCTGTATGGATGCTAAAATAGATATCCCTGATTAAGCAGAATGGTTTAATCTTTAGCAAAGTTGTTTAAATTTAACAATTGTTGTTATTGAACTGTCAAAGAATACGACTCTTAAAAGAGTTTATCACTTTGATATAATTACATACTATGCAAAAGCATTGAAGCAAAAAGAGGGTAGAACACTATAAAAATTCAAAATTATTATAATACAAACTGCATCCTTGGCTATGGAGCAAACCTCTGACAATGCATCGCTAGCTTCTGAATTGTTTATGGAGCTCGCAAGCGAAACTAGGCTTTCAATACTGACATCTTTGAATGAGAGACCAGCCAAGCTAAGTTCTCTTTCAAGAGAAGTTAATACTACTGTTCAGGACGTCTATCGAAATTTGAACAGAATGGTACAAGAAGGCCTGGTAAGAAGATCTGATGGAATGTTCCACATGACAGAATATGGGATGTTAGTAATGAAGCAGATCCCTGACTTTATGTTTATCAAAAAGCACAGGAAATATTTTGAGAATCATTGTCTTGCTAGCGTTTTTCCTAGTAAGTTTCTGCAGAGGATTGGTGCGCTACATAACTGCAAGACTGTAAACAGCGCGACTGCGGTTTTTCAAAGTCTAAAAAAGATGCAGTCGTCTGCTACTAAGTCTCTCAAAATAATTGTTTCTCAGGCTTGGCCTGAAGAAGGCGAGATATTTATAGATCGAGCTAATCACGAAGTCAAGATATTCTCAATCATTGGTCAAAACACTATATTTCCAAAAAACGTGATGGAAAATATTCTACCAAAAATGAATACGTTAGCTTCAATGGGAAATATGGAAAGAAGGATGGTCGAGAAAGTGAAGGTTGCTGCTTTCATTATCGCCGATCGTGAGGCAGCTCTTACCTTTCCAAATACAGACGACGAAGTTGATATGACCACTCTATTTGTAGGGCAAGACTCTGATTTCTGCGACTGGTGTATAGATTACTTTGATTATGTGTGGAAGGACTCCAAACCCTTTGACATAAATAAAGTGAAAGTGGTCGAATATTGACTTTAGTTGCCGACAACTTTGGATGGCCCAAGCAATAATTTCATGGTCTTTATGATGAATTCTTTTTCAGTCTGAGGTCTTTTGTATACCTTGTCGCACATCAAGATTTAGGTGCATCGAAAAAAGTACAAATGTCCACATGTATGTGTATATATTCCATTTTTTTGGAACTGCAAAAGCGACAGTTATATTAAATAAATGCAAATAAGATCGAAGTTTTCCTACCCGTATGATGAAGAATTAATTTAGGTAACAAATTTTATTCTAATTCATAACGGTTCAAAGTTATGAATTGGGTCATCAAACTTAGTGCTGTTATATTTTTTGTATAATCTCGCCTAGCTTTTTGGTCCCTGAAGGGCGGACAGAAGGCAAAGAACATAGAAAACTATGGAGGCAAACAAACCTTGTGATAAATATTTGAAGTATTACGCCGCTGCTGAACTTCTGTTTGTGATAATTTTATCTAGTATTCTGTAATTAAGATAACCATGGCAAAAATTACTGTCCACCGTAAGGGACATACTAGAAAGCCATTTACCTCTAAGCGTGGCAGCAAGAAAATAAAGAAGGTAAAAGTTACCAAGACCCGGGTGAAGCCCTCAACATTTAAAACGACAGATCGAGGAAAGCGTGGTCGTGGACCTAAGGTCATACCTCCACTTGAGGAAGGGGCACTTGGTGGCTCGGGTTTCTTCGATCGGTCAAGTGATGAACAGGAACAAATAGTGTTTAGTCGAGCAAGAACACTAGGGGAAAGAAAGGTAGTGGGTGAGCTTCGCGCATTGCAGGTATTCTTCAAGACAACCGATCCACAAAAGTCAAAGCGTGCGTTAGAGTTGAGCAAGAAAGTCGCTGGCAGCTTCAAAAATAAACAAGAGGTAGGCTATCCAAAAGGTTTCAGCAAAAAGTGATGGCGCGGATATTTCTTTAGAATACTGATTTTTGTCTATGCGTGTGTATGTGTACTACTGAACTGGATAGACCCCCTATTGTATAGTAGAACAAGAATCTACCACCCCAACGGTCAATCCTGATATTGTGTGTTTGTTCTTTTTGATTTTTTATTTACGCTGCATATATCTCTGCTTTCAATAAACGAATTAATAGATCTAAAAAGGATTTTATCTCACCAGTTAAGCTCTATTATTTATACTCCCGTGGCAGTAACCACTAACAATATGTAGCCCTCTAAATGATACATCACGCTTGACAATTTTTGCTTTTGGACAGTCCTAACTCTCGAAAGATAATAATAGTTACGATGGGTTTCCATCAAAATTTTTGACTTACATGTGATTTGCAAACATGGCAGACTTCAATTTCTTTAAAGTTCAGTCAATTAAATTTCTAGATTTTCGTATTCAAAGTCCGTGATCAGCCATAAAAATTAAGACAACTGAAGAGATTTTTCAATAAAGGTGTAAATAGATGTGTGCTGATAGTACATATCCGACCAGCCGAAAAAGAGGGCTGATCCACCATTCAGATCTGCGCAGCAGGTAAAGGCCTGCTGGGTCCATGGGACTGGATGGCTGCCGTGATGCCGAAGCAGGTAAGCGATCAATCCGAAAGATTGTCCGCCACCCATCCTTACTCATCGCGGTAGGGGCAAACCACAAGGCTGCCTGGAACCTGCAAAACTGTCTTGAAGGGAAAGCCACATGCCTTCGAAAGCTGGTCGGGTTATCTTTATTTTTGTGCTATCATATGCTGTTATAGGACCCTAAATATCTCTGTTTATGCCGTCTCAGGCAAAAATTTTGGTAACCGCCCTCCAGCAATGAAATTAGAATGTAACCTTTTTAGCCTTTTTTATGCATTTAAGAAAACATCATGTCTTCACAGGGATCAACAACAAAAGATGAGACTACAAAACTAGAGAACTCTACCTACAATATCTTGATGGCACTTGGCAAAGAGGCACAATTTCTGTATTCCACCATCGACACATACATACAGGACGCCAGGAAAGACAATAATTCTGACCTTGAAAAAATGTGGAATACGATAAAGCAAGAACGACAAAGGCATCTTGGTATGTTAAGAGATGCTCTGGACAGGCAAGCAAAAGAGCAAAAACTGCAGCATTAGCTAAAGAGTGTCTTTGCCTATGATAAATTGAACCCCAAGTCTTTTATGCTTGGATATATTTTTTCTTGAATCTTCCGTATCCTTGCCTAAATATCGAATTTTGCAATAAAGCGATACTTTTTAGGTCTAGTGCACATTATATTAGGTTGGGAATGAGGTGAGTTATAAGATTAGTCTGAGCATAAGCGATGAGGATCTCACGACGATCCGACCCATCTTTTCACTGTTTCACGGCGGCTCTGAAGTCGAATTTAACATTCTTGCCTGCAGTTCAAACCCCACTGGCTATAGTGTTCTCTCATACTATTTTGACTGTATTTATCTTGTCATGAGCAGTGCTAATTCCAAAGCTAGGTTTCCCTGATAAAGTCTCGCCTTGAATAATTGGGAACCCGATCGTCTCTTGCATTCTCAAAATCTGCTGAATAAATCTATATCGTTACATTAGTTCCTGAGTTATGCATAATTAGCGAAAAATCAAGATCTATTTGTACAATACTCTCACCAGTTATAGGGTTCTTTTTGCTCTCGGGCAGAATGAAATAGGGCAGAGTGCCGTGTTATGTCTCTCTCCTCGCAGAGCTTGTGATATTCTCACAAATCTTTTACTGTTTATTTGAGTACCTTATCTCTATGCCCTCACCCACCAGCACTGGATCAAGGTTTAGTTTACCTGCGATATCCTCATCTGAAACACCATTCTCAAATAGGTCTATAATCTGATCTAATTGTCACTGGTCTATGGCCAGAGGGCTTGAAACTTCAGCTAGTATTGTTGCCATCAAACATGATGTTAGCGGAAGATGAATTTATCTAGTAGGCGTACAGAGCATGACACTGCAAACAATCGACTCTTAGATATGTAGGATTAGTGCTTGCTTGTTAGATGAGAATATTAGACGTCAAGTATGAAATAAGATCCTTTTGCTTAAGCTGAGATCAATGGATTTCCCCAAGGTCCCGAATATTTCAGTCGTAACAATCCCCGTTCTTTAATACATTTTTGAAGGCTATCATTGTTGTTAAGAAGAGGAAAAGAAAATTGAGAGAGCTGCTGCACCTAAGAGTCATAATGAATCTAATAATTGAACATCCCGTCTCCCATATTTCCCAACAGCACTTTACAAACCCTAATTTGGCTAAAGTCATGCGACTAGGGATTCAATAGTTATTAATTCTTCTAAAATGACTCCAATGTATGATAACAATCATTACTTATTGTTCTAAAAAAAGGAAGGGGTTTGCTACTATTAGAACAGGTTTGTCCTCTCCTACTCCACCGCCAGTTGTCCTTTCATAAACGGATGTAGAGTACAGTAATAGTTATAGGTTCCAGGATCAGCGTTGATTGTAATTTCCTCACTGCTTTGTCCAGGGCCAAGGATGCCTGTATCAAAATCTGCGCCAGCTGCTGCTTGAGCATTGTCAAGGCTACCGGCAGTCGCGGTGTGAGGTATAGAGTCATTGTTGGTCCATCTTAGAGAGCTGCCTTGCTTAATCGTAGCTGGTGAAGGATCATAAAATACTCCGCTACTTGGGTCTGAAGCTCCTTTGACTATTGATATTTCAAAGTTGCTTGGCATGGGACCACCACCACCTCTGTGGTCATTATCCTGCGACATTGGACGTTCTGGTATCGGAGTCCCACTGGCGTTTGTAGTTGGATGCGTAAAGGTAGTGATATTATCATGAGCAAGCATGTTACCGTGGTTGTTTCTTGGAGTTCCTGCAAGCTCAGTATCAGAATAGTTTATTATTTGTGGATTTTGTAGCTTTTTCTGTGTGTCATATTGCCAGTCAAACATGGATGTACTGTTTGCGTTGCTGCTTGTATTCGTCTGATTATTGCTACTGTAACTTTCGTTGTAGTTTTCTGCAACTACTATTTGACCCATGTTGCCACGCTCTTCTTGGAAACCGTGGCTATGAAATAGATAAGTTCCTGGATATTCCCATCGGGCTTCAATTATCGTTGCATCTCCCGGTCCAATTGCTACCGTCTGCGCATCAATTGGTTCATTTGAAAGCAGCCCAGATGGATATGCCTTAAAAGTTGTACTATGAAGATGGAATTGATAAGGTATTGTCGTTCCAATGTTAATGACGTATAATCGCAGGAGCTCGTCATGATCTACTATGATGGGATTCTGCACATACTGGTCGGCATAGCCGTTTATTGGGTAATATTCTGCCTCAAACTTCATAATGTTCTCGTCGTCATATTCGCTCATTACCATGACGAATTCCTTTGCCGGCTCAAGTGGCTTATCCTTTGGATCAACTATCAATGCACCATACATGCCCATCCTAATGTGAAGTGATGTTGGCATTGCATGGCAATGATACATCAAGGCCCCAGCTGGTACGGCAGTAATATTATATAGATAGGTTTGATTAGGCATAACTTGTGGATTTACACCATCATTTAGATCATCATGATGACCATGGAAGTGTATCGTGTGAGGAATTGGAGTTTTGTTGATGAATTTGATTGTTACATTGTCTCCTTCCGTAAATCTTAAGGGAGGACCTGGCATCGTTCCATTAAACGTCCAAGCTTTGACAACATGTCCCGGAGCAATTTCAAGATTTGCGTCTTGCGCTACTAAGGTAATTTCCTTTCTTTTTGCTGGTGTTGCTGCACCTTCGCTAGCTACTGGCCCTGCTTCTTCTTCTTCTTCTTCTTCAACAGGCCCTATTTTCTCTTTACTATTATCTATAGTAATAGCGCCAGCATAGAACGAAATTAGAGCACCAGACGTTCCCAAGGCTGCAACTATACTGCATAGTAGTAGGATGCGAGCTACCTTATTTACTTCAGAGAACTTCTTTGACATTTTCCCATTGATAATTCATTGATCAATACTGCAAATTAAATCCTGAGTATGCAGTGCATGGCACTGAAATACCAAATACCAAACATTCGTCAATTAATAGGATTCGATTTACCTATTTTCAACCAAATAATAAAATGTCACTTTTCGACTGGATAGGTATCTCACTTTGTTCCTCTTATTAGATGGGAGAAGAGACAAAATTCCAAGTACGAAGTAGAGTCGCTTCAACTGTCAGCATATATGCTAACCTGTCTTGTTCACAGCCGAGTGCGATTTCCTGAGGTTACTAGAGGGGATTGCTTCCTCCCCATTCTTTGACTGCATGGATGGGCTGCATGCGCTTGGCCTATACTCCATTTAGCTTCTTCAACTGTGCTGTAATGTTGACTTGACCATTACCACGTGTTGTATTTTAAATGGAAAGAGGAATTGGCTGACTGAAGGTAAGAGCTCCTATCTGAATCATTCGATCAAGTGTTTCTATTACGTCCCAATGTTCAGCTATTTGACCATTTAAGATGCGATACATATCTGCGCTCTTGAAACTGGCCTGCTTTTACCTGTTGGTGGATCCCTTGGAGCAAAAAAACTCGCCTTGTTGAGTGCCATTTGTAGTAGTAAATACCACGACTTTGTCATCTTCAGCCAGAATTTGATCTATATTTGTATGAAAATCAGAAGATGCCTTCCTTCTCTAGCCTTTGTAGGAATTGTATAGTGCTATTTCGTCCAGACATTACATTAGGTCTGTGCTCGATTATACGTTCGTCAACAAATCGTTCTACAGCTGTATAATTGCGGTCGTTAGATGTATTTGTAAATGCGATTACAATTGCTTTGTTTTTTGTTCAACAGAAGAATTGTCCTGTGATTGCTGTTGAGGGATGTCTTCTAAGCTGCCTAGAGTGCTTGTAGTGGTATCATTGTCGGTAGGTAGCTGCGCTTGGACGATGGATGGAGGAAGTATGGTAAGAACTACAACCAGAAATACTGTACCAGCTAAGAAATTTGAGCTAAACATCGACTTAAACGACTTATTCGATTTCAATAGTTGAGTTGGATAAATCAGACTCTTAAAGGATTAGAAATAGTCCCTCATTAACTTTTTTCATAATTAGAAAAACTTGATTTGGTTCTGAAGAGCAATGAAGAAGGATTTTTGTTGTTCTACATCTATACGAGTGCATTTTGCACAATTAGGCTATATCTTTACGATGTACTTCTACAATTAAGTCAAAAGAAATCTAAGAAAAAATTCAAACACATAGGATCCGAGGAGATCCTTTACTGGAAAGAGAGGTAAAGAAAGACGTAATCTCCTTTCCGACAGCATGGAGATCTAGAGAATACAATTTTTTCACTGGTTACCGCTTCTTGGGCTCGGTAGAAGCATTTCATCAAGCATAAATTCACTTAATCTCTCATATACTGGTCTATACTGTTCTATGATTACGCTTTGGTTGACCGTTATTATCATAGTCTGGCTTCTCATAATTGCCCTAAAAATATCGCTATCAGTAACTATTCCTACCATCGTCTTCTTTTCGTTATCGACCACTGGTAGCCGTCTGATATTTCTGAGCTGCATCGTCTGAATAGCATCTTTTACCGAGCCCTTTGGATTTATAGTTATGACCGGTTTGCTCATTATGTCTGATGCAACAAGCTGAGTTAGTATAACCTCAGATGTACCTGCAATGCGGACGATATCCTTTTCTGTGATTATGCCCGCAGGTAGGCCATTTTCTGCATCACTAATTACCACACTTCCAATGTTATATAGACTCATTACGTTAGCTACAGCTTTGAAAGGTTGACTTGGATTAGCAGTCCTTACACCTTTGGTCATAATGCTACCCACAGATACTGATTCTATGCTCATAGGCATTTTACCCTTCTTGATAATATTTTAGCTCTAGGAATGTTGTGCATGGCACTGCAGACATCTATAATATATCAATGCTATTCTACGGCATAATCATATGCTGCATGCAAATTACTCGTCTCAGAAGCCTGCCGATGTAGCTGGTAAGAATACTGTAATGCTGGATGAGTCGACAAACCTATCTGAGGCTGCTAAATTAATGAGAGAAAAACAAATATCAAGCGTTTTGGTGAGTCGAAATAGTCAACACGTCATCGGAATAGTTACTGAAAGAGATATTCTCTATCGTATGATAGCTGAGATTAGGTTTCCATTTAATACTACCTTAAAGGAAATAATGAGTTCGCCACTCATAACGGTCGATGAAGCAACAACAGTCAAGGATGCAATAGCTCTGATGCGCAAAAACGCCATTAGAAGAGTACCCATCATAAACCAAGGACGTGCAGTAGGTATGTTGACTCTTAGAGGGATAATGGGAAACAATCATAATGATAATGTTGAATTAGCTGAGGTAGAACTACCAGCTGCTCTTGAGCGCAAGGTAATGTATCCATATTGCAGTCTTCCTTTTCCAACAAGGAGGAACTCTCAAAAAATATAGACAGATTGCACTTGGTAAGCGGCCCTTCTTGAAGGAGATCTGCGCGAGTGGTGAATAGTCATATGGTCATAGCCTCTTGTAATTTATATCTTCATTCTTTTGATGTAAAAATGTTAAATCTATCATTATTATTTGAAATCCTTTTATGACAGATTTTGCTAGACGCTGTCATAATGTCTGAAGATCTTCCTGCTAATGAAAAAGAGAATACGCATCAATCCAGGAAAAGTCGCAGCATGACATTCAGGTTAGATTCAAAGGTAATAGATGAGCTTCAGACAGAGGCAGACAACAGGGAGATTTCTCTCAATGTGCTTGTCAACCAAGTCCTAAAAAGATATGCAGAATGGGATAGGTACGAAAGCAAGATAGGCATGATGCCTGTTCCAAGAATGATACTTTCGACGCTCATAGACAAGGCTATATCTATAGCAAAGAGCGGTGGGATAATTGATATTGACCATTATCGAAACGAGATCATTAAACAGGCAGCCGAGTTAGCCTTCGCGCTTATGAAAGATTCAGTACTATTTATGAAGAAACAATACAACCTGTGGGTGGTACTATCAGTTCTTGAGGAATATATGAAGGTCTCTGGAATTAAAGCCAACTACAGACTTGAAGGTTCTCGCAAGCATGTCTTAGTGATACAACATAAGCTTGGTGAGAATTGGTCGCTATTTTCAAAGGAGTTGCTTGGGCTCATTTTCGAGAAGCTAGCAAACGTGAAAGCCGAATTCAACGTGACACCAAATACTACTGTGGCTGAAGTAGTGTTAAGATAATAAAGATGTGTGAATTAATAATTGGCTTTAGTGCATTGCAGTGCATTCCCACTAGTTATCTACTATTCCCGCTAACTGGAGCATGAAGAAGATGAGGTATTGTATTTGAGATCAAAAAGCAAAGAATCATTGCCTCTTACGGGCGAGCAAATAGTAGCCCGCTATTTTAGATGCATAGATGATAAGGATCTTGATGGCATACTTGAACTTTTTGACTACGATGCCAAGCTGTATGAACCATTTAGCAACATAACAGGAGGATTGGAAGGGAGATCGTCTATTGAGCCATTCCTCAACGTGGCAATGATGGCAAACAGCAATCTAGAACGCATGATCAAAATTGAAAAACAAATGACTCTAACAGGATCATAGCTCTGATAACATTCAAAAGAGGTGACAAGGTGAATAGCAGATTTACATTTGAATTTCAAGATGATGAAACCCATGGAAAAAAGATCCAATCGCTGCGCATCGACTTCCTTTAGATCAAGATCCATATAAGTGAGGTTTTGCCTATTTCTGTGAGTGACATAGTATGAAAAAAATCGAAATTATAATACCCGATAGGCTATTCAATGATGTAAATAAGATAATAAAAAACATACATTCAGGTGGAATGACCTTCTCACGGGCTGAAGGAAGAGGAAACATTAAGGCAAAACCTGTTGCCATCGATAGGGGAACTAGATTTTTTACCCCAGAATTTATTCCTAGAATAAAAATGGAAGTGGTCGTAAAGGATGATCAAGTTGATGGTATCGTTAATAGGATTGTTGATGAACTCGCCGCTCCTAATGTTGGAGGCAAGATCTTTGAGTGGACGTTGCTACAGCCATCGATCTTGTCACAAAGGAGTGGGGAGAAAAGGCTCTACAATAGACACTTAATTGATGCAGACACATCTTTTTCGATTAATCCATTCTTGGAAGAGATAAAGAACACATCAGATTGTATTACAATATGATGTCTTTTTGTCAAATCAAGCTGCTACTATGCTATTGATTGTTGTGGCATAAATCAGAGTCTGTTTCTTAGCATGGCAGATAACACTGGAAGACTCAGAAATCTGTTGATGGTGAGTAACACAATTTCTCCGGGTGTTGTTGTTTCTATAGTTATTCCTTTATGAGATGATGTTCTGATATTGGTGGTTGTTCTCGTTTGTATGTTATAGAAATGGTATCTCCGACATTATATGGACAATTTGCTATTGTACGCGGCACATCATCGTTAGCCTGCACTGTACAG
>JBJMEA010000045.1:0-7207 GCA_045809625.1 Nitrososphaera sp. | reverse complement strand
TGATATCGAAGACGCATTAGGCACCGAAGTCATGAGGAGATAATAACCAACAAAAGAGCAAGTCTATGCATTACAATAGCGACCGTCAGGGAAATATGGCGAATGAAAATAAAGGCTGGAGTAATATTGGTTTCTTAGGATACATAGGTTGATTGATGCTGCACTACATATTGTTTAGAACCCTTTTAGATTGTCGTTACAAGCATGACCTACAATTCCCTCAGGTATTTGTTAGCTGCTAATAGGATTAGAGAACACACAATAAATAGTGAGCGGCTTACCAATTGTGGAGTATATAGTATAAAAGTTAGAGTACACTCTCGCATACTCCGACATTTCGAGTCTTGTTATTAGGAATCTGGAACTAAAGTAATATAAAAACAGTTCCAGCCACTCGAACCTCGAACCTTCCATTACTTACCCTTGCAGGTACCTGTTCTAGTTGGTATTTGTCTGAAGACATCGTGTCAAATAACCGATTTGGTTTTATGCTAATTCGATATAGGAAGATCTTTTGACGCAATGACCGACCGTTGACCCACATACTAACTGGACATCTCATATCTCTTTGCTTATTCTATTTATCAAATCTTGAGCTGAAGATGGCTTTTTAATGAAGCACATAGAGGAATACGTGTCAGGAAAAAGCTCCCTCAAAGCTTCAAAGTATATTTCAAAAGCCGTCATAAAGCATATTTTGGTTTTCTTCGCTTTGTTGCTCCGATCGTCTCTAGTTATCCTATTACCATTATCATCTACTGAGACAATCCTTTTTTGAATCTCTTGGTACAGCTCAAACCCATCCATTTTGGGCATTTTGATATCAAGCAATATCAGATCATACGCTGAAGGCTTGTTATTCTTATCATCATTGTTGAAGCTGGAGAGGGCAACTAAGGGATCGTTGAATGTAACGACTTCAAATCCACCAAATTCCTCGAGCGCTTCCTTTAGAAAGAAGGTAACGTCTTCTTCATCATCCACAATAAGTATTCTAGCTCGACTGGTACGAGGTTGACCTCCGGTAGGTTCTCCCTGTGCAGATCTATCCCTGCTTTTCTCTTCAGACAAATAGAAGTACGTGTACAACCAAATCTATAAAAGAATATTGGTTCAGTTTCATCCTTCAACAAACAGCATGGAATTACTAAAATAAAGACGGCGACTGCTAAGGCATGTGGGACAAGAGTACAAAGTTTGCGTTGATATAGGTCGGTCAATAAGTGAGGAACATTCAAATTGCTCTCGAAGATGGTCCATATAACCGATATTATCAATATTCAGTAATTTTAACTTCTAAGATAATAGTCAGATTATGGAAAAGAAAAAATTGCAAAATAAACATTAAAACCGATTAGCGAAATCAATTCCAAATTTGATAAGGAATTGCGGGAATGGGAAGTCGATTTAATAAAGGATAGGGAAGATCTAAATAAAGTAGGGTAATGAGAAGCCCGTACGTATGTCCTCGATGATTAGAGAACTCGAACAAATCTAATACACGGTCAATTGACTGAGAAATTCAATCTTGGTTTTGTGTACAAAACTAGTTTTGCAACCGATCAGATCTATAGGAATAAAGAAGATCCTCCATCTGTCATCGGGCAAGCGAGATCAGAGAGGGGTCTCATTTCTTTACTATCTAAGATAGCGCTTATTGCTCTGGTTTATTGCAACTGATCAATCATATAGTATGTAGCCAGCTCTCTTTCTTATAACTCAAAAACCTAGGACGCTGGTCCTATTTGTTAACCTTGAGATCGTTCTTGCAGCTGTTGTTCGGCTAGGCGCTGATGAGAGTTGTCGTCAATACTGCCAACCGAATCAGGCAGCGGCACAGCACCGGTTATAGCATTATCATCTATTGTTATCCTTCTATCTAGCTGAAAGCTCTTTCCTGTGACTTGGTCATGCAAAATATAGCTTATTATGTAATCACCAACAGGGAATGGTTGCTCCTGTGAAAGTGTCAGTGTCAACGAGAACTCTGTGTTTTGTCTATGAGAAACGAAGCTCTCCGTAGGCAAATTTTCCAAAGTCTGCAAGACAGTTCCAGTTGAATCAGAGATTATTATGTCTGCAGTCATATTTATCAAATATAGCGTCGAGGGAATGGTGGTGCTGTTGCCCCCATCCACAGTACTAGGGGTCTCTGCAATGGGCTCGTGACCGAATCCTACCGGCTCTACATAAAGTACTATTGTTTCCCCAGGCCTGAATACGTTTGCGGGTACGTGCTCCCTGAATATACCATAACCTGCATGGGTTCCTTCTGCTATGAACACATCAAATTGTGAATTAAAAGGCGTATTGTTCCAGACTGAGAGATATTGTTGTTTGGCAGCCTCAAGTTCTGTAAGCTGGTTCCCAGATTCTTGGCTTTGAAGCGCTCCAGGGGGAGCAGAAATTGATGTTTGCGCAAATGATTCCGGCATATACGAAGAAAGAAAAGAACCTGGCGTGAGACAGAGTAATATCAAACTGAGCAGAGCAGTTGTCAAGGATGTATGATATATCGTCGTAAGCAGCCTTCTTTTGTTGGTTGACGGGATAATTTTCATAATAGTTAGAGATAGAGTGTAACCCAAGGGATAAAAAGAGCACTTTACATACTTCAGAACATTCCTCTTTTTTTAGTGTAATGATTACCTTCAGTTTAATCGGGTCAAGATCTTTTAAGGGATAATGTCGTTTAATCACTTAAACAACAGACGAGCCGACGATAGTCAGCACCACGAATACTAACCGCATAGCATACAATTTTTTGTCCGCAATTACAACAGAAGCCGTGTCATATATGGAATATAGCTCGCCCTACGTCCCGGCGGTTAAGGAGCAATTGACATATCATAACTCCTGACGCCTTTATAAGGCGTGTGGGTCGCTATACGTACAAACAATAGACTAATTGTAGTTAATTTCTAAAATTAAATTTCTTACGGGATACAATTATCAGAGGTGAGTATTTATAATATCTCTTATGGACAGAAATTGAAATGAACTCCTCAGCAGTTGAATACTACAATCTGAAATTTGGAGACGACAAGTCTGCTGCGTTTATCCACTTGGTGAGAGAAATTGGGGAAATAGCTTTTGCTATGGAAAAGAAAAACGCAGACCACGCCAAAATAGAGCTCACAGAATCAACAGCATTGCTTTACTATCTTGCTTCAAAATATGAATTCGATCTCGACGCGAATATGGAATCGCTTTACGCAAGGAAACTTGAAATGTTGAAGACATCTATGAAGAGCCAGTAAACCGAGCTGTCTATTTTAGATTCTAAATGAAGCTTCTATGGATGGCTCACGGTATACTTTGTTTCTTTAGACATGATAAGATACATCAGGCTCTCAGCATCCTCAAACCTTTCCAAGAATTCTGAATTTTCCTTCGCGGAACCGAACTCCAAGAACTGCCTTAACATGCATGTGCATTTGTATACAGGTGTCTATTGACCTAGTAATCATAATTTGACACATGAAAAAATTGGCGGATGCGAGTGTGCCAGAAGAGCAGGCATTATCAACTTCTACATTGTAAATACGCTGCTCGGCTAATTAACAAACCATCGACGCAAAATAGGCCTCAATATGAGAAAAATACCCTAGATGCTAGAAGGTTCTGTCCAGACCTGTATAAATTATCTATAACGATAATAACATGCTTGAAGGAGATCAGGTAAGGAGTCTTGGCTACTCTTCACTATTGACCTGAACAGATGTTGTTATTATCATTATCGTTATTGATAGCCCAATGGATATATTCGTAGCATTCTTTGCACATTTTTCTTTCATACGTATGATCACAGGCATAGGAAATGTTACAAACCTCTCCACATCTATGGCAAACTTCCAATCCTATCATGGAATGTGTTAAGTCAGATAAAATATATAGTGCAACCTGAAAACATAGGAATGTTGAGTCGGATCTTTAGGTCCTTCTGTATGCGATGTTATTAATCGTGATATAAACAACTATGAGAATAGATATCAGTTCTTAGAGGAAATGCTTTAAGATTGCATCATTTACTCTATTATATGCCCGAGGGAAGCGGCAGCTCGCATTCATACACGGACGTGAATGATCCCATTTATCCTTTTGAAGATACCGCAAGGACTTTTTTTGAATTGGGAAGTGCACAACGACTAGCCATTTTGTACAAAATATCATCAATGAAATGCAACCTAGCGAGACTTTCAAATGATTTAGGATGCACTATGCCCGAGATCCGTAGGAATATAATTAGACTTACCACTAGTGGAATGGTCGATAGAGAATCAGATGGTACTTTTATCCTTACCACTTTTGGTAAGACCATTCTAGAGCAAATTCCAACACTTGATTTTCTCTCTCGAAACAAGGAATACTTTTCCGATCATACATTTTCACCTCTTCCCTTAAAGTTCATAAGAAGGATAGGCTCCTTGAGCAATTCCAAGCTTGTCTCAGGTTTGGTATCAGTCGATGAACAGTTGAACGATATTTACAACAGGTCGCAACGATTCGTATTCGCTATGATCCCGGAAGTCCCGATAGATCTAATTGAGTCCATTGCCTCGAGATTGAAGAAGATTGAAAACACAGATTTCAGATTCGGCTATATATTGCCAACACATGCAGTAGTCCCCAAAAGGCGAAAATACCTTCTTGAAGAGCTAGGATTTGATGAGCTATTGAGAAAAGGCATCGTAGAAAGAAAGATGGTAAACACGCTTTTAACTGGTGTCGTCCTAAACGATGAGCAAGCATGTGTAATGTTTCCGCGTATTCAGCGGAACAACAAGATAGAAATAGATATGAATTCAATGTTTTATGGAGTCGATCCGGACTTTCATGAGTGGTGCCTCGATTATTATCGATATATCTGGCACAATGCTAGATCGTTTGATGAGAAGGGATTAATAGAGATCTAATAGTAATGTAAGTCAAAAGTCTAGCCGCTCGTTGACCTTTGAAAACTTTGTTATAACCACAGACTTGATGTTTTTCCCTCATAGACTCGAAAATCATGAAACCATGGGTTGGTTCTATGCTGTCATGACAGTTCTAGATGTTGGTGAGGTCTGTAGGATTATTCGCCAGTAAATAGGTTAGATCAGTAGCAGATGCTATGCGGTGCAGTAGTAGTTGAAAAAAAATAGATGGAAGTTAGCCGCCCCTCTGTTCTTGCTAAAGTGCAATTCCGCCTGCAATAAGTGAACTCGAGACGGTAAATCATAGAGTCTAATAGCAAAAAATTAGGAGAAGGGTTCACCTTCTTCCCATTGTTACTTGCCTTTCTCAAGGAGAGGACATGTTTCTCGAATTTTTAGGTGATTGTCTTCCAGTTAAAGACATGGATCAGGGGCTCACCATAACTTGGCTTAACTATCCTTAATTCATGGTCCCCATCTGGAAGACCAGAGATGATAATTGGGCTGCCATCGCAATATACAGGTAGCGTGTCTACCAAACATTGCAGATCTGTGCTGTATACATTGTCAGAATATCCAGAGATGGAAATTCGATCGGACCTAGCTATAGCGTTGCCAAGATCGATTTCGCCTCCAGTAACATCTCTTGCTTTGAAAGTAGAGGTCAGTGGAGTAATTGCAGCGACAGAAGCGCCATTGCTTCCGATAATGCTGCTACCGGCAAGAGGAACGCTGGCTCGAAGAGAGGCCACATATGGCATTAGAAAAGCGCTGGCCAATACGAGTGCCGCTATTCCAACAGCCATGAGAACAATTACTATTATTCCTTCCCTCTTGCTCTTGCTAATCTCTTCTTTTATAATGGCTGTGGATGCAGGGCCGAGATCATGTTCGCTATTCTTTTTTTCTGGGAGCATTTCTTTGCTCATGTCATTATCTTTTAATCTCTGATAGATTAGCTCTGCTTACAAGATAATATTCAAAAGAATATTGTCTTCAAACTAGAGATTAAATCTTCATAAGGATGATAATTAGTTGATAGTAATAATACTTGGTGTATCATCTGAGTATCCCAAATAAAAAGAACAGTCAGCGACCTGATTAATTGTACCTTCTTGAATTTTTTATAAAGGTTATGGATTTCTTTGCTTCTGTTCGAAGATCAGCATTTTCATTATTTGCAGGATCATTGCCAAGTGTTCTTTTGCCAAATGGTCTATCATTCTCTATTTCCTGAATGACTATGTAGCACAATGAGAAGTCTTTATGGAAGATAGTTATAAGTTGCAAATCTGACAGGTCGTCACCAAGTACGTAATCGGTTCTAGGAAAACAGGGATAGGATTACGCTGACGCAACCAGTTCTAAGATATATTTCTAGTAAGCAGCACTCCCTATGGATATGAAGCAGTTGTGATTTGTGACACCACACTTCTAGTATAGTTAATTTCCTTCCCAAAGCATCATTAGGTTATGAATCCAGGTGAAGCAGCTATGTTTCTTGCAGTCGGCTTTGTCCCAACGCTGATTGCTTTAGAAATGGTATACAGAATGGGCAGAGCAATTGGGAAACGAGGAGAGATCTCGTCCATGGTTGAGCATAACAAAATCAAGATGCCGCTTGCATAGTAGATAATGAACATCGTCTCTACCTCCAACGGCAGGACCTCTCGGTGTGCTCTGCCTTTTTCTTTTTATCAGTTATCAAAAAGAACAGCGGTTTATAATTAAATTACTGCAGCAAGAATCGTAACCACAACGAGCAGTTCTTAATTCAGATTAGCCTTACTATATATATCAATCGAGTTTCGTGGGCTGCGTTATCGAAGTCATACCAATGAACTATCTTCATATTGAAGCATTCAACCTTCAATTGTTAAAGCTAAGCTGGATTCTTAGAAATAGTTAATTTGTATATCATCGCAGTGTTATTAATGAATTCAGATTCTAGATTAGGTCGAAGCACCATTAAAACAAGAACGGAAGCCGCTATCCCTATGGCGGGGGCTATAGTTACTGCAGCAGCAATATTGTTGTCAGGACTATCATTCACTAGCAGCTATCAGCAGGCAATGGCACAAGAATCAAACATGACCGGAGGCATGAGCAGTGCTGGTGGTAATACCACTTCTGGCGGAGCCGCTAGCACTGGAGGAGGAGGAAACGCTAGTATGATGGGAGGCGCAGCAACAGGCAACCAATCCTCATCAGATGTAAGAACTAATCTTGAACAAGCACGCATGGCATTACAAAACAATGATACCCAAAGTGCAAGGATGTACATAGATACG
>JBJMEA010000044.1:0-15920 GCA_045809625.1 Nitrososphaera sp. | reverse complement strand
GTGCCACATTTCATTAATACCGATTGTGAACATAGTCGCCAAGTATCCAATGATAGTTATCTTCAAACCAGTATTCATTGAATTGCCTGGTCCTCTTAGGATTGGTACTCTTCTGTCATAAACAGCCACCATTCCCCAACCCAAAGGCAAGGCTACAAAGTGGCTGTATAGCCACCAATGGGCTGGTGTAAATGCAGAGTCACGTATGGCGGTCTGATGCAGTGATCCGTCCACGAAGTTATCCACTTCCACGGAGGCTGCAATTGAACCCAACACGATGACCATCATGTAGATCTTCTTTAGTCTCTGGATTTCGACTTCTTTTGGTATCAGTGCTGGCATTTGTGCCATTTTCTCTCAGCTCACCTCAATTTCAATTCATCCGCTTTATTGATAAGCTCCACGTTGTAAATTTTGGATACGAGTTTACCACAAAATTCAATTACAGTTAAGCTATTGGAACGCTTCTCTTTAAATCTTTAATGAGTAATGTAAGAATTATAACGCGATATGCAAAGCAACGGTGATTTTCAACTATGATTTACAACACTTGTAAAATCGTGTATGTAATTTCAAAGAATTGCATGCAATTGCAAGGAAAAATATTCGGTATGCTCTAGAATGTCATTCTAACAAACACCGTCATCAATTTTAGTAACATTTTCAAGAAGTGATTAGCACCATCCAGCAATAAAATTTCAGATTCTCTATCTCTTTGGATCTCTTTGCCATCCAAGCGATCGCATCACATATGGTTTTGACTTATACCTAACCAATTGCGTCTTGATGCCACTTTTAAGAGACTGATTTTATTGCTGTCGCTGATATCGGTTGGAATATTGTACCCGATTGTAGAGTCGTCATTAGGAAAGACTTTTGTCACCCTGCTTCTATGCAACGTAACGTTCTCTTTAGTTAGTAAAAGGCAGAAATACTTTATAAGTTCTCTACATATATCCAATTGTATGGCTAACTATGAGGCATTGAAAGCTAGTGTCGACAAGAATGGCGAAGTGATGATTCGAATTGATACCGGTGAGGAAATTGAATTACATAAGCACAATGTTAGGTTTGAAGATAGTACAAAGGAAATAGTAGTAGATGCAGGAACCAAGACGTACTGGATAGGTGCTGATAGAGTCTCTTACTATTGGATACACAAAGAAGATATTGAAAAGGGAAAAGAAGAATGATGGAGGGTTTTTATTTCTGATATTGATGTCTGAAATAATAGTTACTCTGCACATTCCCAAGAAGAGTCACTCTTCACTATTTTTCCATTCTTATCTATAAAACATCTTCTTCGTACTTCTGTGCGGATTCGAAAAGCATTATCAATATACCATCCACTTGCTAACGCTCCAACGCACTTCGATCCCAGTTAGCACATGTCGCTGCTGCTTCATAGGTGCTCTGTAGGAAAGATAGTAACACCTCGCTAGGTGATTTAGCAGCACGGACCACATTGTAGGGTAGAATGAACTCTCCCATCTCCTTATGGTAGAGCGCTTCTGACGGTTGGATGGGGTAGTCCTTGAAACCTTTAGGCTCTGGGTAGGCATATGCATAGAAAATTGGTTCATTAACTGGAGCGCCACCAGGCCAGAAACCGCAACTACTTACCTCATGCGAGTATGCTTCGACCATCACAAAATGAGCGCAGAATGGTACACCGGGGTGCTCAGGTGCACTACGTCCTGAGAAGCGGGTAACGGCTAGATCAAAGGCTCCCCAGAAAAAGTGTACGGGACTAACCTTACCCGTGAAACGACTACGAAATTCCGATAGAACCTTGCTAATCTCCAGTAGAATGCGCCAGAACCGATGTGCATATTCAGGATCATAGGATGCATGTTTCTCATCCTTCTCAAAGGGGGTTCGATCTGGTACTTCTACTGGCGTGGTCCAGATAGTTACAGGCATAGCAACGGATGACAGGGCTGACATTATTTCTTGATAGAAATCAGCTACAGAGCGCGGTCGGAGAGCGACTGCCCTAGTGGAACCTTCAGACGTCTCTATAATCAGCACATGAGATATGAAATCGAAATCAATCCGCAAGTGTCGACCTTCTTTGTATGGCATAGGGGATGTAGTGAGACCTTTAGGCGTAACATACAGAGTCGTATTCCACCAGTGATTCTGTCGTGGCGTGAGTGCGAGTCGGATTTTGCCGATGATCTGGGTCCACATGTGTAGTGTTTCGTATGTGTCCTTCCATTCTGCCAGCGGTAGTTCTGGCCATAGATTTGGTGCTGTCATTATATCACTCGTCCCAGATTTTACAATCAAACGGCTCAATCTTCCATGGGTGGTAATTATTTTCTATAGGCTGCATAATGCTAATACTAGCAACGAGTATGGTCCTTAATTGGAAAACATGGGTTAAAAGAAGTTCAGGAAGTAGAGGTTCTGCAACAACTAACATATGCATATATTGGATAAGTCAAGTATGTAAGATTTTATTTTGATGAATAACACTAATATGATGAATATGCTCATATTTAATCTCGCTGTGCTTTCTATAATTCATTGATTATATTGTAAGACGAAAATTATGTAGAAGGGGTTTTTCTTAAAACTGCAATGATATATAAGCGGACTCAAAGTTGCCTTGACCTCCTGAATGATGCAGTTTCAATTCAATCATTATGTTTTGTTGAGTCCGTTATTCAAGCCCACGTGTGCTCCAGAGCCTTTTCATGCTTGTTATTGTATGGATATCTACGAATATTTTTCGCATGTTCACTTGTTAATTTTTATTAACCGAAATGACATGATAAAAACCGTGAATATGACTCCTGCACTGACTAGAAAAGTAGTAGCTCCAAGCAGGTTATACAAAAGCCCTCCTATCGTAAGTCCAATGATACTCGCTAGACTTCCGAAACTATTCGCAACACCTTGGACTGTACCTTGATAAACGGTTCCTGCACGGTTTGAGAGTATCGACATTACAGATGGCCACATAAGACCATTACCCACTGCAAATAAAACTGCAGCTCCATAGATTAGGGCAATACCCGATGATATAAGCAAAATGAAATTTGTGCCTAAAATTACACTGCCAATTATCACTAATTGTTCTTCTGAGAATCTCTTTGATGCCTTACGTAGAATGGGACCTTGTACCAAAACCATAATGCCACTCAATACAGCATAAAATATCCCCATCTGTGTCACTGTCCATCCTAATCCATCTACTGCATGAATTGGAAAGGCAGTGTAAAAGATATTAAATCCAAGAAAAATAAGAAAATACAACAGAAGTAAGAATGAAATATGTTTTAGTTTGAAAACATCTCGGAATTTAAGTCTCTTAGGGTTTGCGGTTTTGTAGCACTCTTTGGATTCAAACGAAAACACTTTTCCGACATGATTTTTTTCTGGAACGTCCGTTAAAATCGAACACCTGGTTTCTTTTAGAGTGAAGATTATTACTATCAAGACGATTAAAGATAGGATCAATGCAGCCAACACGGGCAGTGTTTCTCCATAGACAGTTGCACCTAAAATCCCGGCTATGGCGGGTCCAACAATAAAACCGAGATTGGAAGATATTGCCATTTTACCAAAGTTTTTGCTTCTATTTTCATCTGAGGAAATGTCTGCAACATATGCATCAGCAACAGAAACATTCCCTCCGGTAAGTCCATCAACAGCTCTTGCAAGAAATAGAGCAACTAAAGGAAGAGTTATAGCAAAAGACCATATTATTGTAGAGTCAACTCTGAATAGATTGTTAACAGGCAAAAATAATGCAACAAGGAAGATAATCCATCCAGCCAATGTTCCTCCATGACTTAATAGAAGAATTCTTTTTCTTCCATAGATATCAGACCATCTCCCTAATATTGGAGCGCCAATGAGTTGAAATGCAGGATATGTTGCACTAAGTATACCATAGACTATGGCATTCCCACCAAGATCTACGACCAAAAATACTAGAAAGGGCAGAACAATACTAAAACCTAGAGTCCCAATGAAATTAATTAACAATAAAGGAAAAAGTGAATTCTTCTCTTTGTGTACAATAGTCACTCCTAGTGGATATAACCTGGATCAATGATTTAAGAATTCTTCTTTTAGGTTTCCTGTAAATTATGTCAGGTAACTTTTTGTCGCAGTATTGACTTTCAACATGTCTTCTACATAGTCTATTCCAATTATCAGTAGATTAAGTAGCTGTACAGAGAGAAGCAAAAAGTTAGCTAGATGCAAACTATTCATGCATTTGATTTTTTATAATTATATGAAGGAAGAAGTATGGCTATTAGTTGATAAACAAATAGAGGAAGAAAGAAAAGTTGTTAACTTGTCAGAAAGGGAGTAGAACGACACATACCCCTGCTATAACATACAGGTCAGTGTAAATGGAACAGACAAGTTTGAAATACCGTTGTCGATGTGGTATCCTCAGATGAGTGTGCTGTCTGACTAAAAGATTTTTTGTATAAAGCTGACAATCCAGTAGTATTCTTCATAATTTTTAAACCGAAGGTTCTATAAGGTATCCCGTATATATTATCTCAGCATGAATCAGACAGACCCTCATCTTGAGGAGGTAAATCAGAATATAGAAGCAAAAACACCAGATGGTTGTGAAGAGTGTTTGCAAATGGGTTCTGACTGGGTACATTTGCGGCTATGTTTATCATGTGGTCACGTAGGTTGCTGTGACAATTCACCTAATAAACATGCAACAAAACATTTCAAATCGACCAAGCACCCTATCATAAGGTCTTTTGAACCAGATGAAACGTGGGAATGGTGTTTTGTTCACAACGTTATGATTTGACCGATGATGATTAAGCAAAAGTGAATAGTGTCAGAATTAGGGTAAATAAAAGGATGCGAGCAGTGGCCATAGCTAGGTATCGCCACAACGATGTGTTAAATCACATTTATCAGATAACACAATCACATTAATTCTAAGCCGATGAGAGTAATTATTTGATAGAGTTGACAAACGAACAATCAGCCAGAGAGATATTAAGTTTGCAGTGTATAGTTTACCTAGCTGATGATGGTTTGTGCGACCATAAACCATAGCTGAAAATAGTACTGTACTGTCTTGCTTTTGAATATGGATCAAACGAATCAAGCCTAGGACATGAATCTTGTTTGTCGCATACCGTAACACATTATCAATATTCTTGTCTCAAAAAATAGAGTTGTTATTGCTAAGCTTTTTTATCCAAGGAAGCTCTGGTAGTTTCTATACTAGGTAAGTGTATTGGCAATCTCACAAGTAAGACAGTCAGTAGCTATCCCCAACTGAAGTGTCTCGTTCATTTTTCTGGTTCATATTGAACCTAATATGTTATTAATGTCAATTTCTGACTTCTTGAATAACAGTAACGCAGTTGATCAATTATCCTTCAACGTTGTAGTAGCCGCGATCGCAAGATTCTTCGCCAAATAGTTTGCACTTTGAATTTTCTTGCATAATTATCGACAATTATTTAACACAAGACTCCTAAATTAGTCGTTCAAGCTGGCTTCTAATGACTATGAAGGGATCATAATTTATCAAAGATGGATTTGTGCTGATGTGCTCTCATCAGAGACTGGTGATAGTATTTGACGATAGAATGGAGGCCCCATGCAGAATTACAGTACAATTCATTATGAATCATCGGACATGCCGGTTATGGAATGTCGGTTAGCGATTCAATATCCTCAAATAATAATTCCATAAAAAGTCAGAAAAATTAAGCACTTGAAAAGTAGAAGACAAGAGATAACTTGACTATGATTGGTTAAATTTTCTTCCCTGTAACCATATGGATATCGGTCAAAGTAATACCACATTAGGTCCATACACTATAGTTACTAGTCCTCCTTAGGTAGCGTTGCTTTGCTACGATATTACTCGTCGGACAATTTAATATTGATATGATTTGTCAGAAAGAAGAAAAGTAATAACACTAATGAAAAATTAGGCTGATGATTACTCTGATATTTGCAGGTGAAGTATGGTGTATAACAGTTACATATCATGCAGGCTTTTTCTCTTCAAGCCCTTATGTCTTCAGGCAATAAAAGCAATAGGGATGGTGATACCAGAACCCTAAGAGTTGGTGAGGCAAATTCTCGTGATGTTGGAAGAAGAGTTGGAAGAATTGATCCAAAAGTAGCCAGTGAGATGGGATTATCTACGGGTGATGCAGTTGAAGTCTCTGCTGGCAAAAAGAAAACTACTGTCTTAAACTGGCCTGCTTATTCAGAGGATTATGGACGAGGACTAATACGCATTGATGGTTATACAAGAAGTAAGCTTGAAGTTGGTATTAATGATACTGTCGATATTAAAAGGATCGAAACAAGAGCGGCTCAACAAATTGTCCTAGCACCGACAGAACCCTTGCGAATACTTGGTGCTGAAGAATATCTTGCCTCTTTCCTGGAAGGCCATCTTGTTACAAAGGGTGATACCATTCCGCTCAACATAATGGGACAACGAGTGGACCTTGTTGTGATATCCACAACACCAGGCGGCCCTGTTATTATATCTTCGGATACGGAAGTATCTATTTCTGAAGAGACTGCTGAAGCTGTTGCTGCGGCCAAAGAGGGAGGAGTGCCATCAATCACATATGAAGACATCGGCGGTCTACGAGATGAGGTCACAAAGGTAAGAGAAATGATAGAATTACCTCTGCGGCACCCTGAGTTATTCCGAAGGCTAGGTGTGGAAGCGCCAAAGGGTGTTATCCTTCACGGACCTCCTGGCACTGGCAAGACGTTACTAGCAAAGGCAGTGGCCAATGAAACAAACGCCAACTTTTACACCATTGGCGGCCCTGAAATTATGAGTAAATTCTATGGGGAAAGCGAAGAGCGTCTGAGAAATGTATTCCAAGAAGCTCAAAAGAATGCACCGTCAATTATTTTCATAGATGAACTTGACTCGATAGCACCAAAGCGAGAAGAGGTAAGCGGCGAGGTAGAAAGGAGAATCGTTGCGCAGCTGCTGTCCCTGATGGATGGTCTCAAGGCAAGAGGAAAAGTAGTAGTTATTGGCGCTACAAACAGGATAAATGCAATAGATCCCGCACTGAGGCGCCCAGGTAGGTTTGATCGAGAAATAGAGATAGGCGTTCCAGACAGGGATGGTAGGCTGGAGGTACTCCAGATATACGCTCGAGGCATGCCTCTTGATAAGGATGTCAACCTCGAGAGGCTGGCAGATATCACTCACGGCTTTGTTGGAGCAGACCTTCAGGCTTTGACAAAGGAGGCGGGTATACGAGCCTTAAGACGCATTTTGCCTGAAATAGATCTATCTGCAGAGAGCATTCCCGGCGAAACACTCAACAAGATTATTGTTACAATGCAAGATTTTATCGATGTTGTTAATGAGATGGAGCCCTCAGCAATGCGAGAAGTATTTGTAGAGGTTCCCGATGTAAAATGGCAGGACATCGGTGGCTTGGAAGCTGTAAAACAGGAGCTAAGAGAAGCAGTAGAGTGGCCACTGAAATACCAAGGAGTATTTGCGTATGCTGATGCAGCTCCTCCGAAAGGCATTCTTCTATATGGTCCTCCTGGCACAGGAAAAACATTGATGGCAAAAGCAGCAGCAAATGAAAGTGAAGCAAATTTTATCAGTATAAAAGGGCCAGAACTGCTATCAAAATGGGTCGGCGAGTCTGAGAAAGGCGTTAGAGAGATATTTAGAAAGGCTAGGCAGGCTGCACCATGTATCATCTTTTTTGACGAAATAGATGCAATAGCTCCAACGAGAGGTGGAGGCTTTGGGGACTCACATGTTACAGAGCGAGTTATTAGTCAGATGCTAACAGAGCTTGATGGGTTGGAGATTCTGACAAACGTAGTAGTAATTGCTGCAACCAACAGACCTGATATTATAGATGCTGCTCTATTGAGACCCGGAAGGTTTGACAGACTCCTATATGTCCCACCACCAGATTATGAGTCAAGGAAGCAAATAATCCAAATTCATATAAAGAAAAAGCCACTAGCAGACGATGTTAATGTGGACAACCTTGCTGCAAAAACGGACGGATATACAGGAGCAGACATTGCAGCTGTGGCATCAGCTGCGGTAATGTTGAGCCTGCGAGAACACATATCAAAATACAAAGAGCCACTAGAGGCTGAAAAGAACACCAAAGATTTGAAAATACATATGCGGCATTTCGAAGAAGCAATGACAAAGATTAGACCTTTATCACAGAAGGAACTTGATATGTATAAGAGAATTGCAGAACAATTTGGTAGACCTTCACCTATCACTACTGCTCAGGCAGCGACTTCTTCAAGTGCCATAGCATGATAGAACACACCTATAGGCGAGATGAAGCATGACAGTCATTGGAGGGTGGATGGATGAGTTTGCTTCACAATTTATTCATTTTTCGCCTGCTGTGATATGCATAATATGGCGATAGCTACAATTCTGATGCAATGAATCGGAGCTTTGTAAGAAAATTTCTCTGCAGCATGGATTTATAATTCTTAAATTTGAAGGGAAAAATTACTGGAGAAACAATGGAGTCTAAACACTCCTCTGCTCTGTCTCCAACGCTGGAATATCGAAAAATAATGATACCACTTGATGGAACAGAAATGTCTGACAAAGCGCTAAACAGCTGCAGTGAGTTTTTGTTTGGCTTTCTACTATTTCATTATATGTACCCCCGTTGGAAAGATCTCTGTGTGTAAGCTTAAATATCAGTACTTTTTCGTTGTTGTTGCTCTAAACATCATGATTTTAAATTGACAGTGTTAGTCCTTATGAAAAATGATTATCCAGCTCCAGCAACAAAGTAATTCTACAATTCAATAATCGGGCTGTGCCGAAAAGTTGGCTGCTTTTGCATAAATGCATCATTTATTGCAACTCTTTTAATCGATATGGCCTAACCATTTGTCATGAATGCAGGGTCGCAGGACACAAACTGGATCCCACGATCATTCCAGCTGGCAGCCACAAATTTAGCAAAAGACGCAATAGAACGCTTTGTAAAACCTCACCAGATCATTGGTCTTGGAAGCGGCCCTATGGCAGCTGCTATAGTAAGGGAAATGGCAAATTTTGATGGCAAGGAAACACTTGAATGTATTCCTACTTCGTTTCAGATAAAACTAGAAGCGCAGTGCAGCGGGCTAAGGCTGATTGGTGAGGATAGGATGATACAAACCGATGTTGTTTTTGACGGTGCAGACGAAATTGATGCGAGCTTTAATATGATAAAAGGTGGAGGGGGTGCTCTTTTGCGGGAAAAAGTAGTCCACTCAGCCGCCAATCAGATCATAATTGCTGCAGAATCCAACAAATTTCTGCAGACTTTCAGCTGGCCAGTACCGATTGAAATACACCCTTTTGCAATTGAAATTGTAAGGAAAAAGCTTGAAGATCTGGGTGGCAAGCCGAAAATGAGGATGCTAAAAGAGGGTTATCCGTACATTACGGAGAATGGCAATTTTATCATTGATGGTGTATTTGAGCTTTCGTCAGATATCAGGCGGCAAGAGTTTGATCTCAAAAATATTCCCGGCGTCATTGAAGTAGGGTTATTTACCAAGCATGCAACCGCGTACTACAAGGCAAAAGAGGATGGCTCTTTTGAAATTATTGAAAATCCATGACCTGACATGCACTATAAGCCAGGATATGCGCATATATCCTGGAGATCCTCAACCAAAATTTAGCCCTCATGCGACAATCAAAGACAACATTGCAAACGTCACGACAATTACCCTTGGATCACACACTGGAACCCACGTTGATGCACCATGGCATTTTCTGCAAGGGGGTAATAGCATAGACGTCGAACCCCTCTACAAATTCATTGGCGATGCAGTAGTCGTCGACGCCTCATACACAAACAGTATAACCGCTAGGAATTTTTCTAGTTCTGACATCGAGAGTGATGACATCGTTCTAATATACACTGGAACAGGTGACCGTCTCACGGATTTTGCCTATCTGGATGTTTCTGCTGCTGAATGGTTGATAGAACACAAAGTCAAGTGTGTTGGCATTGACACTGCAAGTGTGGAAAAATATGGAGATAAAGATGCCCACATTCACAGGATGCTGCTTGAGAAGCATATTGGCATAATTGAAAATCTCACTAATTTGGTTCAATTTGCCAGTAAGAGAATGTTTTTCGTATGCTTGCCCCTTCCTTTTAAGGGAATCGACGGGTCGCCTGCTAGAGCAGTGTTTTTTGATATAGTAAAATAATTTGTTGGGCAATCACCAACTATTGGCTCTAATAGTCAGGAACTGGAGGAGCGTGTATCCTACTATAGCACACAAGAGCGGATTAGATTGGCGATTGCTATCTATGAAAACTAAAACTCATGGTGATATAGATACTGATACCGATCCAAAGTTCCAATGTCTGAAAAGTATTACCTATGTATCGCTGGCGAAGTTGCAGCCCACACTATCTTATGAGAACCATGATCATCAGGACCATGAGGAACTATACTATATAATCAATGGAAAAGGGAGAATAAGGATAGGTGGTGAAGTGGCTGAATTCAGAGATGGGGACATTATTTACATACCTGAAAGAACCAGTCATTCAATAACAAACGATGGTAATGAAATGGTAGAATTTCTGGCCTTTGGTGGGTTTACAGGTATAACAAAAAAGAATAAGGACTAGGAGGAGAGGAGGGGGAAGTGATCACTAAATAAAATGCAGCTTGGAATAATCGGACTAGGTAAGATGGGCGGAAACCTGGCATTACAGGCTAAAGAGAAAGAAATAACAGTAATAGGAAAAGCACGTAGCAAGAAGCCAGAACTTGAAAAGCAGGACGTCAAAATAGTTAACGACTATCAAACCTTCATAGGTTTTCTGAAACATCCAAGAGTGATTTATCTCTCATTGCCTGCGGGTCCGACTGTTGATATAGTGCTAAATGAACTCGTGCCCTTCCTTGAAAAAGGAGATGTACTAATGGATGGTGGCAACTCGTTCTATCTGGATTCTATTGAAAGGGAAAAGAGAATTTCTAAAGAAGGGATATTTTTTCTAGATTGCGGTACAAGCGGAGGGTTAGAAGGTGCTAGACACGGTGCTTGCTTTATGATTGGTGGTGCAGAAGAGGGTGTTAGAATAGCCGAGCCTATTTTGACCGCACTGGCCGTCAAGGGCGGTTATATCCACACAGGCAAGCCCGGAACAGGTCATTTTGTAAAGCTAGTCCATAATGGAATTGAATTTGGCATGCTACAATCAATAGGGGAAGGTGTGGAGCTTCTTCGTAAAAGTGGTTTTGAGCTGGATTTGGCGGCAATTTTCAACAATTGGTCTAATGGTTCTGTCATCAGAGGCTGGCTTGTTGAACTTATGGAAAAAGGCCTAAGAGAACAAGGCTTGCAGAAAACTGAAAGCTACATTGAAGATACAGGTGAAGTAAACTGGCTAGTGCAAGACGCCATTAATAAGGAAATCCCAATACCTGTGATATCGCAATCAATAATGGAGTTATTCAAATCCCGAATGACTGAAAGCGAAGCCTACAAATCAATTGCGTTAATGCGGCATGGCTTTGGCGGACATCCCTTTGGCAAGGATGAAGGAATAATCAAAGAAAGAAAAACGAGCAGGGGTCGTAAAATATAAGGAAGATTTAATATTTCCAACGGAATTTAGATATTGCGACTTCTCATTAGAGAAGAACGCTCATATGCTCATCATACCGAGTCCCTCAGGTTTGATAATTATATTACCCGCCTCGTTCTAGTTATCAAATCTATTTCTATATGTGATGGCTTGTTGCGCAACCCATTTATTCGACTACCCCAGCACTGGATAGAGTACTACATTGCATAGGCTAAGAGTAGCACCGCCACTTGTATTCGCTGAAGTTTTGTTTCTCTCCATTGCATCGTTGTTGCTAAACATCCCGCTAGTTTTTGGCCAGGTTAATCCTCCAGCTGAGGTTTCGCAGTTAACATTAGCAGATGAAAGTCCACCTGCTATATCCGATCCAAACCTTAGCATAGAGACTGTTGCAACAGGTTTAAAGAGGCCAGTAGCAATGGCCTTCTTGGGTAATTCTAGCGATGACATTATAGTGGTGGAGAAGGACAATGGCACAGTAAGAAGGGTAATTGATGGCGTCGTTCAATCCGAGCCTCTAGTCGATGTCGCAGTTGCAAACGATAATAACACAAACGAAAGGGGTTTGTTGGGAATGGCTGTTGCTCCGCAAAACGATTCTACCACATATGTCTTCCTCTATTATACCGAATCTGGCGGAGGACAAGACGGTGACGACGCCCAGGGAATAGTTCCAGTAGGCAACCGTCTTTATAGATACGAGCTATCAGAAGACCCATTTACGGGTACTGCAAAGCTTATCAATCCAAAACTCCTGCTAGACCTACCCGCTAGACCAGGTCCTCGTTACAATGGTGGACCACTATTAGTTGGTCAGAATCCAACTACTCATGAGACAATCGTATATCTCATCATAGGTGATCTAGATCACCATGAGACCCAAAGTCAGAATGAAGAGGACGGTCCACCTCCTGATGGAACAAGCGGTATACTGGCGGTTGACACTGACGGCAATCCATTGCCAAATCCTATACTTGTTAGGCCAACTACGGATAGTGCTGATGATGGTGAAGAGGAAGAAGAAGATGATGAAGACAATGAGGATGGAGAGACTAGTGAAGAAGACATTGGGATGTTACCATACTATTATGCTTATGGTATAAGGAATTCTTTTGGCATGGACTTTGACCCAGTTACAGGGCAGATATGGGATACAGAAAACGGGCGGAATGATAGTGACGAGATTAATCTTGTATTACCTGGTTTTAACAGCGGTTGGCCTGTTATACAAGGACCAGCTTCAAGACACGAGGATGTAGATGTAGATGACGACTTGGTGGACTTTGATGGAAGAGGGGTGTATAGAGACCCAGAATTTACATGGATTACTACTGTAGGACCTACAGCTATCAAATTCTACAATTCCACACACCTTGGAGCAGGATATCAGAACGATATATTTGTAGGTGACATAAACAATGGCAGGATATATCATTTTGATCTAAACGAAGATAGGACAGGTTTGATGCTTGAGGATAATGGAGCGCTGGAGGATAAAGTTGCAGATAATCCAGATGAGCTGAGCAGCGGAGGCGTGGTATTTGGGACAGGATTCAGCGCCATTTCGGATATTGAGGTTGGACCTGATGGTAATCTTTATCTCGCATTGTACCATGCAGGAAAGATAATGAAGATATCTCCGGAGGCACCACAACAATAATAAAAAATGAAAACGACTAAGCTATAAATAGTCACATGTGATGATAATACTCGGCGCAGACTCCTCTTTATGCGTCTTTTGGTAATATATTATAGCAAAAGAGGTAGCACATTAAGAGCCGTTATTGGCATTTCAATGATAAAGCGCTTCAACGAAGAAGGACTGATTCCGCAAACAAACATTACGACATGTACAAGGTCATTGTGGAAAAAGGTCGGATACGCGTCATCTTCGCAGGCTCCTTGGACTAAGCTATGACTTGCAGTTCACGATGCAACACTGTATATTTTATCAATTGTATTTTGCTATATCTAATTTCATGAGGTGAATGTTATCTCCCTGCGGCTCTATCTCCTCTCACTATAGAGAAACTGGAGGTACTGCAAGGGGGATAGTCATTGCTTGAGAATTATTCACGTCTTTATTAGATGAGTAAGTAATAGAAGAAGAATCAAGTAATGGGAAAATGCAGTAGATAGACTATTCTAACAAAGTTGCTTTAATAAAGTCGTTGCCTTCACTCGTCTCCTTGTTCTTCCTCTTCTATCATTAGTTGGTCCATTTCCATGTAAATTATTAAGAAACTTAAGACCTCTTTCAGAGTCGAAGGTGCAGATTATAGGGTCATAACAAAGCGGCCCACTTTCAGCTAAAAGCTTTACATATTCCTCTAATGGGTCATGGCTGAGGAATGTATTGTTTAATAGCTGGTTTTTCCGATACCCTCCTGTTCGTCACTGGCCTCTAGAATCTGACTGATTATCTCAGTTCTACCTCTGTATCTGTCCCTCATCTTTGAATATGTACTCTCGATTGTCTTGGGATACTAAAATAAAATCAAGATAGAACGATGTACTATAAAAAATTATTTTTATGATATCTCTGACTCCAAGCCATACGAGGTCGCATTAAAGATTGGACAGAAAAATTGTCCTAAACATATACTGACTTGTAAGCGTTCACCTTGGGAAGATAGTATCTCTCTATCTGCTACTAAGAACTCTCAAGCTTCTTGCCTGTCTGTTTTTCTGCAACTCGTCCTATCCAGATAGTTACTATTACTGCTATTACCGTGACTACGACGGCATAGGCAATCATTGCTGCCACGCCGCTTTGGTCTCCAAATATTAGTCTAAAATCTCCTGTATAGCTGTGTTCCATGCAAGGGCTGCAACTAGACCAAATGCTGCCGTTATTAGAGCAGCTATTTTCTCAATCACTTATTTTTGCATATTATGACTGTAATAGTAGAGGAGAAGATATTGAAAGCAAACGATGTGAGCAATTTGGTACTTAAAGGACAACAAGAATTGATAAGCTTGAGGCAGCATTACTGCTAACGAGAGAAGAGTCCAAACACCCTCTCAGTCCTCAGTCCAGTTCCTTAACGAACGCTCCATGCGAGATTTTTTTGCTCAGAACAATATTTGCTTGCTTACACCGTCGCTTCCTGTGCTTTAAGTTTTTGAAGGCATTGCACCTATCTGACTCATGACCCCCACCAAGTCATAAAAAAGCCTCTCCTCAGTAATTTTTCCATCTTTCCACGTCGCAACAGTACAAAACTCTGTTTGAAAATTCTTGTTAGTTGGCTGGATCATTTGGCCGTCAAGTCCTTTCATCGGGCCTTTGAAGGTACCGCTAAAATCAGCCACAGAGCAAGTGTAGTCACCATTGGCAAAAAGTATCTTGTATGGATTGTTAACAATATGATTATCCGGAAATGCCTTGAAGAATTCAATAGACTCTGACCTGTGGTTATGAACACCTCTAGTTGGATTCGGTTGACCTGGCCAAAATACGGCGACGTTTTCAGCATGACGTTCTTCGAATATATCCCAGTCTTGGGAGTTCCATGCGTCATCTAGGGTTTTCATCAGCTCTTTATTTTTCTCAGAGACGCTCATTGTAATGATAAAGAAACCAAAGCACATAAAGGCTGCTTACTCCTAGCGAACGCGCATTACTTTTGAACGAAGTTTATACTATAACTGTTTTTACAAGAGTAACTCGTTATTTGAGTTAGATAAGTTACCTTATACTACAGAAAGATAACGCCGATACTATTCATACAGAAATTATGTCAGTTCTTTATTGAGTCATATCAGCAACAATTCATTTAGAGATACCCGATGGGATACGCAAAGAATACAAATCACTGATCTGTCCAGAAGACATCAACATTTTCAGGATAGAGAAGGTTGCTGAAGGTGTTCCAGATCTTTAGTTTAAAGTATCATCTCTCATTATTGCATGAATTAAAAATTATTTCTGCCAATAGTATCTCATCTGCTTGGGCCATCAATTTCCCTACAAGCTTTGGAAAACGTCAGTATGGTCTTAATTACCTGCTAAGGTTCGTCTTACTGACTTGGTGCGTATAGACTATCAGATTTATTAGACATCTAATCGTATTTGTGATGATTATACCATGAGCGACAATATGACTTCCATACAGCATGATTTCAAAATCCATCAAGCTACTAGAATTGGCTATGTTAGTTTGAATGTTTCAGATATCGATAGGTCACTTAACTTTTATGAAAAGGTTCTTGGGTTCAAGAAACTTGATAGACCGTCCAATGACAGAACTGTGCTTTCAGTTGATGGGCATCCATCATCATATCTTGTGGAACTTTTACAAT
>JBJMEA010000043.1:0-4182 GCA_045809625.1 Nitrososphaera sp. | reverse complement strand
TCGGTAGTTATATCACTATTCATGGAGATTATGGAACTAAATGTCTTATAATTTCGATATATTAGAAATCTTCTGCCTGTAAAATAACTTCTTTTGCAACGCGCTTAAATGAGATAGAAAAATTTGACGCTTACGATATTTTATGAAGAAGTTATTTTGATACCTGTTTCACGTGCTCTTCTTACGGAACAGAAAAAATTGCACAATGTACCTCAAGGAGGTTAAGTAGAGGATTCGGTTTGAACAAAAGAACCACCTTGATTCCAAGACAGACTCGATTACTATTCCTATGCGTCCATGTACATTACCATATTCAAACGAACAGTAAAACCTTAAAGCTAATATGGCACAAGGTATTCATGAGAGAAATAGAGCCCCATAATGAAATCGAGGGTTCAAATTCCTCTCGGGGCTTATTTCGAAGACATTAGGGAATATTATAAAAGCACTAAGAGCAAGCTCCCGCCGAAACATGATTTGAAAGCACAAACTCCAGCGACCCTCAATCATGAATGCTTTCCTAAAACCACCTGATCAATTAGCACAGACAATGCTATCGCCTTCTAAGGCTTAAGATGTCCATATGGGGTTACCCCATAGAGATTATAAAGTCTATAACTGCATCTGCCAATATCTATTTTTGCTTGGAGAAGAGCTAGAATGAACTTTTATACCCAAACTTAAAGCATTGAAGGTATTTACTTCAATTCAACTATTGTTCAATACAAATTGAATAAGCATGCTTATATCCATTGGAAGATAGTAATTTTGTTGTAATGGTCAATATGGCCCAAGATCGTTTTTCGGTCGATATAATTAACACAGATGACGACGAAGTTGTTCCTGCTGATGGCAATACAGAACTACAACAAAAAAAGGCGGAATTTGGAGTTTCTCCTATTTCCAAAGAGGATATCTCAAAACTCTTCTCTGGACGGAATCTAGTCTTTGTCGCTACCCTTTCCGAAGACAATTCTCCGCACGTTACCCCGGTATGGGCGGACATGGATGAAAAGGAAGACTTGATCTTGATAAATTCGTTTGAGGGGTCTGCGAAAGTAAGAAATGTAAGAAGAGATCCCAGAGTCGCGCTTTCAATTGTTGAAACTTACAACACTTACAAAATGGTGTCATTAAAGGGAAGGGTCGTGGAAGTTACTGCTAATGATGCTGACAATCATCTTCACAAACTTGCTAAGAAATACCTAGGAATTGGAAAATATTATTACAGGAAGCCTGCTCACAAGCGAGTGATCATAAAGATAAAGCCTGAGAAGGTTATGGGAATTTCAATACATCCTGCATTTTATTTCCTAGCATATTCGCCATAGTGTTCAAATCCTGGCGTACAATAACTGAGATTGATTTGACGCTTAACGTCCAGGTATAAAATTGACCTCACAATAGTGCACCGAAAAAGTACGAAAATATGGATCAGTTTTTGTGATTGCTTCAAGATGTTCTGGATACGGATGGGCCAAAAAGATTACAAGCAAAACGAGGTTTAGAGTTTTTAAAGTTGAGCGACAGTAAATAGAGAATATGGTTCCACAATGACGGAATTATGATAATATAAGGATCCACATCGGAGCTTTAAGGTGTTTCTTATTACTATAATTGAAATTTGCTGAGATGACTCGTCCTATTCATTCTTAGATATTTCGTAATCGAAAATATAACAGAATTCCATTCATTGCAGGAGCGCCTCCACAATTACTGAGCACTCTTTATGCATTATATTTTTTGCTCACTAACTCCAACTGAGAGGTTCTAAATGAAAAACTATAAGGCCTTTAAGGACGTTTGGTACACATGTATATCAATCATGACGACTGTTCTGGCGGGCATGAATGATTCGGTACTTATAACAGAATCCACCAAGTCAGGCTGGAAGATTCACAAGTCTTTAGTGGGAACTCATCCCCAAGGCATAGCTTTTGATCCACTCGATCCAAGCAGGGCTTATTGCGGAACATTTGGGGCAGGTCTATGGAGTACAGATGATTGCGGAGAAAGTTGGAATCAGATTGGAAAGGACAGCATATCTAATCATAACGTGACCTCGGTTTCAGTAAGTCGTTTGGAAAGAGGTACTGACGGTTTCAATGTAGTTTATGTGGGAACTGAGCCGAGTGAGTTTTATAGATCCGATGACGGTGGTCTATCTTGGCAGAGGATGATTGGTCTGAATAGCTTGCATTCATCCCGATCCTGGAGCTTCCCGCCGAGGCCCTGGACACATCATGTGCGTTGGATCGAACCCGATGTTAATACTTCAGGACATGTTTTTGTCGCAATAGAAGCTGGCGCGCTCGTTCAAAGTCATGACGGCGGTAGAACTTGGATAGATAGGTCTAAGCAAGGGCCATTTGACACTCACACACTTGCGACCCATCGAAAGGCCCCTAAACGGCTATACTCTTCTGCAGGTGATGGCTACTTTGAAAGCTTTGATTATGGAGAAACTTGGAGCTGTCCTATAGATGGGCTCAACCATCATTACCTTTATGGGCTGGTGGTGGATCCGGGTAACCCTCAAAATCTGGTTGTTTCTGCATCTACAGGACCTTGGCAGGCGCATTCTGCGGGCCAAGACGCGGAGTCATATTTATACAGAAGATCGGACGACGGCAAACTTTGGGAACTAATAAGCAAGGGCCTTCCCGAACCTCGAGGCACCATGATTGCAATACTAGCCGGAAACCCGAAGACCTTCGGAGAGTTGTATCTTGCCAGCAACCGGGGATTATTCTGCTCTACGGATTTAGGGCTGTCATGGAATGCGCTCGATATATCATGGCCAGGTGAGTATCTTTTACAGCATGCGTGGTCATTGGCAATTCAAGAACAATAATAGAGCGGCAGAGCCCTTCTGCTTTAGGTCACTATAGAAAAAATCAATAATGGATAGAGTTTTTTCAGTTGACAAGTCTTGTACTATGAAGATACGCCAGGAAAAGAGGTGAGCCCATAGACACAAGCTGACTTTCTAGATTTATAGGAAACTCCTATTATATCTTCAATGCTGATCGCTCTTGTTTACTAGGAAGTAAACGAGTTACTAACTACATACATTGACAAACATCCTGCCTTAATGCTACGGGATAGACCATATCTGAGCGGATTGCTGTTTTAGGAAGAGGCGGTCCTTACAATGCCCCTTTATACTACCTACTCCAATCGCATAAGGGAAGCCTCATGGTACGGATCCATTCTCCTACACGCAGGAATACCGCGATAATATCTTTAGCTGCAGCCGCATCAATAGCTGCCTCAATGGCAGGTTATTATGCAGCTGAAGCTGAAAAATATTATCATTTAACCAATTCAGCTCTTACAACAGAAGTCCGTTATGAACATCAGGGCGACCTCAAAGCACGCCACGATGAAGAACTGCTTATTCAAGCGACATCCGAATACTATAACAATGAAACACAGATTGGAGACTTTGTAGCAGCTCAGGTTTCACAAGAAGCCAAAGAGAACATGGTGTTCGACAAACAAAGCAACACGTTTTCCCTAACACCAAAGTACTATGAAGTAATATACACAGATTATTTTAACTCCATGCATGCAGAACATGATTACCTTGACTACGCAGAGAAGGCGGACGAATACTCTAGACAATTCATAATTGCCACGGCTGTCGTGACTGCCGGAGTGGTCATACTCAGCGAACTAACAAGAAAGAAAGAAAGTGGTTCGTAAGGAAGTGGCAGAACGCATATTTGTTTAATTGCTCTGATAGAATGGAACGCAAGCGAAATGACTAGTCAAAAAATAGGAAGAATTTACGATAGTTTCTTGGTAAATGGGTACCCTGCGTGTATAGGGAACCCCAGCCCATCCAAGCTATATGGCACCCGCAAAGTCTCACAGTTGACAGGAGATTTTGACCGTGAAACAGTCCAGAAAACATTGAATGAGACGGGCTCACGCTTTGGCATCTATGGAACAGATTTAGGAGTCTCTTTTTTACATGACGGCAAACTGTATTTTTTGTTTGGAGATACCAATAGACTGAAAGGCAAACCAGGCCTCCCTGCATCGGCAATGCCAGGGGAGGATTTCAATGAAGCTGCTACTGATTATGATGCCATAGCTTATACAACCAGTGAACATGCTTATGAAGGAATTAGGCTATCATTTAATCCTGATTTTCCTCACTTAGACTACGTAGAT
>JBJMEA010000042.1:0-23711 GCA_045809625.1 Nitrososphaera sp. | reverse complement strand
AGAAGGAGGCACTAATTCAACATCAGCAGCATCAGGAGGCACTAATTCAACATCAGCAGCAGCAGGAGGCACTAATGCAACATCAGCAGCAGCAGGAGTCACTAATGCAACAATTCCAGAATTTAGTACAATATCTATAGTCGTACTGGCTATTGCAATTGTTGGAATCATCATAGCAACCGCAAGGCAAGGAAGATTCAGTTTCGGCCAGAGAATGTAATAAATTGTTGCAGAACTGCCTATACCAGCAGCTGTAACTTCAACAATACATATAGGGCTTCCTTGACAATGACAGGTACAAAATAGAGGTGCCAGGGTCGGTAGCACAGGTAATCTATTTGTAGTTGCACTTCAAGCGCCTTCTCTCTTCGTTTTCCCGCAGCAGCCGGCCCTTTTTGCCAAGCCTGGCTGCATGCTTAACAGCAAAATTTAAAAACCTATAGTCTGATCGTATAGCAAATGACATTACCAAAGGGATACGGAAGTGGTGGACGCAGAACGGGTGGAGGCGATAACCGTGATGATATCGAACGCATGATTGGTCGCCGAGTTGAGCACATGAATGGTATATTCATCATTGGCTTTGCGCTGACTTGGGCTGCAACTGCAGGTGGAGTATATGTGGGAGTCACAATATATCCGTGGGCATATCCGTTGCCTAGTGGCATGTACGCGCTTTCTGTCCTAACCGTAATTGAATCTCTGGGATTCTTTTTCATGTGGAAGATTTCACACGAGAAACCAGTTAGAGCCTGAACGTCGTTTTTTTATTCCCTATTTTTTATTTTCAACATATACAATATTCGCTTGTGGTTATTTACAATGCCAATACTGTCAGGCTAGAACATTTTGCACAAGAAAGGCGCAAATTTCAATTGCCAGTCTTTGTCATAAAATTTTATATACTAGTTCTCTGTCTGGGTAGATAATGGTCTGGCTTAGACGTACAACACACTACTTATTCATAGTGGTTGTTGCTGTTAACAGCACACTGCTAACAATCAACGCCGGGGACTACATTTTCTACACAGACTGGATGTGGTCATCATTTGTAGTATTTTCGATCTCTCAATCTACGATGCTCGTAGTAGGAGCGATATATTACATGTTGTTCACAGGAGTTCCAGGAACTGCGACATATTACGCTACAATCATGACAATCTACACATGGGTCGCAAAGGGTGCATGGTTTGCATTGGGCTATCCTTATGACTTCATTACAGTGCCTATATGGATACCCTCGGCAATGTTATTGGATCTAACCTACTGGGCTACAAGAAGGAATAAGCACGCTGCTATAATCATAGGAGGAACACTAGTTGGCCTATCAATACCGCTGTTTAACATGGTCAACCTGCTGCTTATAAGGGACCCACTCGAGGTGGCATTCAAATATCCAAGGCCAACATTGCCTTCGTATATGACGCCTGTTGAACCTCAGGTCGGAAAGTTCTACAATAGTCCTGTTGCTTTGGGTTCAGGAGCAGGAGCAGTGCTGTGTGTTCCAATAGCTGCGCTAGGTGCGAAACTCAACACGTGGACATACCGCTGGATGGCTGCGTGGAGCAAGTGGGACTAAAAAGTAAACCTTATTTCCCCCCTTTCTCTTTCTTTTATGAATCTACATAATACTACAAATTTTCAATTTTAATAATTAAATAAAACGCCAGTTACAGAATACAGAACTTATCCTATCCCTTCCAGAGCGACTTTATCACTTATTGGTATGTTACCAACATAGTGAATAGGTTCCTCAATAATATGTCAACAAAAATAGGAGCGCAAATCAAGCGTATGGTAGTATTCTTGAGGTACTCCAGATCCTCATCTAGTCTATCTTACGGATTAATTAGCAACTTCAACAACACCACAACTAGATAACCCATGACTCATACTTTAAAGTCTGGAGTTGCTACAGGCAAGCCTTTAGCTTTTAGCTCTTCTATCACCTTAGCATACTGCTCGACTGCTTCCCTTCTAGCCCTATCCATATCTCCAGAGTAAACATGGATCGTTGGCATGGCAAGACCTTTGGCAGTCATTTCTATCTTGACGCTGTATTGGTAGAGCTCTGCTTGTTGTTGTTGTTGTTCTTCGCTCACTTCGAGTCACCCCGCATCGTATTATAAGAACCCAAATACTATTATGTTTTCCATATCTGGAATTTTCCATACTATGAGTTTTGGAACTATACAAAGTATTGATACTATATCGACTCGTATGGCTGTCTGTGCATCTCGCTCAACTCTGTTTGCTTTTTCACAGTATCCGTGTCCTTCTTTTCTGTTGCCCTATGCATTTCCTTTTCTAGATGTTGGCGGCGATCCTCATCGCTGGTGAAAATGGCGCCACATACGAAGCACTGAAAATCTGCAGTTATCTTCTCCTTTGAGTCTTCATCTGTCATAAAAATTTATTAGTGTTTTAAGCGTTATAGAGGTTTCACGTAGCGAATAGAGACATATACTTAGGTTGGACTCGATTTTAGAATTGATATTTGGGATCCTCTGCTAGCAATGAAACAGAAAATTAATGTTCATAAAAACTCTTGTTTCAAAATTCTTAGTGCAGTACTTGTAATAACACTAGATCAAAAGAAATCTGCAGAAACAATTGAAACCGGGATTCTTACTACCATACGCTTTGAGACAGATGATTATTCGATGAAATCGTCTGTTGCCCTGATATCATTTTATGATAAGTTTCGATCCCTGCATCTATAGAAACTATGAAACGAAGGATCTGTCGAGTTCTCCTAGTGTGCCAATGCACCTGAGGCTATAGAACGTAGACTGGGCTGGTTTAGCACAAACATATAAAGGACTAAAGATTTGCTGCTTATTAATAAATTTTTAAACCTGAGTAACTAAAACGCTAATATCTCATGCCATATAGAGATTTATGTAACGGGATAGATATGAAGAGAATGTGGGGATTTGGAATGTATCTGATGCATTTTTCTGATTGGTTGGCGGGGAAGAAGTACAAAAAGAAAGCAAGGAAATGTGATGTATGTGGTCAGCAATTCAGAATGATCGAAGACATGGAAGTGCATAGACGAAAAGAACATCCAGAGGCACATCCAAGAAAAGAAGAATCACCTGAAGCTTAGATAAACAAGAGAAACTCCTAATTGAAGAAGGATAGGACCTACCTAGCTTTGCATAAGAATTAAACCGCAGTACACCCGTGCATATTTTTGCTATCAAAAGGGCATAATCCATCAATAGAAGTCAGAGCATAAGCCTTAATTTTTAATAAGTTAGAAATATTATGCGGTATTATTCTATCACTTCTAATTTTTTAGGAGAGGCCATCCTAAATTTTCTGCAGTACATTCTTTTGATCTAAAACTAAGCTTGCTCCTGCAAAGTGGATTATCGTTATTAGTTTTTATTTCCATTCCTGGCAGTTGTTTAAACTTCTGATCTGCACGATCAAATTATGAATCTTGTATGAGAACAAGGCCTGATCATCAATGATATTTTTTAAGGATTATAATCCCAGACATCATAACCATCCCACTTTAATCTCCTATCTTCTTTAACGTCGTTTTTCTCATGAACCACCAAACGAACTGCTCAGCTCCTTTGCTGCTCGGCTACTCCCAGACAGTCGGCTTATCAACTCAGAGAATGTAGAATCATCATCATACTAGTTCAACGTTCTACCGCCCAGACAATTGCCAAAGTTTTTATCTCAAAGCTCACCTCTGCCGTCATCTCTTCAACTGGAAATATCATACAGTTCTGAACCTAGATATTTTATACCGTTTATCTCGAGCGTTCTGACTTAAGGCACTGACGAATTGGCGGTACCAAACAGCAACAGTTTATTCTTTCTTACATTTATAACACTACTCTATAAGTTTGGATATTTCTTAGATATGCTTCTGAGAGCAGAATGTATCCTTTTGTCTTTGCTAACCCATCCGAAGATTGGATTATTATTATGTTTGTTTGAAAAGAGAGTAATGACAACAGATATCCCAAGCCAATGATTCCCTTTGCGTTTCATAAAGATGAAAATAGCAGATGCATATATTCTCCGGTCAATAGAGTTCACTCGATCGACACACTAATGAGGTTGATCGTTAGTGTCCTGCTTCGCTAGATCCACATGGTACTCAAAAATGCATAGTCTCTTTCTAAATTCATCGTTTATTTTATTTACAAAAAATGATCTAGGCAAGTATGAGTTAAGACTTGTCTATAATCCTTAACTGATTATCAATACACGTGAGTTCAGGAGGCACATCTTAGAATGAGTGGGACTAAGAAAGATGACAAGGGTACTGATAACGAGCGAGGAAGCTCTCCAGCCAGCGGAGCTGGATTGGGCATGCTATCCCTAGCAAAGAATAAGAAAATTATGACCGTAATAGGTGGAATACTCATAGCCATAGGAATTGGAGGTATGATAGTCGTAGGCTCCAATGCGCTGGGAAGTATATTTGGTGGCGGATTTGCTAGGCCCGGTCAAGGAATGCAATTTCAAGAACTTGAATATGTCTTTATGTTCATACTGATAGCAGGCCTCGTTCTGGTGATATATTCACAGATCGCACTGCAGTCAAAAAGGGCAAAAGCAAGGGAAAGAAGAAGCAATAACAGTTAGTAACTATGTTTCTCTATCTGCAAAGGGTCACAGAGGATAATAATTGTCTCTGAGGCCATTGTATGGCAAATCTGTCCTCTGTCTGCCATTCAGGTGAACGGCCTAAATCAAGCTCAGGATCCGTAATTGATTTTATTATTACTCCGTTCTAGCAAAGATTAAAGCTACTACCGAGAAGCGATACTACTCTCGTTTAGCAAGAAATGCTCCTAGCAGTTTTGTAATGAAGTGGAGGCTATTTCTGCACATTCTCAAATATTAAGCAGTTCAAAGATCCTTCAAAGGGTAAAACAGCCCTTATTACCAGCATGCTCGACAAAGCAAGATTTGGTTATTAGATGGGTTTGAGGTGGTAACCATAAGCACGATGGTATAAATTATCTGCCTTAACCCAGCGCCAGGTAGCGAGCGGTTAACAGACAGTTATATGCTTTCAGTTCATGTTACTCATTTGTCTTCATCTCATGGGAACTTGATCGATCTCGACTGATGTTGTAGCAAACAAGCTGATTGACTAACACTAATTGTCACCCTTCCTCTAGTGTTCACGCGAGATAATCTGATAGAGAGAATAACAAAATTGCAAAATGCAGAGTCATCGTTGCTGTTACAGCCGCATTAATAGTGGGGTCGGCCGGATTCGAACCAGCGGCCTCCAGCGCCCAAGGCTGGCATCATACCATGCTAGACAACGACCCCTTTCTTGGAGCTTTCCCTGTAATAGTACAATTTTAATCTAATGAATAGGGTAGGCATTCTTCGTTTTACTTATTCAGCTATTTGGATTTGACTCAAAGACCCTTAAGCTGGTTCATTCTTTTCTTTCAGTAGTTTGAGTTAATAAGATAGATACCCCTAACTACCAATTTGCACAGATGGATGATACGATTTCTGAACTAACGGCATCTACAGAATTATCCTTCAAAGCTTTCTTAATACTTTAAGTGCAACCGACGATATGAAAGCCGGAGTTGTTCAAAGAATAGTAGCTGGCAAGTGTAAAGTCATAGAAATTCTGACGCCCAAGCCTTCAGCAGCTGAGTGAACCAAATTATATGGACATAAAAAGAAATGGCTCACAGCCTTCCAGCAAAGGATCGGCCGAGTATTTTACCGGCGCCGTACGTATTGACACTCTGTTCCAAGCAAACGATCCAGCCCGGGTAGTCGGCGCCAATGTCACATTTGAGCCTAGCTCCCGTACCGCATGGCACGCCCATCCTCTGGGCCAGACCCTAATCGTGACGGCTGGTTGCGGCCTAGCACAGCGCTGGGATGGACCGAGCGAGGAAATTCGGCCGGGTGACGTGGTATGGTTCCCACCTGGTGAGAAGCATTGGCACGGTGCCATAGCAACCACTGCCATGACGCATATCGCCATTCAGGAACGGCTCGACGGAAAGACCGTTGATTGGATGGAAAAGGTCAGCAACGAACAATACAATGCCGCCATGGTGACACACAGGAGTCAAGATTATGAAGAATAGTAACTTTGAAGGAAAAGTCGTCGTCATCACGGGTGCAAGCAGCGGATTGGGAGAGTCAACCGCATGGCGTCTTTCCGCACAGGGCGCAAGCGTTGTGCTGGGTGCACGGCGAGTCGATCGCCTTCAATCTATAGTAGACGAGTTGATCCGAAACGGCGGCAGTGCGCTCGCAGTAGCTATGGACGTCACCCACACCTGGAGCAAGTGAAGAGATTAGTCGACACAGCCGTGCAGACATACGGACGTATTGATGTCATGATAAACAACGCTGGACTGATGCCGCAGTAGCCACTTGAGCGCCTCAAGGTAGATGAATGGAACCAGCTGATTGACGTGAACATCAAGGGGGTGCTGTACGGCATTGCAGCTGCGCTACCCTATATGAAGCAGCAGAAAGCCGGACATGTCATCAATGTCTCCTCTGTTACAATAACATAAATTCCAAGTTCACCTTTGACTGGAACGTTGAGCTTTTCCTTTTATCTCTTAACGGCAATTCAGCAAGGTTCATTAGACACATACCTTTTGTTATTCGTTTTAAAGTTATAATCTCACTAGTATTTCTTCCAAGCGGTCATCCGCTCACTTGTTTGGATTGTTTACTTCATAGTATGAAGGCTGTTTGCTTATAATCTGGTAGCAGAGGTTAGGCTAGAGTAAGATATTAATCTCTTAGTGACATGATCCACAAAAGTGCGAAATCAGCATCGAATGATATATGAGAACCTTGTGAAGCAGTCTTTAAATCTTTGGCTATTTCACGCTGGTTAATGAAAACAACATTCAAAGCAGTAGTAGTAGTGCTTGTGGCTTTCGCAATCGGTAGCGGAATCTTTGGCATAGCTACTGCTCCCACAATGGCACAGATGCAAAGTGGTGGAAATACTACAACAACAACTCCTGATAAGTCAATGGGCATGTACGGCGGAGCAAGAGGTGACATGATGAGTATGATGCGTGAAATTATGACAAACCACAAGTGGGGAATGATTTCTAGTATACAGAACGACGAACAAGGCCAACCAGGGTGGATTGTTGCAGGCCACTGGATGTTGGAAATGGGTTCGGGCCAAAACAGTACTACCACATCTGACACAACTGGTGGTAGAATCGGCAACGTTTCAGGCTTCCATGCAATGCTTCACATGGTAAGGCTCAATGGTTCGGCTATGCATAATCATGAGATATCCAACTTCACCCAAACAGGAGACCCAACGTTCGATACTAACACCAACACTACCACAATAACCGGTACTGCCACTATTACAATGCGTGAAGGGCCAGTTCCTAATGTCCCAACAACAATACAAATAGCACAAGATAAAGTGATAGCAATAACACCAGATGCGGCCGCAGTTCAAAACCATTTTGGAAACACTCCAATCTATGGAATAGTGGTGTCTCCCGAAATGATAAAAGATATGATGAAGTATGGTGATAACATGCACATGATGAGTTTGACTAGTGTGGGCGGGGACGGCATGACGCAAGAACCTATGGGCAGTACTATAATGGGGAATAGTAGCAGCAGATGAGGCATGTGAAAAAATGGCAGATACAAGCTAATATTATTTGAGACAGAAGCAATCATACTCTCATTTTTTATTTCTGTCCGTTTTAGTTTGCTGAAGGCTAATATAATGAACTTATCTTCATTTATGCTCTAGTCTATAAGTCCCTGTCGCGTTACTTCTAATCGCATGGTTATGAGGAGCGACCTGTTATAATATCAAAAAGAAGAAAAAATGTAAAGCAAGCAAATACTAAATCTGGTTCAATTGCAGCGTAAGTTCAACCAAAGCGCATCTTACAATGTTACGGAGTCTCTACGTTCAAGAGTTTTTTTGCTGGAACCTTACGGCCCTCTAACAAATCGGAAAAATATCTCCTATATCTCCACTATCTCTACTCGAGATAAAACAAGCGCAAAATGAAGACAGAAAAGGTGGAGATATATCTAGGAAAGCTGAAGCATTATATCCACTACCAAGTATTCTTAAAGATATAGAGAAGCATGGAAAGAATATACATTATATTGACAAGGAAAGGTTATCATTATTTCCCATTATCCTCGTAGTTAAGGTAGGCGTTTGTCCGTTTTTCCTCCCGTTTATTATCAGCCTAATTCTGACATCGGCTGGAGCCAATTATCCGGAAAATAAGGAAAATGCTATATCAAGCAGCCAAAATCAAGAATTCCTTATAAAGGAAACATTTCACATATCTTACACAAATATATGATAATAAAGGCTCCACGATTTACTATATAATTGTTGTCATGATGATGACTGTATTGGGTACTGCTGGCCCAGTAGCAGCATTTGCTACCGCTTATCGCGGTAATAATGGTGATGTTGACTCACTAGCAGACAGAATAATAGACTACATGAACAGGATAATAGACGAAACAATAAGTGGACTTCCAACAATAGCTCCGCCACCTACATCTGGGAGTGTGATGCTACCTGCGGTGGAGCAACTGCCACAATTGTTGGTACCGACGGCAATGATAATTTGGTTGGGACAGAAGGTCATGATGTCATTGCAGGTCTTGTAGGAGACGATAAGATAGAAGGATTAGTGGAGACGACCGTATGTGTGATGATGCTGGTGATGACACCCTAAATGGTGCCTCAGGTAGTGACGAAATGGGCGGCAGCCCCGGTGATGACACCATGGTTGCCGGCGACGGTGTTGACAATATGCTTGGTGGCGATGATAATGACGAGATGCATGGTAATGTTGGGGGAGACGTCATGCATGGCGGAGCAGGTGATGATATTGCGTCTGGTGACGACGGCAATGACATTATGAGAGGCGAAGCCGATAATGACGTCCTATTCGGAACTGACGGTGTAGTGTATAATGATGAGTTAGATGGCGGCACAGGCACTGACCATTGCGAAAGTGACCCAGACCCAGAAGTCAAATGTGAGAGCTGAGCGACAGAGAAAAGAGAGATATACACACTTGGCGAGAGCGATGGGCGCCACAATCACAGGTTTTTGCCCCTGCCAGAACTTTGAAGAAAGTGTGTAAAGAGCCCACACACTCACTTTTAGAATCATATACCCAAAACAATTGAGATATTGAGTTGACAGGTAAATGACAAGTAGTAGCAGGCATAGTAGTAACAGCAGTAATGAGAAGAGAGCTTAGGTTTGTGAATGGTGTAAAGAGAAACTAGGTGATTATGATATGTCGCCACCAGACAGGGAATATGCAACCATGATGTGCTACCGATCCTTTGTAGGGAATTTCGGGGCGATATGTGAAGGTCTAGATAGTCTAGATACTTAGTTATGGGAAAAAAGTGTCGAGGAGCAATAATAATAATAATAATGACAACTGATATTAATAATAATAATCAGATTATTTTCTGTCTATTTTGCAAGGCGTCGATAACAGTTGACAAGCTAGGAGAGCATGTAAACGCCAACCCAGAAACCAAGAAACAGGCCATAGAAGAAGAAATTCAACTATGGGGCGAGGACGTGTATGATAGAAACTACCTAATACAGAACGTGGTTTTTGTCCAAGCTGCAGCAAGGTAAGTCATTTTAAGGACTGGGATAGCGACAATAAGGAAAAATGAGATTTCTGTAGTAAGTGCTTTTTCGGTAGTGCGTCAACCCGGATTTAGGCCGAAAAACCTTCCAAGTCCGGTTCTCCATCCCCTTCTTTATCTCTATTTTCTTCTTCTTCTCTTGACATCTCTCTGTCAATCAAGTTTAGGGCTTGATTCAACCTTTGAATCTGCTGCGTAATATCTCGTCCTGCACTCCTCTAGGATTGTTTAATTCGACAACTCATTGAAGGGTAAACATAGTGAGAAATACATTGGTATTCCAGAAATTATTAGCGCTAATTAGAAGTGCTTTATTTATCAGAAAAGCAATTAAACGGAATCTGCATCTATTTTCCTACCTAAACCTTCAGTTGTTCCAATTAGAGGACGAGTGGTATCTCTTACTTCTTGCCAAGGGCGATCGTTGGGGGCTCTTATGTGTAGTTGAATCAAGTGTTGGGTATTGGTCAAAATTGTCAGGATACTATCGGTATTAAAACGGACACGCTGAAGGATTTCAGACTTCACTCAATTCTCTCTTTCATGAGTATTAGAAATTATCTCATCCATTCTTGTTGACTGTCTGATCATAGTTGAAGTCGACGTATGTCCGTTTTTTTCTAATGAATAAATTGGAATGGATTCCTCTTCCTGGTTCTATGAAGCTTACCAATAATTGGTATTTGGTGTCCACAATCCTTACAACAGTTGTTGACATCAAGGTTCCATGCGTCAATGCTGAAGCCATAACGTCCGATGACTACATTTTTGCATTGTGGACAGTATGTATCTTCCAAGGGATGACCTGGAACATTTCCAATGTATGAGTAATTCAAGCCCTCTTGCTTTGCAACCTCGTAGTGTTTTTCGAGTGTTTTGATAGGCGTGCTACCAAAATCCATCATCTTGTAGTCAGGATGAAATCGCAAAAAATGTATTGGAGTATCGGGCCCAAGTTCATCATGTACGAATTTGCAAAGCTTTCTTGCTACATTTAAGTCATCACCCACCTCTGGCACTATGAGGTCAGTGATCTCGACATGGATCTTTGTCTTGTCTCGGATTTCTTTTAGCGTTTGAAATATTGGATCGGCACTAGGTATGCCTATATACCGTCTAACAAATTCTTGCTTACCACTCCCCTTAAAGTCGACTGTGATGCAATCAAGGAACTGGCCCATCATGTTGACAGACTCAGGGGTATCATAACCATTTGATACAAAAATATTAAATATTCCACGCTTGTGAGCTTCTATACCACAATCTCTTGCAAATTCTATAAAAATTGAGGGCTCGTTGTAGGTATATGCAATACCCTGAGCACTATAGTATGCAGCATTTTCTGCAACTTGTTCCGGTGTCATCTCGCTGCCTTCTACCTTGCGTCTTTGGGAAATGTCATAGTTCTGACAATATTGACAAAGCCAGTTACAACCGGTGGTAGAAATTGAAAATATGTCAGTCCCAGGTCTATAGTGTGTTACGGGCTTTTTCTCGATTGGATCTATTTGACCCGCGATTACTCTTCCATATACAAACAATCGCAACTTATCATTTGCGACTCCTCGGACACCACAGAGGCCGATCTTACCCTCGGGTATCTCACACAGTCTTGCACATGCCGTGCACTTTATCCTACCATTTGGCAAACGTCTGTAAAGCTCAGCATCTTTGCCCGGTAAACTCGTCTGCATTATGAGTATATAGACGCAATTTAATCTTATAAATCCTCGTCATAGCAATTGTTATGATATATGACTCAACAACAACATCATCATGATGCGGCAATGCGCATTAATTCTATATCATTTGACTTTCCCCTAATTTCATTTGGCTCTGTATATATATGCTTACCCCATGACACCTTGATATCTGTGTAAATCTTGTGCGCACCGGAATCGAAGTCCCTACCCTTCAACTCAATAACTTTATTTATATCAAACAACAGAGATTTTGCCTCCTCTTCGGTTAAGGGATAGAATGGTGTATCATCCTTTATTATCGTGACCCATATCCTATATGGTATCTTGGGATTCCGAGTCCAGAATAATGCGGCCTTTCTTACCAGTTTGATGAGCGCAATTCTTCTTCTGGCTGATTTAAGATCAATTTCAATTTTCATAAGGAAACCATTGTCATGTTTGTTGTATGCTCGCTCCCAATTCTTTTGAGAAAATGTATCTCTTATGGATCCTTCTATTCTGAAACTAAGACTCAGAGTAAGTAGTTGATCAGGTTTGACACTCATCTGTGATTTACTAAGTGTAGCACCGTCGATGAAACTTTCTGCCATTTGGCAGAATGGTATCATTTATATCTTCAATAAGTAGTTGTTGTCAGTATAACGCATATGTTTGCAGAAGTTACGGATGTCAAAGATAATGAGATTGAGCTAAAAATACGTGAAGAAGATATCTCCATTTTATACATCCTTCAGCATGAATTGCTTAAGGAAAAAAGTGTCGACTTTGCAGGCGTTATACAAAAGCATCCACTTACAAAGGACTATCAGCTGAGAGTAGCCACAAAGAGAAAGGATCCAATGGAAGTGATACAGGATGCATCAACTTCTGCTCAAGAATACTCAAAAGACATTCTCAACATTGTCAAAACTGCCCTCAAAAGGTAGCGTTGAGGTAGGGTTAGCACGGTTATGCGTTTTTGTCCAAAGTGCGAAACACGCTTGAGACCTCCGCCGGGAGATGAGGAAGGCATGGTCTGCCCAAAATGCGGATTTAAGACCAAAAAGATTGAAGATGAAGGCAGAAAAGAAGTGAACATCAAGGCCACTCATGATGTTTCTCTCAAGGTAATGGAGGGAGATAGTGTCGAGACCCTTCCAACGACCAGCATAGAGTGCCCTCAATGCAAGAATGGGACCGCATCTTGGTGGATGCTCCAAACAAGATCAGCAGATGAAGCGACCACCCAATTTTATCGATGCACTAAGTGCAACCATACTTGGCGCAATTACGCCTAGCTGACTGCACAAACCAAAATCTGAATTATGAGAAACTGATGCATATTACTCTCTCCGCAAAATACCGATCAATATTTCTTGTAAACTATGCAAAGTCGATTAGCCATTATCACTTTGAATAGTACTGTCAGCCTGAATTCACATTAAACCTTTCTTGTAGAGTATTTTGGAATTTAGAGTAAATAATTTTCCCCAACTGCGCCTTACGCCGAAGGGCTCATACTTGCAAGCAATACGATTGAGCTATAAGCGTAAGGATAACATCAAATTATAGTGGCTATTTTTAAAATTCAATATAACTACGACCACCACCAGCTCGCGTACAGCATTGTAGGTGAAATTTTTGTGTCGGCACAGACCACAGAGCAATGTTTAAAATCCGAATTGCCCTGCCAAATAGATGAATTTGGTTTTTGTAGCGAAGAGTAAGTCACCAGACGAGTGGAAGGCCGTGACGTCTGCAATCTCAACCCTTGTAGATGAGGCCACTTTTGAAGCCGCAGCAGAAGGCATATCATTCAGAGGCATGGATCCATCGCATATAGCGCTTATAGACATTCATTGGCCTAATCACGCATTTGAAATGTATGAATGCGACAGCCTAGTAAAATTTGGAATTAGAGTTGACGAATTTTCAAAGCTAATACGAAGAGCTGACAAGAAGGATGCAGTTGAAATCAGCGTTGGCGATGATAGCATGTTACATTTAAAAATGTCGAATAGTTACAAACGAGAATACAAGAGCAGACTCATAGAAAGCTCGGCAAGCTCTACTCCACTTCCAAAACTTAACTTTAACTCCAAAGCGGTGTTCACAGCTGTAGCATTTGACAAAGTCCTGTCCGATGTTCAAGTAGTATCTGAATACATTTCTATTGAATCAAAATCCGGCAGGATAATTTTCTCAGGTAGGGGAGATTCGGGGGAAGCGGACATTACTCTTGAAGCAGGCAACGAAGGACTGGAAGAACTTGAGGCAAAGGAAGAAAGCAAGGCTACATATAGCATTGACTATTTATCCAAAATAACCAAGGCAGTAGTATCGATGGGCGGGTCAGTCACAGCAGAGTATTCAAGTAAAATGCCACTCAGACTCGAGTTCAAGATCGCAAACGTTGGGAGGATCCATTTCTATTTAGCACCCAGAGTTCAGGAATAGACAACCTATGCGCGTGATTATGAAGTTTGGAGGAACAGCTGTAGACTCTCCCGACAAAGTAAAGCATATTGCACAAATTGTACAATCTCATGGAAAAGGCAATGAAATAGTGTGCGTAGTTTCTGCAGTCCGGGGCATGACCGATGGTCTGCTCTCGATTGCAGACAGTGTAAAGCGGGGAGATAAGACATCGCTTGATGAATTTATAAAGAAATGTATCTATATGCACATGCAAATTATACATGGTGCCATTTCAGACAAAGATCTGAAAACAAAGGCTCTGACCACAATTAAGAAGATAATCGATGAACTAGAAGATGTCTTGGGTGGCATTGTGCTACTAGGAGAAGTTACTACAAAATCACTTGATTATCTGATGTCATTTGGAGAACGCCTCTCCACTCCAATAGTGTCGTTTGCTCTACAAGATCTCGGCATAAAGTCAGAACACCTGACAGGTAAGGAGGCAGGAATTATTACAGATAGCAACTTCGGCGAAGCTCGTCCCTTGATAGATACAACAAAGCTCAAGGTGAGCCATAAGCTCGAGCCTATGCTCAAACAGGATATAGTTCCAGTAGTAACTGGATTTATCGGAGCCGATCAGTACGGAAACACAACGACTATTGGACGTGGTGGATCCGACTACACTGCTACAATAATAGCTGTAAGCATAGGTGCTGAAGAAGTATGGTTATGGACCGACGTTGATGGGCTAATGACAGCTGACCCAAAGTTAGTCACGAATGCAAGGGTACTCAAAGAAGTATCATTTGCTGAGGCGATGGAAATGGCGCTCTTTGGCGCAAAATACATGCATCCACGCGCACTCGAACCAGTCGTCGATACCAAGATTCCAATAAGGATCCGTAACACCTTTAATGTAAATCATAGCGGCACTATCATCACACAAAATCCAAGTAAGGAGTCACAAAAAATAGTCAAATCCATAAGTGTGATCCGCCATACTGCTCTCATTGATGTGAGCGGGGGAGGCATGGTCGGCGCGCCAGGCACTGCTGCCAGGATCTTTGATACGCTTGCTAAGAACCGCATTAATATTATGATGATATCTCAGAGCCCATCAGAATCAAGCATTTCAATGCTTGTCAGAAAGACTGACCTGGACAAGGCTATTACCACCTTAGAGTTGAGCCTCCTTGGAAAGGTCATAAAGGAAATAAAAGTAAATGATGATGTTGCAATCATTGCAGTGGTGGGATCGGGCATGCGGGGGATCAAGGGAGTAGCGGCCAAAGTATTTGGTGCAGTAGCAAGACATGGCGTCAATGTCATAATGATAACACAGGGTTCCTCTGAACTCAACTTGGCGTTTGTTGTCAACGATAGTGATAGTGAGCAGGCTGCTCGAGCTTTGCATGAGGAATTTGAGCTCGCAAAAAATACTGGAAAAGGATAAATTAAATTCCTCGGGACTTGGATTTGCAAGTATATGAGTTCCAAGAGGGGCAAGTTGTATGTTGTTGGAGTAGGACCTGGCAGCCATGATCATATGACATACAGAGCAAAGCAGGTCATTGAGGGGAGTGAAGTCATTATAGGATATGATACTTATGTTAGCCTTGTAGAGGATCTGATAGCAGGAAAAGAAGTCTATCGTTACGCTATGACACAAGAGGTGGATCGAGCAAACCAAGCGATCGACTTTGCAGAGAAGGGCAAAATTGTTTCAGTTGTTTCGTCAGGCGATCCTGGCATTTATGGCATGGTTGGACTCATATATGAAATACTAGCTGAAAAAGGTTGGACGAAAGGAGATGATAGTATTTATGTTGAGTGTGTTCCCGGCGTATCTTCACTTAATTCATGTGCTGCCCTCGTAGGATCACCCCTGATGACAGATTTTGCAGTCGTCAGCATGAGTGACTTGTTAGTTCCATGGGATATTATAGTCAAGCGTGTCGAAGCTGCTGCTATGGGCGACTATGTAACTGTCATATATAATCCTGCAAGTAAAAAGAGAGTTCACCAGCTGCGAGATACGCGGGAAATATTCTTGAAGTATAGAAAACCTGATACTCCGATTGCAATAGTCAAAGGTGCTTATAGAGATAGCCAGGAAATGGTTGTGACCAGTTTGGAGAAGATGCTCGAATATGAAGATATGTTGGGAATGATTACCACAGTAATTGTAGGAAACTCGTCAACTTTTAATTATGAAGGGATGATGATAAACCCAAGAGGATATACTTCCAAGTATGAGCTTGTGAAGCAACAAGGACAGACTTCTGAACAACAATAATCATGATATATAATAATCATCATACATGTTCCGTGAGTGTATTTAGATGCTTATCCGCAATATGCAGAGTTGTAAACTCAATCCAATTAAAATGAAAAAGAGAGGTGGTGTTTTTAGATGACTTGCCACGGTCTTGTTGCGAACGTAACTCCAAGGCCAACGCCGATAATTATGCATTGATAGATAATGTTTGAATATGGCATTGGCTTCAGTATCGCTTCTCCTTGAACACTTACTGTTGCGCCTCTTCCAAGACCTGGTCCAACGTGCTCTACGTTCAGCTGTGTGTGTACGTGATATGTTCCTGGTTCAAGCGCTCTTACAGTTATCGAGTACGGAATTGTTGATCCTGGAGGGATGTCAAATATGTTGCCTGGCGGGTCACGGGCCAAGAATTCCCATCTGTTGCCTGCGTTTGTCGATTCACTGAACAGTGATAGCCATGCTCTCAGTGGTCTGTTAACTAAACTTGTCAGCTCGCCGGTTACTGTCAACTCTTCACCTGTATTTAAGGTCTGATCCGAGAATTGCTCGTTATCAATTCTTACGAATCTGCTCTGAAGCTGTGCCTGTACACCATGCGCGCTCGCGGGCGTTGCAATAATATAGGACATTATGGAGAGGGCAATGATAGTCGCAAGAGCCATCGCAAATAACGTCTTGCTTTCCGTCATATCTTTATTCTTAAGTAGACCAGAAAGAACATAGATATATATTTTGCTCCAGAAGGACTACCAAATTATAGTTGTTGTCAATGCTAATTAGTAACACATGCCAAGCTAGAATAGTTCAAGCACTTGGCAACAGAAGATACCCTGTCAGACAAGCTAGCTCTATATAACATAGAGGAGATAGGACCAGCCACAGAGAGGCGCCTCAGAGAAGCTGGCTTCAGATCGGTCAGAGACCTCCTAGTAAGGGGTCCTGTAGACATTTCTGAAACCACAGGAATGGACATGGAGCAGTCAGTCGAGATATGCAATAAAGCCAGAATAATGCTTGAAGATTTGGGAATGATCGACAAGAGTTTTGTGACCGCAACAAGCCTCTATAACAGGCGCAAGGATCGAATATCTACTGGTTCTAAAAGCTTTGATGATCTACTGGGTGGAGGCCTTGAGACAAGGGCTGTCACAGAGGTGTATGGAGAATTTGGTACGGGCAAAACTCAGCTTTGTCACACTTTGTGCTTAATGGTGCAGCGGCCCGCATCTGAAGGAGGCCTTGAAGCAAAGGCGATCTATATTGACACCGAAAACACATTTCGACCAGAAAGGATAGTTTCTATTGCTGAAGCACGAGGGTTTGATTCCGGAAAGGCACTAGAAAATGTAATTGTGGCTAAGGCATATAACAGCGCTCATCAAGAGCTTATTATCGAAGAAGCAGGTTCCGTAATTGAAGAAAACAATGCTAGGCTAATAATTGTTGACTCAGCAGTTGCACACTATAGAGCGGAGTTCATTGGTCGTGCAACTCTATCTGAGCGACAGCAGCGGCTAAACAGATTTATGCATATACTGGTCAGAATAGCAGAAACCTACGAAGTGGCAGTCCTGGTTACAAATCAGATTCAAGCATCGCCCGACGCATACTTTGGAGACGCAGTCCGGCCTGTAGGGGGTCATGTCCTAGCTCATACCAGCACCTACAGAATATACCTCAAAAGGTCCGGGAAGAATCGTATTGCGAGGATGGTTGACAGCCCCTATCACGCAGAACGCGAAATTCTATTTACCTTGTCAAATGGTGGTATTTCAGATATCGTCGAATCTAGATAATGTTAAATTAAGGCTTATAGCATTGAACTGCAATGCCAACATCTCATGGGACTAGGAGAAAATCTCGCTCAATCCTGACTAAGGGCAACGTAGTTAGAGGCATCTCATACTTACTTTACGATTATAAGGTTGGAGACAAGGTTGTTGTCGATGTTGATCCAAGGGAACATAATACAACTCCTCACCGGAGGTTCCATGGAAAGATAGGAGTCGTTGAAGAAGTTGGAAGGCGTACATTAAAAGTCTCAGTGATGATCGGTAACAAGAAAAAAATACTACAGACTAAGTTCAATCACATCAAGCTGCTTGTAGGTACTCCAGAAATGTCTCGATCGGGAACCACCCCCGCAGCAGAGAAGGTATCGTAGTCAAATGACAGAAATAATCAAAAAAGAAATAATTACACTACCCCACGTGAAAGAAGTCCTCGAATCAGTAAAGCCTGATGACATGGACCAGATTCAGAGATGGACTGCAGATTACGTTAAAAAGTTTGCAAAGGTTGAATCACATAGAGCACAAATGATGGTACGTCAGCTGGTGGAGCAGTGCGATCTAACTGAGGAGGAAGCGGTAGAAGTAGTCAATATCATGCCTACGTCGCTTGAGGAGCTTAGAGCATTTACCTTTGGATGGAAGAAGTTAATCCTTACTGCGACTCTTGGAAAGATGCTAAATATTTTAACGACACAAGATACTCAAAGTTAAATATTCAATCTCCTGTAATAGGGATTAAACATTGTCAGGACAATCAGGACCGTCAGCACCAGCATCATTCACTCCAGATACTACTACTGCTGGACATTTTAATTACGGGGAGCATAGCCAACCAAGGAAGTATGAAGAGTACGCATATGTTCTTGACTTCACACCTCGGGGAAAATCTATAACAGTTAGAGGGAGAGAAGGTATCATAATCCAAGCCATAGGAGAAGAGCGATTGACTCTGCTAGAACTCTTAGGAATCCCAAACGCCACAGTTGAAATAGGCGAGCGCCTTTATATAGGCAAAGAAGTCCGTGAGAAAGTGTCAAGTGTACTTGGTAGGCTAGAATACAACGATATTTCACAAGCTGCAAAAAATGAGCTGTCGAACATAATAGAAAAGATAGTGGTTGCTAATGAAAATCGATTCGTCAACTATATCAACAATGCACAGCCGATAACCCCGAGGATACATGCGTTAGAGCTAATCCCTGGGATCGGTAAAACCTATATGATGACTATAATTAAGGAAAGAGATAGGAAAAAGTTTGAGAACTTTTCCGACCTTCAGGATAGAGTGGGTCTAAGGGATCCCGCCAAGCTTGTAGCCAAGAGGATAATTGAAGAAATAATGGGACAAGCTAGAATGAATCTTTTTGTAAGAAAGTAATTGACAAGAAGCAGTATTACTAGAATACTTGGTCAGCATATGCTAGTTGATCGACGAATTCTAAACAAGATAGTTTCTGCTGCCTCAGTGAGCGAAGATGAGATCGTTCTTGAAATGGGTACGGGTCAAGGCGTCCTCACAGCAGAACTTTCTAAGCATGCAAAGCAAGTAATCTCATACGAAGTGGATGTCAACTTACTTAGAAAGGTCAAACTGGATCTTTTCTCGCAGTTTAATAACGTGCAACTAATAAGAGGCGACCTTTTGAAAACCAAAAACCAACCTTTCTTTGATGTTTTTGTATCAAACCTTCCCTATTCAAGGAGCAGAGATACTATTGAATGGCTCTCTCAACAAAAATTTGACAGGGCGATAGTAATGGTGCAAGAAGAATTTGCAGACAAGCTTGATGCAAGGCCAGGTAGCAGGAACTATAGATCGGTATCTGCACTTGCAGCTCATTGCTTCGGTATCCAAAGATTGTTCAAAGTTAGAAGAGAATCTTTTGAGCCCACACCTAGGGTAGAATCTTTGCTCATTAAGATTACTCCTCTCAACACTATAACAAGTAAAGTGATAAGAAACATTAACCTCATATTCTCAAGGCGTAATAAGAAGGCAACATCTGTTGCCGCAGAGTTAGGAATTATTGTTGATGATGTCGACTACGGAAGCAAAAAGGTAGATGAACTTAAACCAAAGGATATTGTCCGCATGGCAGAGTTGATGGCATCAGCAGATGTATACTCCGTCTGACGACACCTTTCTTTTAGCAGATAGCCTCAGTCAATACAAAGGCTGGCGGGCTCTTGAGATAGGAGTAGGATCAGGACTATTACTCAAAATTCTCGAAGAGAACTTTGCCTACGTGGTAGGTTCTGATATTGACTTACAGTCTTTGCAACATTGCAAACTGCAGAGATCATCATCATCATCGAATGTCTTACTTGTATGTTGCGATGCAGGTTCCGCATTTGGCAGTAACAAATTCGACTTTATAGTAAGTAATCCGCCATACCTTCCTAACGACGAACACAGCAACATAGTGGATCATACGGTGCATGGAGGCCCTGCAGGGATAGAAGCAACAGTTCACTTCGTTAATTCGGCTCTGCCACTCCTTACAAAAGATGGTAAAATGCTGGTTGTCATTTCGTCACTTGCTGATACTTCAACCTTTGAAAGGATGATTTTAAGAAACAATATGCAGAAGAAAATAGTAAAACAAAAAAGAATATTTTATGAAACGCTTTCTATTGTGGAACTGAGTCATTGAGCAAGACTTCTATTATTTCTTTTCCAGTAAATTGCGGGCCTGAAGGGCTATTTGATCAGCCATCTGAGACGTGGTTGTATCTCCACCCAAGTCATATGTTACAAATTTACCCTCATTAATGACATTTTCTGTAGCCTGAAATATGGCCTGAGAGATTTGCTTCTCTCCAAGATATTCTATCATCCAAGCACCGGAAAGGATGGTAGCAACTGGATTGACTTTATTCTGGCCAGCATACTTGGGTGCGCTGCCATGAGCTGGCTCAAACATCGCATAATTATCGCCATAGTTGCCCGAATAGACATTGCCAATCGATCCGACGTGACCTGAAGCACATTCTGATACAATATCCATGAAAAGGTTAGTGCTTAGGAGTACGCTCTTGTTAAATCTTTCAGGGTTTTTGACCATTTGCTGTGTCATATTGTCAATATAGTATTCTTCAACGCGTATGTCGTTGAATTGCTTTTGCGTCTTCTCGACAGCAGTCCAGAAAATGCCATCTGTCTCTTTGAGAATGTTGCGCTTGGTTATTGCGTATAGAGATTCAAATCCTCTGTCTCTGGTAGTCTTGAAGCCTGCAGCGGCAATTCGCTCGCAACCTTTCCTTGTAGTCTTCCTAATTGCTATTGCAGAATCATCGCTTATTTTGAATTCAATGCCAGCATATAACCCCTCTGTGGCTTCGCGCACACAAACAAAGTCAAGCTGTCTTTCGGAATTCTTGTACGTCTTGATCGGTCTAATATTGGCATAAAGTTCAAATTTCTGGCGGATGCTTACCGCAACACTTCGTGGGGCGTTCGGGAGAGGTACGGTTGTGGTCGGTCCCTTAAAACAGGCATCTGATTCTTCAAGTAGCTTCCATACATCAGAAGAGATATAAGAATTACCCCCGTTCTTTTGCCACCACTCGGATCCAGCATCACATAATACTAGTTCAACTTCAGAATTACAACTTTTCAGAACCTTGATCATCGCATCAACTAATTCTGGCCCCGTGCCATCGCCTCGGATTATCGCTGCAGTTTTTTTGCTAGCCAAACAAAGAGGAGGCCCCTATTTTCGCTATTTATTCTTATTTGCTGATTAGAGTGATTCGAGCAATCATCTTATTGTCCTTTGGGAATGGGGGCATATCTGATGGCTTGGCTACTTTGGTAAACTCACCCGCTTCCGAGAAATATGAATACTCTATATTGTAGGTTGTAAGGTTAAGCGTTTTCTCTACATCAGTACCTGTAGAGTTATCGACCACGTTAATTGTATTACTCATATTGTAAATGCTCATAAAGTCCCCAAGCGTGAACCTGATGGGTCGGATATATTCGATGTGAACTATGCCTCCTACTTTGTCGGTGTGAATAGGGCGAATACATTCTTGGCCGTCCTTGGGCTGCCTTCCAACGTTATCTGGCAGCATTTGCTGTTTGCCGTTAACAACTACCTCAATTCGTGGGTAAAGTTGGAAGGATTCAACATTGTGAGCCTTCAAACAAACTTGCGTGGGGGAAGGAGGCGGAGCAAAGGTAGGAATGATGACAAGGGAGATAAGTGTCATCGCTCCCACGGCAATCGGAGCAATAAGAAGCTCCTTCTTTCCCAGTTTCTTCTTTGGCTTTTCCTCCTTTATCCTACGTTTTGGCAACTGATGATGACTCTACGAAAACAACCTATATTGGGCATCAATAATAATATTGCTTTATTGCTATATGTTATATATATGGCATCAAGGTCGCACATTAATATTAATATTAATTGCAAATAGTCCAACTATCAGATATACACCTTGGCGGACTTTTCGTCCAGACTGTCTTTGATAGCGTAGTTGAGGAAGTAAATGAGCTCAATCCTGATGCAATAATCGTGACTGGCGACTTGACTGATGACGGTTTACTGATTCAATTTGAAAAAATAAGAAAAGAGCTTGGGCGCTTTTCCTGTCCAAACATGATCATGGTTGCTGGTAACCATGACTATCGCCACACAGGATACTTACTATTCAAGAAGTTCTTTCCCACAAAACAGATCTATGAATTTGACGATGCTCTCATTTTGACAGTCGGCACGGCTAGACCCGATAGGGATGAGGGAGAAGTAGGCTACCGCCAAAATCTCTGGATGGAAAAGACCCTGGGTAAATATCCAGAAACCAAGCCCAAGATAGTAGCGATGCATCATCATTTAATAGGGATACCAGATACAGGCACTGACAAGATCATTATTCTTGACGCTGGCGATACACTTCGCACCTTTCTTCAATCAGGAGTTGATCTTGTGCTTTGCGGTCACAAGCATAGGCCTTGGATATGGAATCTTGGTCGGCTGGCGATAGCTTATGCTGGCACTACTTCTTCCCTCAGATTTCGAGGGTTCTTTGAAAACTGCTATAACATAATTGAAGTGGGAAGAGAGAGTAAACCCAGAGTTGATATAAAAATAGTAGGCAAGAAACGCTTCCCATTACTTGAGCTTGTCGAGGGTTATAGACCCTTCTCATAGAGTGGGCACATACGTATAGGCATCAGTCTCTGAAGATTCTTCTACTTAATTTCATTTTCAGACGTACAAGAATTAATAAAGAGAAGGTCTTATGGAAAGTTGGCAGCAGTGACGATTCAGAGTTAAACTGAGAGTGTGACGATAAGGTATTTGACTGAGCTGCCAGCATTTAACATATTATCATCGATGATTAGCATCGATGATTAGCTTCAGCACTAAAGAAATTTTATAATTTCTACCGCATTATTAAAGAATATTTTGCATATATAAGCGAAAAATCGATGTATTTTACATTGTTTCTGATTTTTTATTCAGATGCAAGTTAAAATATGAGAAATGGATTTGAAGTTCTATGGCACAAATGCCAGCACTGATACCAAAAGAAGTCGAAATCCAGAGACTAAAGAAGATCTACATCATGGTCATCGTGTTGGGTTCAATTGCAGCCTCAGTAGAGGTCGACAACTTTGTCGATGGCTCACTGCACCAGACGGCAATCAGAGATAGCGCATTCACACCTGCTCACTGGTGGCTATACAGCCACTTCGTAGCACTCCCAATAGGTTGGGGAATGGTGGCTGTTTATGACAGAAGAGTACCAATCCTAAGAGGACCAGGCAATTCAATGAATACTGGTTTGAAGATAACTATCATTGGATACTTGGCGACTATGTTCACAATCGGTATTAATGAAATGTGGCAC
>JBJMEA010000041.1:0-11492 GCA_045809625.1 Nitrososphaera sp. | reverse complement strand
AGAAGAAGAAGAAGGGCAATAATCTGACTGGATCCGGAAAAAAGTAAATAAGCCAATTTTGGCTGCGTGAAGATTGATGACCGTACTCATGGATATAAGCTCCATTGTTAGCATGGCAAACACAGCAATACTTGTTATGTTACTTGCCGTCTACACCAATATCTATCTCAAGACAGGGGCTATGTTCACGATTGGGTTGATAGTCTTTTCAGGCATGCTGATGCTTCATAACTTGATCTCCATCTATGGCTACTTTGCTATGGCTCCACTTTACTCAGAAGATTTGTTACCATATTTTGTAGGAATACATATCGCCGAACTCGGAGGACTGGTAGCTCTGTTGAAGGTCACAGTCTGGCCTGAGGGAGTCAAGAGCATGCCAAAAAGTTCTTAACGCACTTGTCTTTTGCATCAGCCATTTAATACATTCTTAGGATTTTGAGTATATAGCAGACCCCTTTAACTAAATTTTAATTATTGGTGTACTGGAAAATTATTGAAAAGTTATCTCTAGTTCAACGTCATTATTGGCAAGGGCACCGCAGATTGCCCAGCCCTAGATCACCAAACTTGGTTAATTTCAAATGTATCCATTCCTGAGATCTTCTTATACTCTGGATCATACTATGGTTGTTTGCTTGCCAAGATTGACAAAGTCGTATTTTCCTCAAATCGACTGATATTCTATCAAACCGCTTGAGTCAATCGTATAGACATTTTATTATTTTCTTTCTTTGATTTATTCTTCACTCCTTCAATGCTAATGATCTCATCTCTCCTCTTGGAAATCACAGTAATTACAAAATGGAATACAATTAAAGGGGCGAATAATCCTGCAGTTAACGCAGCGAGAATGTAGTTATGCATTGCTAGAATAAGATATAGTGTTACCCCAGCGCCTGTCATTATTTCAATCCAAGTGCATGTGCAAAGTTGCAGTCCTATCTCTTTTAATTTCAATCTAGATCCCACTCTCTCCTCTGTATTTACAGATGATTGTACTGCGGCTAGGAATCAACAAGCAAATTTCCTTCCGGGAAGCTTGGGTGATGCTGTTATTGCTATTATAACTGACTGTACTTATTTTTTCCATATTGCTTAACATAACAGATTTGCCGTGATAGATATTAGAGGATATTTCCAGATACACTCCAATTTGATTCCAAATTGATTGTTTGTAAAAAATAAGAGAATGGTCGAAACCTAAGCTGCAGATTCTCTCTTCTATACCTGATGATTGCGGCGACAACATTATCTTTCTGTCCCAGTAACCTCGACAAACGGGCAGTTGACTACAAATCCAGCTATTTCAGTGCTAAGCAAGCCTGCAGAAGATAGGCGGGCTATTTCTGTTGTAGTAGTCAGGAATTTTGCGCTAGATGGATCTTTCCAAGTCACTGTATTAATTCTCCATATTGGACTGTATTGTGTGTCTCCAACATTGCTCCCTGCAATACTTGCTTGATATCCCATTGGGCCGGTTCCCTTTATTCCATTTGTAAAGACCGATAGGTCTGAGGAGGCGCCAGATAGTGTTACAGACATAGTCTTGTTTACGAACAATACTCCTAGTGCGTTTGCGACATCCTGATTTGAGGCATCTGTTGCGATGTAGTATATTGTAGAGCCATTAGGAGCAAATCCTCTATGTGCTACAAATGTAACCTGCTTGTTTATAGTGTCAATTGCCAGTACCTGTCCTGGGCCGTATGGCGATTCGTCAGTTAATGTCTTGTTTTCTCTAACCATAAGAGAACCTCCTTCCCACTGTATGAATGGACAGTTTACTACCATTTTTGTTGGCTCTATCGTAAGTTTACCTTCTTGTAGAGCAGTTGTAATTTCTTGTTCTGATTTAAGCTCGACTGGAGCAACTCCTGCTTCTTTCCACTGCACTAAGACTATTCTCCAAAGTGGACTATACCTTGGATTTCCCGGTTCTGAGTCAGCTACATTTGGCTGGAATCCTAAAGGACCAGAGCCTTTAATACCATTCTTAAAAGCATAGATGTTTGACAAAGCAGCAGGAGGAGTATTAGTCAGTGATGGTGCATATGCTACCCTTGCTCCAGTCCAATTAGTCATAAGGGAAGCAAGGTCTCTATCTGAAGCTTCAGTTGAGATATAAAATACTTCATGACCATTTGCATAGCCTGGTGTAAGGGGGAGCGTCACAGGCACGCTAGTTTTAGTGAGGTTCTGTTCCAACAACATAATAGGAGTGTCAGATATGTTCTGAGAGGTCCCCTGAGTTGCCATCATACTATTGTTGTCAGTATCTTGCAGTACAGCACCGTATGAAGGAGCGACTCCATTGCTGTTGCTGACTCCGACAAAAAGAAGGCCTGAAAAAAGAGCCACAGTAAATGCGTCCTTTAAATGACTATTTGAGCGCATCGAAGCTTGTCAGCTCACGAATACTAAAACTATTTTTCCAGATGCTTTCCAAATGTCTTCCACATTAGCCGGTTCTGAGAATGCAATTTAAATTAATTCTGTGAAAATGCATTACGAGAAGATCAAACAGAAGCGTATATACTTGTTTACTGGTAAATGAGTGAAGAAGAGTAGTCTTTGTCTTCACTGTAACAATTTCTAAGCAAGCTCTTATAGCAAATAGGATCTCATTCCCTAGCTTCTAAACGGATTATTCTTTTGTCTTATGCACTATTAACAAATGTATTTCAGCATATTGCCAATTATGTGTTTCTTTTCTTGTTCTAACCTGTCAATATCAACATATGGCAGGCCATTATCATTTGCAAAAGTGTAGACCTTTGGTGAATATGATATTGCCAGACATCTTCTTTCAGTCATATATGCAAAAATCAAGGAATGGAGCCTCATACATATACAAAAGTCTGCAATTTTGAACTTTTGCATAAGATCGATTGGATTATCAATTATCTTGATTTGAAAGTAATCTGAATACTTCATTTGACGCTGTATCTTTAGCCCAAATAAGTCGTCCCTTTCTAATTGGGACGTCTTGTGAATACAGAAAGGAACAAAGCTTATGGTTACTGCCCTGCTGCCCCTCTTTTGTAATATTGCTTCTATCAGGTCATCTAGCAACGACGCAAAGCACTTTGCATAATAATCCGATGACCGTGAATCCACATCTCTGGCACTAAGAAAAATCTGCACAGTATCGTCAAGTATCCTATTATCATCTCCAACTGCAATTGCGCCACTCTCTCCTTCTTCTTCTTGTTCAACTTTTTCCCATTCCTTAAGATACAAAGCAGGATCACCAATCGTCTTGATTTCAGTATCATTACTTCTGCCATTTGCGAAATTTTCCAAGATACTTTTTGTAAAATTATCTCTCACAAATGCTTTTTTTATACAGTAGCGAAGTGTTACAGATAACAAAAATCTGACAGGTCGTCTATGTATTACTTCTTCGGCTGCTACTCCAAAAAAATGAATCTCTGAGCGAAACAGCTTAAACACAATTGCAGGAATAAGATAGTATAAGGAAAAAAATGTGCGATTAGTTATCAAAGTTCCTCCTCCTATCAATATTACCTTTTTCTTGCTTGACATCATATTCCTCAACAAGCCAGAGAAATATCCAGAATATATCTTAGCAAGAGTAGTCAGTCCGGACTTTTCCAGAGTCTGTTGTATCTCCTTTGGAGTATATGCGAAAACAAACAAGTCTTTTGCTTTCATTCTAGTTATCAGATATCTTGCTACACCTAACATTATCGCATCGTCTCCAATATTCCCATAACCACAGGCTGAAAAAATTATGTATTGGATATCGTCGTTTGACCAAGTTTTTTTGGGATTAAGCATTTACTACCCCTTCGAGTAACATTTCAAGAATTTGAACAGATAATCACGTTCTTCTATAACATCCTTTGAGTAAGCCTAGGATGATTTATTAAAACAGAAACATACAGAGTACATGACTGGAGATAAATACTATAATGCACTAAATCAATCATGGGAGCTTCTTCAGAGCAAAAGCATGAATGTAAGGTATGCGGCGCAGTGTTCTCCTCACTTGAGCAGCTGAGCGATCATTCAGCTACTCATTACACTAAAACCGAAGGCCAAGAAGACCAGACACGATAATTTACTACGTGAGATAAGAAAATATTGGCTCCAAATTCAAATAAAAAGGTTCATTATTTTTAGTGACTCGGGTTACAGAATTATCGCTAGCATCCAATTTGCAGCCCTGAACATTGTCAATTTTAATCAACCGGTCTGAACGAGTTTAATTTCCCAATAGCGTTGCTTTTCTTTTTGACTTTTCAGCATTAGCTAAGTGTTATTATTATTGCTAGATGAGGAAACAGTGAAAAGGTGTTGCTTTGGACTTTAACCATAAAAACGAGTATGTCGAAAACCCCATAGCAGTAATTATTGCTATTTCAAAGAGTAATCTTAAATAAAGTTTGGTTGATATGTCGTGTCCTCTATTCAAAATTACGTTTGTTGCTATATCCTTTTCAGGCCCAGATCTAAAGGACTATTTTTTACCTTATTCGCGCTCTCTTTCCTTCCGTATTTCATCACTCTGTCTTATCTGTTCGCCTAAAGCTGCCCCGTGCACTTGGACATTGTGTTTGACCAAGTCTTCATGTATGTAATAGGACTCACCACATGCTTCACAGGAGTACTTTTTGCTATTGGTTTCAGACATGGCTTCCTACGCGCACTGCTCGATTTATGAGGTGTGGCTTTATCTTATAACTCAATATTCTCACTTTAAATTATAAATAGTGTTTGCATAAACCCACCTGCAAATTCCAAGACCCTAGTAAGTCTATTCTGCCGACTATTAATCTAGCTACGAGTTAATCAAAAAAGATACATGTGCTGTATGCTGATTGGCATAGCAGGTAAATCCGAAGTATATAATGTAGCGAAAACTACAGTTATCAGGTAATGCATGTGTCTTAATCCTCGATAATATTGAGTGAAGTCTATAACTGCTAAGATTTTACCTTCTATTGTATCGCAATAGATGATGCAGATATCTCATCTTGAACGACAATATGCTATGTTGCATTTGCTTAGACGTGAAAGCACTAGTTTACCACGGACCCATGGATGTGAGAGTGGATGATAAACCAAAGCCAAAGATACAAGACCCAGAGGACATCATACTCAAGGTTACCGAGGCTGCAATATGCGGCTCAGACCTTCATCTGTTTCATGGCACCTTTAAGAGTATAGAACCAGGCCAAACCCTTGGACACGAGTTCGCTGGTGTTGTAGAACAGGTGGGAGATAGAGTTACTGAAGTAAAGGAAGGAGACAGAGTTGTTATTCCCTTCAACATACACTGCGGCAAATGTTGGTTCTGCCGTAATGACCTTTGGTCTCAGTGCGACCGCGCAAACCCAATGAACGATATTGGAGGCATGTTTGGATATGGTCAGATTACAGGCGGTTTTGATGGCGGACAGGCAGAGTACGTCAGAGTACCTTTTGCAAATGCGGAATCAATCAAGATACCTGATCAGCTAAGTGAAGAGCAGACGCTTTTCCTGAGTGATGCCCTCTGCACAGGATATTTTGCTGCTGATTTGGCAGAAGTTGGTGTAGGAGACGATGTTGCGGTGTTTGGCGCTGGCCCTATAGGTTATTTCGCAGTTATGAGTGCACTTTTACGTGGTGCAGCAAGGGTTTTTGTGGTAGACCATTGGCCTTTCAGACTTGAAAGGACTGCCAAGTTAGGAGCTGAGCCCATAAATTTTGACAAAGAGGATCCTGTAGAGAGGATCAGGCGAGAAACAAGAGGCAATGGCGCAAAATGCATAGATGCGGTAGGGTATGAAGCAGTGGGGCATCACAATCATGAAAAGAGTGCAAATCCTGCATATGTTCCAGTCAATTCAATGCAGGTTCTGACTTGGATATTGCAGTCAGCAAGAAAAGCATCTGCAGTAAGCATAGCCGGCGTATACGGTACCGAATACGTTAACTTTCCATTAGGTCAATTCTTCAACCGCAATATCCAAATAAAGATGGGTCAGTGCCCAGTAAAGCGGTACAGCGATCAGCTACTACATATGATAGAAACAGGCAGGATAGACCCAACGCAAGTAATAAGCCACAGAATGAAGCTTGATGAGACTGCAAAGGGTTATCAGATGTTCGATGGCAAAGGAGAAGTACACAAGATAGTACTGACTCCATAGCCAGCATGTGAGAGAGTTTCGCTGCCCTTTTTTCCTTTTTGTTGATTACTCCTATTTTTCCACTAAGATTGGGTTGCTTTTACGAACCTATTGTATTGATAGACTTGGTCTGGAGATACTTTGACATAAGTTCCATCTGTAGCTACTGTAACAGTCTTGCCGTCTGGGACAACTCTTACATTTTCTCCTTCAGAACCTTTCATAAGCTCAGGCCATAACATTGTCAATGCCATCGGGGCACTTGATACAATGAAATTTTCCATTGCAGTTTCTTCCAAAAGACTCTGTTGCAGAAGAGGAAGTGCTTCTAGCAGTCCTACCTTTTGTGATATCTCCATGAGCATCTTGTATGTAACAATCTCTGCATTTTCTATAATAGCATCCTGCTTTGTCTGCAAGAGTTCATGTTCTGCATCTACTCTATCCTTGCTTTTTGAACTAACCAAGGATTTTGCAGTTTCTTTGACTGTATTTGTTACAGTGTCCATGTCAGTTGGTAACATCTTTGGCAACGCGGCTTTGGCGCTGGTCGGACTGCCACCTAGGTTTGTAATGATAGTTTTGAGCCTATCCTGCTGCACAAATGTCTGCTCTAAATGATATTGCAATTGTTGTTTCACTAAAGGTATTGGCGTCTCACTCATTCGAGTTTCATTCCTGTCAACTGCTGCATTTTCCATTGCCAATGCTTCGTTGAAGAATTGGATAAGTTTCTGTTTCATAAGTGAGTCTGTCATACGGCAAGTTACGTCTCTTTATCGTCCTTAAGCGTTTATTATAGATTCTATGTAATTGCAAGTTGCACGATTGTTCTGGCACGACTTATCGTGATCATTTTATAGTTTACTTCTACCCTACTCACGCTGCTACTACAACGATGATATGTCATGATATTTTCAGATCCCTTCCCCTCGATACCTCCGCACATGTAACTTGGGTACACCTCAGTCTAGGTCGGGTGAAGCAAAATCTATCTTTCAATCTCAACTGGCCATATGTTGAGACTCCAGTATATTACTGGAAGGTCTGCAAGCCTAGCACCTTTTAATAGATGCGGCATTGCTGACTGGTTCCTGACTGAAGGCGCGTTCATCTTGTGTCTGTAAGGTTTGGGTGTACCGTCGCTTACGATATAATGCCCAAGGGCGCCCTTCCTGATTCGACTCGATAATAAACCACTTTAGGAACCTAGATGCCAACCGGTTCTTCAGCAGCAAGACAATTAACAGCAAATCAGGCTAGACACTACTACTCGAATGTTTTTGCTCTGATCAGACAAGAAGGTAATAAGTACCCTAAAATAAAGGAGAAATCGTGCATAAGCATAAAGTAAGAACCTTGTTTAACTAAGTTCTGTAAACTTATGGCAGAATAAAAATGAAAAAATAAAGACGTAACTTACGATCTTAAATTCTGACCTAAGAATATGTATTAAGCCTAATGTGTGGAAATGCCATAGCAATATTGATGGCGACTTTTCTTTGAAGGCGAATGTGGTTTATATCGACTTGAGTCCATGTGGAGGGGCTGAAAGATTAACACTTGTTACTATGTATGCTTTATCTCAAAAAGGAGTGGCCTTTGATCTCACTACATGCGTTAGCCCAAACATGACAAAATTAGAAAATGCATATGGTAGCAAAATTGCTTCTATTGTCAAGAAAGCAGAAAAAATAAACATCCTCGAATCCCTTGAGGAGTCATTTATAGATAGTATAATTCAAAGAGGCAATTATGATTTAACCATAAACACGCATGGGGATACTCTCCCTTTTTATTGCACTTCATTATCAAAAAATAATGCTATTACATACTGCCACTTTCCTTCGGCAAAGTTACATATAGAATCAGAAAATCTGGAATATCTTCGCGACATAAGGGTAGGAGAAAGAGACTTTACCGGGATTTATGAGACCAATCATTCAAGAAATAAGATAGATACCAATCTTAACCTAGAGACTAAACATAAAGTCACGGAATATTTTGAATTTCTGAGGATAATGTATGACAGTCTGATGAAGAATACCCTTGTGCTTACTAACTCCGAGTATACTCGCAGAGTCATCTCTAGTATTTTTAATACCCAGCCGAAAATTCTGTATCCTCCGGTGGACATTGAGACTTTTCGTAAAGAAGCACTAAAGTCCAATACTCAGAGAGAGGACACGATCCTAGTTATCTCTAGAATAGCTCCAGATAAACAGATTGAAAATGCAATTGAGCTTGCAAAAATACTACGAGACAGAGGAATTGGAAAGAAAGGCATGGTTATTGCTGGGAATTTGCATTATTATGATGAGCAGTATTATCAACAATTGAAAAAAATGATTGCTAACTATGACCTTCCAGATTATGTAAGCTTGCAAACCAATGTAAGTTTCAGTAAACTAATTCAACTAATGCGAATGGCAAAAGTTTACTTTCATCCACGTATAGATGAACACTTTGGAATTTCTATTGTTGAGGCAATGGCTGCAGGGCTTGTGCCAATTGTTTCAGATGCAGGCGGCCACACTGAATTCGTTCCATCAAAATATCATTTTCGTACACTTGATAATGCGGCTGATCTTATTGCTTTAGCGTTAGAGTCAACACCCGATTCAGAGAGATTAGCCATTAGCGATTCCTCAAGCAAATTCTCTAATGCAAACTATGTGAAGTGCTTTCATCGCATTTTATCAGAGTTGCTAAATGATAAAGACATCTCTGACATAGAGGCTCATTGATTAGGAAAATATTATATCGCATCAGATAGAATATAAAAAATTTCCAGACAAGCAAGCAGAGGCTCTTTTTTATCTAGAAATAATATTAATCAGATATTGGGTCTGTAAAAGAGGTTTTACTAGGTTGTTAATTCGTCTTCTAATTATTTTTGGCTAACACCAGGATTTCGGCCACCGCTAGATTCTTGTCGACCCTCTAGCTTTTCCTCCACTGATCCTGTGATTTCATCTTTTTCGATCTCGCTTCTTTGGCTCGCTGCTTCTCTATCTGAGTCAATAGGATCCAAGCTTGGAGTTGATTGTAGAGTGTTGTTGACGGCTGGCTGCCATGTGATATCAATTTAGAAAGAGGTTTTCGCGTTAAACTTTAGACTTAACCGAAAGATGAAAGGGTTTCTTGCATATAGTAGATGGGTATTCAAAAGAAAAACTTCACAATGAAGATATAGTTTAGGTGACTGTGAGGTAGTCAGGATCTAGACGAAGATTCATTAAATCCAGAAACTACTTGTAGAGAATTATTATCAATATTATTATTACTATTATTATTGGAAGGTCACATATTGATAAGATTAATTAAGAGAAAAACCCCTTCAAGATTAAGGTATCCTTATTTGATTCTATTGAGGATCTTTTATTGGGACAGGTCTAAAATATTCGCTATCAAAATAACTATCCTTTGAAACAATTCTCCTACTACTCATGTGACATCCCGTGATCTAATAGTTCTACTTGACTAGTAATGATTACAAGGAAAATCTTCAGCTCTCTTAATATGCCATATTTTGTATAATTCGATGTGCCAAGAGGAGTAAAGAAAGGTGTCAGCAAACAAAAGTTTGAAAAGACTGTAAACAAAATCAAGCGTAAAGGGAGTGCAAAGAATCCTTACGCAGTTGCAAATGCGAAGCTAGGGCGCAAGAGTAAGAGCAAAACAAAATCACGCAAGTGATTCAATTTAGTGCTTATTGTACCTCTAGTCTTCAAAATTTCTACCATCCATGCATAGTCTCTAACTATATTGTTGAAGCTAATAAGCGGTGCTTTTTTTGACTCAATAGGCTACTGCCCCAAACAGCAGAGAAGTCACCATACGCCTTTTTTAGAAGAGATTTGAGATTTTGCTCATTACTTGTCAATATTATAGATCTAAATCGCACCATACTTGTAGCTACAAACGTAGTTTACTGCGCAAATAAAGCCAGACAATACATCAACTGTAACTTAGCCTTAACTTTTGTTATAAAGAACGCCATCCATGTCAGTCACTAAGAGAGGATGAGAGAGGGAGCAGACCATGTGTTAGTTCTATTGATGCGGTACAATGTCGTCGGCTGCAATTTGGCAGAAGCCTGCAAGATACTGCATCTTAACCCTAATGCCTATCAAAGACAATTTTACGGGCGGGATGGAATACAAGATAGATTTGAGTTAATCTCCAATCGCAATAATAGCTAATACATCAATATAGATAGGGCTACCGTTATCTTAACTAGCTTAGTTCATTTCTTGAGCCACAACCAATAGAGAAAATAAAGTAAAAACTCTGTTGCCATTTATAGTTAAAGATCTTCTTCTAGGGATAATGATAATGGTTTTAGAGGAAGGATATAGAATTTTTGGTTTATCATTCCGCATCTATTTGAGTTTACAATCCAAAGTCAACTGTTAGACCATTGTTATAAACTTACTATTCTGTTTCTTTCTCTAAAATTGCTTAATACCTTGCCGCATAAACAGCGTCATGTCATCATCAGACAACAGAGGTTTGGCATCAGCAGACGAGGAAACAAAGGAAAGAGTAGCAAAAGCAGGAGGAGAAGCAAGAGCGCAGGATAAAGAAGGATTGTCAGAAGCAGGCCGCAAGGGCGGAGAGTCAGTTTCTCAAGACAAAGAACATATGTCAGAAATTGGCAAGAAAGGCGGACAAAAGTAAAAACTTCGACTTGACGCAACAGTAGATGTGTGTATCTTTATCCTCTGCCGAAAACAAAACAGGAGAATAAATTAGAGCCTAAAGGCCGAAAACGGCCCCAGGGTAGAGGAGAAAGACACAGAACGAAGCCTCTTTTTAATTTTTTTCGGAGTAGATACTCCTACTCACTAAGGGTAATGAACCATCATTCGTTGTTATATTTTTAACTTTTGCATTTCTGTTGTGTTAATAAAATCATTATTAAGGCGGTAGGCGTTTCCCCTTCCTCATTTGGCAAGCTTCTTTTATTGACTCTATCCTCTATTTGCTCAACTTATGAAATGCATTCTATATCCTGTTTGTAATTATAGCAGTAAAATAGCAGTAAAGACACGACAATTGATTGAAGTTGCATATACTGAACAGAACTAGACAAGCTGAAAGGCACCAAAGCCTAAAGCTGTAAGACAGTAATAAACCCAAGCCTTATTTACCTATCAAGAGCAAGAGTTCTTATGTTGATTTCGCTTTTTGCAAGTGCCAGCAGCATAAATGGTGGTGGGCTTGCACTTGTCCTATAGGAAAAGTAAGGACAACTACTATTATAATAGTAATCTTAGTAATAGTCCTATTCTTCCACAAAGAGAAGAGTCAAGTGATGACGACGGCGACGGTAATGATGACAAG
>JBJMEA010000040.1:0-19235 GCA_045809625.1 Nitrososphaera sp. | reverse complement strand
TTCCAGTAACAGTCCAATGCATGAACAATAGCTTTGGCGATTCATCAAGCATATGGTTATGTATGGTAGTTACAGTCCAATTGTACTTGTCCAACACTTTATGTACAGGAACAACCTCGGGGTCAATTAGAGCGAATTCTCCAAATGCGACCACGGTAGTATTATTAGTAGTTGTTGTCTTGTTCGCAACTGTTTGTGTGGTTCCATTTGCATCACTAGTATTTGATGCTGTCGAGCCTCCTCCAAATTCTTGAGTCTCATTGAGAAATTGTGCTGCTGGAATCAACTCAATGTAATGCCCCATGCCAGAGAAGTTGTTCATTACCATTCCATCGCTTCTCGCGACTACAGGTGCCTGTCTATACACGACCAAATCACACATATTGTAGTCAGGTATCGCTTTTCCTACTAGGACTTTGGCATATCCTACGCACTGCTCTATATTAGTAGGCGGCAAGCTTGTGGGATTGAAAGTAAATTGCTGTGCAACATCTGGTTGTTCTTTTGGGGTTGGTGGAGTAGATTGACTACTTTGCGATGCAGCCGTAGATTGAGCTTGTACCAGACCGCCATACATTGATGGGAAAAGTCCAATCGTAGTAAGTGCCGCAATTGTTGTCATAACAGTGATTGTTTTCAATACTGAAGATGGATATGTCATCATATAGCTTCTCAGAGATGTAGTCATCCTCAATCTTAAGGACTATACAACAAACATCTAAAGAGAGCAGTAGTACTGTTGAATAGATAGAATGTTTCTAAAGGTCAACTGAAAATAATGTATTATAATAGGGTATGCTACAGCATAATGATGATCCTTTCCTCCGAATGTCTTTAGAATACAGGAGCGCATAATTTTCTATTAGCCAAGCACGTGATAGCATCAGAACATGAAGCATGGTAGGTTATTTTTCAGTACTTTGCATTTCTGTGGCAGTTATGAATTACGTTCTGTCAAAAAATTGATTATAATTGACTGACCTAGTGAGGTATCATCAGCCACTGCTATTTTCCCTTCCAAACTGTGTATAAAGCTGGAGATGTTGCTTTTCTTCTCACAGGATAGAGCAAACTTATGACCCAAGTTTCTTATCTTTCACATCCTTTGCTAGTTCATACAAGATTTCTGGTGTGTAATTTCTCCAGTCTCTGCTCAATATAGGACTTCAGAGCATCAAGCGTGTCAGGGTCTCCACAGAGTTGTCTAAGATCATGGCTCAATCAATCATTACTCTAGCTCAGTTCTGGATAATTTTTTTCTTCCAATCAAATGTCTTTTAAGAAAGCTTATAATCTAAATATTGGTAGTTTTCATTTCTGTCGCTCTTACTTCTGCCCGTTTGTCTGAATGTATAGTGCAATCAGTGAATTTAATCCTGTCTAAATGCCATTCCACAGTGCATCCACATGTAAAGACCCTCTTTTCATTACTATCGTCGTTTATGGAATGTCATCGCCTCCTTTTCTTTTTGTTGTTGTATTTATCATTTGAAGATCGTTGTCTTGCGGTATACTATTATCATCATTTGCAGTGAGCAACTTGTTAGTTTCCTTAAATATGGCAAGAAGTTTTCTGCCCTTTTCAGTGATCGTATATTTTCTTTCCAGTGTCAAATATGTCAATAAGCCTTCTTGTGTCAGCAAGGATGCGTAATCTTTTACCTGAGTGAAATTGAGCATCGCTTGATACATGATTTTAGAGTATGTAAGCGGTTCTGCTTCTACAGCTTGCAAAATCAAGCCAATAATTTCTATCCTAGATCTAGTTTTCAAAATTTCCACCATCGATGTGAAATCTGTATTGCTATTGAGAATACTGCAGAAGTAGACAAACAATACTTTTTTGACCCAATTGGCTCTCCCAAGCATTGCAATAGCCACAATATGCCCTTTTCCAAGTAGACTTACTATTTCGTCCATTTCTTACCAATAATTGAGTTAGGTGCATCATATATCTAATCACGATGGTAGATCACCTCACAAATAAAGCTAGACAAGATATCTTCTGTAACCCAGTGCTAAGTTTTCTTATAAAGAAGCAATCTAGTATCAGTCAAGAGGTACATAGATCGAAGCACTCCATTTATCATTTTGTCATTATATGGTTATTAACGTTATATGGCTATAGTAAGAGAACAGCAAAGAGATGGGAAACAGAAGCAGCATAGACATTGCAAGCGATGTTTTAGAGGTAGCAAACGGTGGTGGCGCTAGCAAAACCCAGATAATGTACAGAGCAGTTCTTAGCCATAAGCAAATGAAAGAGTACGTGAATTTTCTGGTTGGAAGAGGCTTGCTTGTTTATGACTACGTCAACAACCAACATAGAGGAGCGCAAATGTTTAAGACTACTGAAAAAGGTCTCAGATTTCTTGAAATATACAATCGGCTACATGACATAATAAATGAGGATGAAAAAGAACAAGTACCGCCGTTACCATCACTGATCAAATCGGAAAAGAAAATGACTGATTTTGGACGATAATCACCGAAAACCAAGCTCAAAATAATGCCGTAGTTTATACAGTGTGACAAAAAGGACAGGGTGTTCGGATTTGAACCCACGACCTGCGGTTCCTAAATCAGCCGCTATCATTAGTAATGGTAGGACATCGATTAAAAAGCACTGAGCCGCAGCTGCAGAGTTGTAATATACCTGAAGCTTTATCTTTAATCAAACTAACAGGCAACAGCACTTCACTCAGAGGTTGTACCAGGGTGAGAATGAAATAATTTGATACAAAGCTCTCATAAACGGTAATAAGGCATGTTACTTGTTTAATAGCATGTCTTCAGACAAAAGGGAGAACCCCGAGCAGATTCCATCCTCGCATGGCGAAGGACAAACTAAAGCAATGGTCGGCGAACAAGCAAGAATAGAAGGTGAAAGAAAAGAAGTGGATGTCAAAGACTATCCAAAAGCAGCAGCAATAGCGCAAGTTTTGAAGGATTTAGAATTTCCTGCAGACAAGAAGCAAATAGTAGACTGCGTGGAAAGGTCAAGACCACAAAGTGAAGAAATACTATCAGACATTCAAAAAATAGAAGACAAGCGCTATGAAAGCGTTTCAGATGTTACAAAGGCAGCAGGACTCGTCAGACAATAACAAATGTTAGTATATATGCACGCAGGCTATTTTATGTTTCGTTTCTACTCTGACTGCCGAGCGATGATGCTCACCCATAATTGCGCTAATGAAGTATTGCAGGTATTGAAAGATTAGTGTTGAGTGGTTTTCCTGTTTTCCTCCATATACTCATTTAATTCATGATTCACTTAGGTCAAAATGCGCGATTGCCCTCCCAGGGGAGCATGCCTGTGCTAATCGTAAAGCAAGGATATCTTTTATCATTACAAATTAACACATATGAAGGCTATTGAACATGGGTTCAAGTAATTAGATGGTAAGGACAGGTTGTCAGGTTCTGAGATACAAAGATAAAGCCGAGCCTCGATAACAAAATCGTTGGCATTGTCCCCATCATTGCATAACAGCAAGAAGAAATGGGAGCATATATGATCAACCAATCTGTTCATACTGCCGAGGATGGTGATATTGGAGATATAGATGCTCTAAGTCGGGACTTTATTGTTATAAAAAGAGGGTATCTAAATGAGCACTACTACTATGTCCCTATTGCTAGAGCAGAGGGCTGGGACGGCAATGTACTTTGGTTAAATGTAACCGAAGATAAGGTAAAAACAAATTATGAAAGAAAAATAGCGCCAGACCCATCAAGGTATTATATCAAAGACTATCCAATGTTCAGCGCACAATTTCCAGAATTAAGACTAATTCCGCCAAAATATAAAAGACATGATCGTAGCGCCGCAATTATTCGTCTTGGTGATCCAATAATATTTGGATGTGCACTATGCGAGAAGACATTCAAAACTGAACAAGAATTGAGTCACCATGTTGCATCAGCTCACTGATATTAGGAGCAGAAACAACAACAAGGAAAACCATGCTGTCATTAGATTTGCATTTTCTCCATATACATATAATGCAAGCTTGATAGTCAGGAGCTAATATGCTAGTTGAGCGATAGGAAAGAAGAAGAAAAGACTGCAACAGAAAATGAAAAAGGAGAAGATGATAATGACAATGAGATAGATTCATCTTCAGAAGAACCAATCGTAGACCGTTACAGGAAAACAACAATTGAAAAAGGAAGAGCAGAAGATGATATAGATGGGTCCCAAGCAGAAGAATCTACAAAAAAACTGTCAAAGCGATCATCGTCACTGTTAAAGTCAATATTTGAGATCTTTGGTCCAGGTGTCATTACTGGTGCGTCAGATGATGATCCATCAGGAATAGCAACTTACTCACAAGCAGGAGCACAATTTGGCTTTGGGATGTTGTGGATGGTTCTATTTCTGTATCCACTGATGACGGCTGTGCAGGAAATGTGTGCACGAATTGGTCTAGTTACAGGCAGTGGTCTGGGAGGAGTTATAAAGAAAAGTCATTCAAATATGATTGTCTACCCTTTAGCAAGCCTCCTTGTTATTGCAAACACGATAAATATTGGCGCGGATATTGGCGCTATGTCCGCTTCTGTAAGGCTAATATTTCCACAACTACCATTTATTCTTGTTAGTCTTGCCTTTGTTACCTTGATTCTCTTATCAGAGATTTTGGTGCCTTATAACAAGTATGTAAAAGTACTAAAGTATCTGACTTTGTCTTTGTTTGCGTATGTTGCAACCACCATAATTGTGGGTGGCAACCTGCAGCAAATTCTTATTAGTACTATATTGCCGCATATTGAATTTGATTCCAACTTTGCAATGTTGTTTGTTGCAGTTGTTGGTACTACTATTTCTCCTTACCTGTTTTTCTGGCAAGCATCAGAGGAAGCAGAGGAGGATGTTGCTAAAAGAAAGATAAAAGAGATTGGTAAAGGCATGCCAAAAGTCTCAAAAAAAGAAATCAAGACAATGAGAGCAGATGTTATGCTTGGGATGGCATTCTCTCTGTTAATCATGTATGCAATAATGGTAAGTACAGCTGGGACACTGCATGATAGTGGTATAACAGATATTGCGAGTGCAGATCAGGCTGCAAAAGCGCTCGAACCGCTAGTTAAGTCATTTCCAAATTCGGGAGAAATAGCCGAGACGATATTTGCATTAGGAATAATAGGTACTGGTTTACTCGCAATTCCTGTTTTAGCGGGGTCGTGTGGCTATGCATTATCAGATGCCTTTGGCTGGAGACAGGGATTAAGTAGAAAATTTGGACAGGCAAAACAATTCTATCTGATTATTGCAGCATCAACAGTTATTGGACTATGGATAAACTTTTCAAATATTGACCCAATCAAAGCTTTGGTCTATACTGCTGTAATCAATGGCATAGTTGCAGTACCTATGCTCTTTGCTATCATGAGAATTGCCAATGATAAGAAAATCCTTGGAGATATGACAAATAAGACGTTATCCAATATTCTTGGATGGGTCGCTTTTGTTATCATGAGCATATCGATCACGATATTGTTTGTCACTTGGGGCAAATGAGTTTGTATGGGTAAAGAAGATGATGCTAACAGTACTGACAGATTGGCTAGAAGTCAGGCATTGCTGGAGTTTTATCCTACAACTGCCCAAACTGAGCTGAATTTAAACAGTGGTTCTATAGCAGATAAAAGAAATGGACCTGGTGGGATCAGTTGAATCCACGACCTCCGCAACAGATTTCTTAGAGACTCGGTTCTATTTCGCTTTAGAAGAAATAGCAAGGAACTAATGATTGTTCAAATCGCGCTCGTCCAATTACAAACGCATAGTATGTAACTTAGATATGTATACAAATTGCTTGCTTTTGTAATTGGAATTTACCATATAGTTAACTAGCCACAACCTTTTTGAGTCATGACGCATGAGAGTGTCCTATTAAGAGATAGAGAGAGTTAAATGACTAGGAGTGATACCGATAGAGAATCAGGAACATCATTATTATCACCGGAAAATTATGATGCAGAAGCAGCTTCTGCTTCTGATTATGAAGAAAAAACAGACGTAATATACGGTGATGAAAACGTAATCAACTGGGCATTGCAGCTACTCTCTACTGTAACTAAAACACTAGACCTTTGCGGCGATCGCCATGGTCCATCAATCATAGTGGCAAATGAGCAGATTATGCAAAAGTATATCGAGCTACACGATAGAGGAGTAAGACAAAGGGACATCACAGAGATCACTAAAGACAATATAACGCATTGTAAAAAGATTATGCAATTTCAAGAGCTGCGACATCTGGACGGGCTTAAAGGCTATCTTTCTATAGCGGATGGAAGGACGTTAAGTTCCCATGCATTTGGGCTAGAAGGTAAAGTACTTCCTCATGCAGTAGCAACTACTGTAAGAATCTTTGTCGAGCAGCAACAATACTTCTTTGAAACTTTATGGAATAAGGCTATTCCTGCAGAACAAAGAATTAGGGAAATAGAGGAAGGAATTGAACCCCAAGGAATAGCAGTAATTTATGATGCACGACAAGCGTTAGAACTATATCAATCGCTGATAATGTCTGTGGAAAACGAAATAAAAATAGTATTTCCTACTATCGATGCACTAATTAGGCAAGATAAAGCTGGTATATTATTTCTGCTCCAAAAAGCTGCTGCTGTCAAAAAATGCCAAGTAAAGGTATTGATGCCAAACGATGAATCAATCCGCAACTTTATACATGACGATAGCAGTGGTATCGCTACGAGATTTATTGACCATGAAGAAAGTGGTAAAGCCACTATTCTCATCGTGGACAATAAAATATCTTTGGTTATGGAGCTAAAGGATGACAGCAAGAAAACATTTCAGGAAGCGATAGGACTATCGACATACTCTAACAGCAGGGCAGGCGTTATGTCGTATGTTTCAATGTTTGAAAGTCTATGGAAACAGACCGAACTATATGAAAAATTAAAGGGCAACGAGAAAATGCAAAAAGAATTCATCAATATAGCAGCTCATGAGCTACGAACACCAATAGTGCCAATCCTTAATCTCTCGGAATTACTGTATTCTAACGCAAAAGGGCAACAACTACAGGTACAAGAAGAACAGCAAAAAGAAATGTTAGAGATTATTCTTAGAAATGCAAACAGATTACGTCAACTTACAGAGGATATACTAGATGTTACAAGGATTGAAAGCGACTCACTGCAGATAAGAAAAGAGAGGTTCAATCTAAATGAGGTAATATTAAGTATGGTAGAGGATTACAGAAGACAAATTGCAAATGGAAATAGTAATGTAAAAGTGATGTACGAACCTGCATATAGTGGTAGCATTACATTGGTAGAAGCAGATAGACTGCGGCTAGCCCAAGTTATTGCTAACTTGTTAGATAATGCCATCAAGTTTACTGAAGAAGGTACTGTGAGTATTACCACTAGTATAAGAAGAAAGGACATTGATAAGGATAGCGGAGAAGGAGAAGGAGGGGCAGAAGTTGTCATAGCGGTAAAAGATACTGGTACGGGCATAGATCCTCAATTGATGCCAAGGCTATTTACAAAGTTTGCAACAAAATCATATCAGGGCACCGGACTTGGTCTGTATATTTCAAAAAGTATAATTGAAGCACATGGTGGCAGAATATGGGCTGAGAATAATAATGATCATTCTGACATAAAACACAAAGGAGCTACAATTTACTTTACACTGCCGGTTGAACAGACAAGGGAGGAGGAGAGATCAGTCAACGACCAACGATAATGATAAGAAGAATGAGAAAATTCTGTTGATATATGACGAACCAGATATCATTTACTCAATAAAAACAGTTTTAGAAATTAATGGATTTGTCGTAGAATCATATACCGATCCTACTTTAGCACTCTCTAATTTTAAACCTAGATTATATGATTTGTTACTTCTTGATATTACAATGCCAAAGATGAATGGCTTTGAATTATATCAAAAGTTGAAGGAAAAGATAGTAATGTTAAGATCTGTTTCTTAACTGCTGGTGAATTATTTCATGAAGAATACAGAAGACTTGATGCGTATCCAAGACCAGATAAGGAAAACTCTATCCAAAAGCCATGCAGAAGTGAAGATCTGTTACGTCAGCTAAGTGAAATATTACATTCTCATTAGATAAAATTAATATGATAATATTAGCTCCCAAATGAGCAAGATGGCTTAGCCACACCACGCGTGTAAGGCTTTTTTCAGACAACTGACTAGAACCAGCTCAATTTAATGCCGTATTTTACCAGATTGATAAAAGTGGACCGGGTGGGATGATTTGAACCCACGACCGCAGCCAGCACTCTATTGTCCTATTAGCCATAGATAGAAAAGCTCATTCAAATCCCATCCGGTCCACGCTTAATCATTCTCGTTTTCAGTTGAGACCTACCACTAGTAGTAGCTTATAATAGAGTGAGTAATAATGTATCTCTATAATGAGCTGAGCTGTTCTTGACGCAGTTTTTGGATTGGTAATGTGAATGTAAAGGTTGCGCCTCTTCCATCACTGTTGTTTTCAGCGCATATCTTACCACCATGTGCTTCAATTATACTTTTTGAAATATACAGACCAAGTCCGGTGCCCTGATATGATTTTGTTGCAAACTTTGTAAATAGTTTTGGATATATCTCTGAACTTATACCAACGCCAGTATCTTTCATCCTTATAACCACTTGATCATTGCTTGTATCCGAAGTTATAGTAATGCAGCCTCCTCGCTCTGTGAAGCTTATTGCATTTCTAAGAAGATTAGCAATTACTTGAGTAATTCTTGCCTTATCTGCGTTTATAGTAACATCCTTATCGTCGTAGTGTAATACCATGCCACTATCATCAGCCTGCTTTTGGAAGTCTTTAACCTGTCCCGCTATCGCATCTTTTAAGTTGAAAATATCTTTGTTGAGATGCAGAGAATTGCTCTCAATCCTCGTTACATCGAGCAGGTCTTCAGTGAGTTTTCCTAACCTTTTTGCATTCCTTAATATCATCGCAACATAGAGCTTCTCAGGGTCGTTGTGGATACAATCGCGCAAGATTCCAGACAAGCTTAGTATTGGTTGAATCGGCGTTCTTAATTCATGAGCTGCAATATTGATGAATTCTTTTTGCATCTTGTCATGAGCTTCTAGCTTTTCATATAGTTCTGATTGCCTCCAAAGGCTATCAAACATAGTAATATAGGACAACACTGTAGACCTGCTATTTGAAAAAATTGCAGAACCTACTGCTTGGGCAAAAACCTCTTTTGAATCATTCTTTAACTCAATTAGCAGATAGTACTTTCTATCTACAACGAGTATCTTTGATCTCGCTTCGGTTGAAACGATACCTGCTTTCATATTTCGAATTCTAACGGCTTGATTTATTTCAGTATTCCTCCCAGATATTTTTTCTCCTATCATTTTCTCATCGCTGGGAAACAATAACCTGATATCTACATCTCGAGCAGCAGCCTCCATTAATGCTTTGAAAATCCCAATCTTTTCTTCTCTTCTATATGCCATAGCGGTAGGTAGAAAAAGAAGAACCTGGTCTTTTGCAGATGCTACTAACTCATGATATCTCTCTTGGATTTCATGTGGACTATGGATAATGTCTATAAACGTCTTTGTTTCACTTTCTATTTCCTCAATTCTATCTTTGGCATCAATACCCCGGTCCCAAAGCTCTTCAAATATGACGCTAAATTGTTCAACAAATGCAGGTTCATTACTAAATATTGCGCTGGCATTTAGCGAACCACCTCGCATACGTTCAACAGTGATGCCCAGTTCCTTTTCTGTTACACCGAAGCTTATTGGTGGGATACCCTTGACATGCCTTATATTCATCCCAAGGCTCATGAAATTCTTAACAATCTCTAATAATTGTCCACCCTGGTTATACTCAATGTTTGTAACCCATCTTATCCCTTTATGTTTACCAGCCGTCTGTCGATCAAGTATTTCCTTAAAGACACCAGAACAATGATTGTGAGCATAAAGTAATCCATCAGACACAGAACATACGGAATATTGGTTTGAACGGCGAACCATGCACATAGTATCTTCAAGAATTTTCACAGGATCTTTTATGATTCTGGTTTCAGGGTCGGATGGAAAGCGCATGGGCACTGTCTTCTATAACTTCTCTGCTTCTTAAGATCCCATGATAAAATGTTATAGTTAATGGTTACAGCAAGGAGAGTATTAGCGTCACAAAAGAAAAAAGTCTAGATTTTCAATGCAGTATCATGCATAAGAAATAATGAATTCTGAAGCTCAAAAACTGTCTATGTTCAAATAGCGACATCATATATGGATAGATAAGTGAACCGTTAAATGGTTGTGTATGCCACCATCGCTTCAGTGAAATGCACTGGTCGAAATATTTGTTCTATTAAAGCCAACCAGCTGTGCTCCCGACGATCCTGACATGCTTGTCTGGCCTATATCTTGTTTTTTCTTTAACAATCTACACAATTCCTCAAATGGTTTCAAATTATTATCCATAGAAGAAATGCAAAATGGTTTGAGGTGAACTAGCATAAGATTTCCTGTCTTTAAATTCTCTTCGTAATTGATAATTCTTTTTGAAAGCTCCGCCATTGCAGTGTCCATATCTATTTCAATTTATGTATAGATGCAAAGCTGATCCCTCGCAAGTCTTATGGTGATATATTCTGAAATCACTTCATTGCAATCGGATTGTTTTCACACACACGCTGAATAATAACCAAGCGTTTCTAGACTTCTATAAGAGAGAAATAATTCCTAGGCATTAAGCTAAAAGCTCATCAGAAATCATTTTTGCAACAACAATCAATACTAAATATTTAGCTGCAATATGGTTGTGTAGCACTATTCAATTGTAATAATGCTATCTATAAGATAATAATAACAATAGTGCTTATGACACTTTTAGATATTAAGGTATACAGTGCCATTGATGGTTGTCGCTGTTATGTGTTGTTTTGTGATCTAGACTGCAATGATAGTAGCAGTAGCAGCGATAATAATAACACTAACGCAGCAGCAACACAACTGCCTGGCACTTTACTACAGAGGTTCGAAGCCCTGTACTGAATGCCTTGCAGTTCTTCTTCTATTTCTGCGAACTATGGTTGTCCTGTAGAACAATTCTCAAAAACGAACCTAAAACAACACCGTAGATCCCGTACAAAAAGAAATGAACTGGGCGGTGATGGTTTGAACCCGCGACCTAAGCTCAGTGGCTGGCACCATTTTCTTTATTTCTTCTTTGTACTATTATGTCCATTCATATCCAGTATTCTTGAACTTTTGGGATTCAAGATCAGTTTCTGATTCGAGTGCTAAAATTAGATTATTCATCCATGATAACTTTTGTGAATTTGTAAATCCTGTCACCATGATTAGTCCTCTGACCTTTCCGTCTTCAGCTACTTTGCTCTTTTCATGAGCCCACCACATGAATTGGTTACCACCTTCAGTTATCAGGAGTGAACCTTGCCAGCTAGCGTCAACCATACCATGTGGATATTGAGTCATGGCGCCTGAGCCTAGATTCTTGCAATTTGGAAATCTGCCCACACCCCTTATTTCAGAGGTAAAGCTCGCTTCCATTGTCACGCCTTCTATTGGATGAACCTTTGTCACTTTGAACCCTGTTATATTGCCACTTTCTTCGAAGAGTTTTTCTCCTAATGCCATATCAAACTAAATTACGTTACCTGAGATATAAGGAGTCTCCAGTACTAGTATTGCTGCTGAGTTTGTCCTCAAATAATCTAAAACAAGCTCAAACAATACCGTAGTTGTACAACGGCAAAAGATGGAAAGGGTGGAATTTGAACCCACGACCTAAGCTCAATCGGCTCGCTTAGATAAACTGGTCTATCCAAATAGCAACAGCAAGAGAAAAAGCAGTTCAAATTATCCCAACCCACTCCATATTGATTGAAGTTGTATTGTACCTGGGGATCGAACAATAGAAGAAAATAATACAATGATTGAAGCCTCCAAGTACAGTACCGATTTATGAATAGGATGAAAAAGAAGCAGAGAAAGAAGTGATATCGAGCAAATTTAAATCCCATATGTTCCTATTCCTATTAAACAGGAGTATTATCATCAGCAATAGCCGAGTATGAAAGTAATGAAGAAAGAAAGAAAGTTGAGTCAACAAAGGCTTAAAAACAAGCGTATTCTTCCTTTTAAATATGCCTACATATCTTGACGTCCATCAGCTAGGAAATGTGACAGAAGAGCAGCTAAAACAAATCCAGAACTCTCCAAAGGATGAATTCGGCGTTACGCACAAGAATATGCTTTATAGCAAAGAAGAGAATAAACACTATTGCATTTTGGACGCACCCAGCAAGGACGCGGTGGTCAAGCATCATCAAAAAGCTGGTCTAAAATGTGACTGGATAACAGAAGTAAAGACTACTGCGTAAAAAAGTTTGATTGATGCGCATAATATGGTTTGCGTTAATAGTGAGGTTACTACGTTTAGATGTCCAAATTGTATATATATGTATCAAATTCATTTTATATTGGCATTATTGCCGAATTTGTCCTACACTTACCAAAACTTGAACTCAAAGCAATACCATAGTTTCAATACAGAATATAATGGACCGAGTGGAATTATTTGAACCTACAACGACCGCAGCAATGGTTTCCATTTTTCATTTTAACAGCCTTGTTTAGAATTGAAATAGATTGATCAAAGGAAAGAACTCCAATAGCATCCTTATATTCTGCCCATTTGAAGTTAATGTGCTCAGAAGAAAGCGTTACTTCTGTTGTGTCTGACGAAGCAAGATAGAAACTTACCTCCTTTTTTATGCTCTGACCTGCTCTGTTCGAGAAACTGTATCTTATGTTGCCTACAAATCCTAGAATCTTGAACTTTCTTATTCCTGTTTCCTCATAAACCTCTCTTCGCAATGTTTCTTCATCTGATTCTCCATATTCTCTGTGACCTTTTACAAAGTTCCAGTCTCCTCTAGGGCTCTGCATTAGAAGGAAGAGATCTCCTTCTTTTTTTCTTTTTAGATTGCCCCACACTTGTTCATCATCATGAGCTACATTCTCATAAATCATAACGCAGCCTACAGATTCTTCATTCTTCATATGCTGATGGAGATTTGGCATTCCCTTAGATAGTGTAACGCTTATTAGTGAAATTCAAGCCAAATATCATAATAATATTTCCTGCTGTACCAAAGCTGTACTTCTCCATTTTCAAACCTAATCCCTGCTCTTTAAGTCCAAAAGGGGTTCGTATATTCTTTGTCCTGGCTTCAAGTTCCCTGTTTTTCCATTTAGTCATACCTTGCGGTTTAGGTAAATTTAAAGCATGACCACCCCGGTTAAAAAGAGACAGAAGGAGCAAAGACTCTCTATCCGGCAACCGCTTAAAATGCGCACTTTAATGCCGTAGTTTACGAGATTAAAAGTAATGGACAGGGTGAGATATTTGAACCTACCACGACCGCAGCAACAACTTTGTAGGTTTCGTTCTTACCGTCCATTAAGAGAGACGGTAGCGGAAAGAAAATGTATCGTGTCAAAAGGTTATGACGTATTGCAGATCTAATGATGCTTCTGACCTATTGAAGGTATCACCAGGAAATAATCACATGCGATGGGTGCAATGGCTGCATTGGTTAATCCTTCTCTCTAACTTTTTTCTTCTTCTTGTTCTTTAAGGGACTGGAGCACTGCATCTAATCGTCTAATCTGGTTTCTGATGTCGCTCATCAATTTTACAATGCCATCACCATCAGTTCTTGAATCCTTTTCTCTAGAAGCTTGAGCGAGCAGATCCGCACTATAATTTATGTTTCTCTCAATGAAAGCATGAGGTTGTAGTTCAGGTTGATGATTCTTAGTTAGATCCTTGATTATCGCTAAATGTCTATCTATGAAGCTCCTTCTGTTTTCTATTTCTTTTACTATACCACCAGCGTGTCCCTTTACGCGATTCCATTTTGGACTTTCTGGGTCTACGTCATATTCTTGAATATATTCCAGGGATTTTGCAAGCTCGTTTCTAATAAAGGAAGTTTCGTAGCGAACAACGTGCAGGAAACAGCCCTTTTTTCTTATGTCTTCTTCGCTCATATCTTCTCCTATTTAGTATAAATTTAGTGTCTATTATTTTATTGGACCTATAGTATACATGATAAATAGTCCTTCAGCTTCCTGTAACTGTATGAATACAGTAACAAGTTTATTTTATTCCGTTTAATAGATATAACACTCCGACGCCATTAGAAACCCGTGCTTATTTTAATACGGTAGCTCCAACACAGTAAGAAATGTACCGGGTGGGATGATATGAACCCACGACCGCAGCTTAGTAGTTGTTGCTATCTTGATGCAAAAAGGCAACAGCTTTAAGAATTTTCCAGGTCTGATTTTACCAATTTGTCATTTAATTATCCATTGTTTTCACCCTGCTACTTACTTTTTAATGATGATTGGCAGCAGATCTGGATTAACCGTTATTATTATCGATTTTTGCTCCAATTTTGATGCAAGAATCTACCTGCAGATAGAACTACTAGCGCATTAAAAAGTACTGGCAATTTTTCACTACTTGTATTTGCTAGCCAATGCTTGATTCTTTGGTCTTTGATTGGACATTATTGAAGTCTCTCTCTAGTTTATCACCTTGGTCTAGTCGTCATACTAGTTAGTATTTTATAATTTGTCATCACATATGCACTATGTCACTAGAGTCGAAGAGTTTCATGTCAACTCAGAATATATCATAAGAGGCAACAGAACAAAAGAAGTTACCAAAGATTGCTGCACGTTATATAGAATTAGAGCAATTTAAAGACTCTGATCATCATAAAGGATACTTCTGCTACAACTGTGTATATTTTGTAAAGCCTCACCATTGCGCTATTGTGACAGATGAGGGTATGGATATAATGGGACGCTCATCGGGGATTATAGCTCCTCGTGGATTATGTTCCGTGTGGATTCCAAACGAAAAAGAGATACACGGTACCTCCTCTCATGGAGGAACAGGTACATTTGTTAACGAGGAAGCAACCTATATCAGCAGCAAGTCTGAGGAATCAACTCCGGGGGTATCTGCTAAGTTTTCATGCGAAACATGTAGCGACTCCTTTACGTCCAGAGAAGAACTCAGACAGCATACAAAAGATAGGCACAGCAGAACGACATAAGAACAAACTCTCATAGCAAGTAGGCGGTTGCTGACTTGGTCTTATGAGTTCCAATGTGGTTCAGGTCTATTGGTAAGCAGATGTGATCTCATTTTCCATTTTTATAATGCGAGTACTGAAATAATAGTATCAACTGTGCCTCAGTTATGGCAGCATAGCAGAATGGGCAAACTGGTATTGGATAGAGTCTTACAGGCTGGGCAGCATACACGAGCAAGATGAAAGTAAAACCTACGAATGTCGAATTATGCTATCAAACTCTATTTTATCTCCAAGGGCATTGCTACTGCAATTGTCTACAACATCCAAAACAAGCGTAATTTAATACCGTAGTCCCCTCGTAGAAAGAAATGTACCGGGTGGGATGATTTGAACCCACGACCACAGCTCTTTGCAGCCAATGTAAAATGGCAGTTGATGGAAAGAACAGGACTGCTCAAATCCCACTCAGTCCACCCTTTTCTTTGCATGTTCTATAGCCTTTATTATCAATTGAAGTCTTCAGGAAGATAAAACCAAGACAGCAGCGCAAGAGAAAAATATCACAGGTTTTAGTCTAGTCTTAATTTCGGAGAGAAATAGAAAAAATTGAAGGGTAGCTTGCGCTGCTTACTATTCCAACTATGCTTGCACGTAGTGCACAATATACCAGGATACTCTCGTGCTTGTGCAAAAATGTGTGTATAGAATGTCTTATGTTGCCCGCCACTTTCCTCTTTCTTTTAACCTTAAAAGTGCTCTTCAATCCCATCCGATCTCTAACTATAACATTGATATTCCTCTGTATCACCAATAATGCAGAAATTAACTAGTTATCTGTTGTGCTGTTTAATTGCGAAATATGATTGAAAGGTTTGTACTAAGATAGTGACAGAAAGCACAAATATATGTTTGAAAGATTAAATAATGGAAAGGTAATTTTATGCAAAAATTCCACAGAAATGACCCTCTAGTTTCAAAATTCCCTAGTTTGGTGGCACCATCAAGAAAAATGGTTATAACTGCTGCAATAGCAATTACTGCTGTCATCATAGTAGATTATCTGGCAAGCCGACAGATGTTTCCTTATGATAACTTTTTAGGAGCAATAATCCTTGGATCAACCATAATTGTTGGAGCAATAGGCTCATTTGTCATTTTGAAATATGTTAGCCAAGCAAGTGCGGATATACGAGTGCGATCCTTACTTTTTGACAGGTTATTCAAAGTCGTGACAGCGGTTATGTTAGTCTTGATTGTGACCTTTATAGCAATGTTTCTTGGTTTTTATTATTATAATGTCAGCGTTAGATACATAGCATACTTTGCTATTTCACTCAGCACCATTATTTCCTCAGGTATAATGATAATAATTGGCTTCAAATTTTTATCATGGTATAAAGTAACTAGGGATAAAGATACATATCGTCTATTGTTAATCTGCGGACTTGCTGCTGTTTCACTTGCTGCGGCAATGGCATTTGATGCAGGTTCTAAGATGCTCCTTGTAAGAGTAGTAGAAGAAGAAACCCCTCCTGGCTCAATTCCTCAAGACATGTTTATCTACAAAAATGATGAAAAGTACCAAGGAGATGTACAATACAAAGTAGTCAAGCCCGATATTACGACGATATACATTGTGCCTTCTTCACTGAAAATAATTTACCAATATCTAAACGGCTGGATTCCAATTACTGTTTCATTTGTGTTTACATGGGCTATTACAACCATGCTTCTACGCCAGTACCATCATCAAAGGGTAGGCAAGATGCCTACTACACTTTTAGTCCTACTTTCAATCCCATTAGTACTCTATATGATAGGAAGATACACGGAGTTGTATACTTTATTTACAGGTGTAGTATGGAGCTGGGACGACTTTCAAAATGCCTATCTCTTCAAATCCATTTTTAGAGCTGGTTTGATTGCGGGTAGCGTTATGTTTGGAGTTTCTTTTCTTGTCATAGCAAGAAAAGTAGAAGATGGAAAAATAAAAGATTACTTCACCATTGCAGCAATTGGGGCTATGATGATGAGCATTACACTTGCGCCTTCCGCTCTACAGCAAACATTTGGAGTTGCAGGTCGTTCACTAATGTTGTTGTCATCATTTATGTTCTGTGCAGGGTTTTACCTCTCTGCGGTTCATCTTGCTCAAGATGCAAGGCTTCGCAGATTAATTAAATCATCTGCAGGATCCAAAGTTTTCGGTGCTATGGCTGCTGCTCAGGTAGGACAAGAAACAGAAAAGAGAGTTTTAGATATCATTGAAAAGGAAAGAGAGATCATCACAGAACAAACAGGCATACAGCCATCATTAGAACAAGAAAATATGAAGGCTTATTTGAATAGAGCATTGCAAGAGCTTCAAACCCAGAAGATGAGGAACAGTAAGCCCATGAAAGGAGCTCCGTTCACGTAGCAAAATCCAGAATGGGATACCTTACGTGTGAATACTGCAGTAGCTATCTCTTATTATTAGCACCTTTCTCTAGTCTCCGCATTTCTTCTCTCTGCATACTTTATACAAAGTGAGAGTAAAGATGAGAGGACTTCGTCCAACAATAACCGATTATGAGCTTAATTCAATACCGCAGTTCTAACACAGGAAAAGATGGACTGAGGGGTGGAATTGTTTGAACCCACGACCGCAGCAGCTCAACAGCAGCTCTTTCTAAGATGCACTTTATTACCTCGCTAAAGGAACAGCTGTGGAAAGACAACAACTGTTCAAATCTCACCCGCTCCACTTTGGTCTAGGTTGTATTGTGCTGGAGAGAGCAATAGAACTAATTAATACGACGATTCAAGGATCCAGAAGTACAACACTTGAAGGATTACTGGGAAGCGAAAGAAGCAGAGGAAGGAGATATTTAATAAATTTAATTCCTATAGCTCTCCTACATACTCCTATCAAACAGGAACATTGTCATCAGTAACAGCCTTTTGAAATGAGTACAAAAGAAAATAACGTGGATAAAGAAAAGCTTAAGACTTACCCTTTTCTTCATCTTTAATACGCCTACATATCTTGACACCCATGACATGGGAAATATGACTGAAGAGCAGATAAAGCAAGCCCAAAATGCTCCAATGGATGAATTCGGCGTTACGATCAAGGATATGCTTTACAATAAAGAAGCGAACGTGCTCTGTTGCATTTCAGATGCACCTAACAAGGTCGCTGTGGGCAAGCATCACCTAAAATTTGGTCTAAAATGTGACTGGATAACCGAAGTAAAGACCACTGCGTGAAAAAAGTCTATGTCTGACGTTTTCTTCTTCTTAGACCATCATCATCTGTTCAACTTTTAAAATCCATCCCGATAGATATTCATAGCAGTAGAGCAGAATTGAAATAAGCAGTATTGCATATAGAGCTTGACAGGATGGATAGTATTAAGAGAGCAAGCTGAGGTAAAGTCTAGGAATGTCAAATAACATATCATGATCCTTCTTTCTATCTGATCTGTTCGACAATTGCTCAAAGACCAGTTCAATTCGATGCCGTAATTCTATAACAGGAAGAAATGGACCGGGTGGGATGATTTGAACCCACGACCGCGGCACCTTCTCAACCTTCTAATCTGTTGCTTCTTTATTATGTCATAGCCATAGGGTAACTATGGAAAAAGGAACCGTTCAAATCCCACCCGCTCCACCATCTTACTAGCCTTTAAGACTTCGCTTACGGGTACATACATTAATTACTTTTTAGTGTAAATCTAGTAATGGAAATGGAGAAAGGGAGTAAGAAAGATGCAGACAGTAGAAGGAATAACTGCGATGACAATAATTATCAGGAAGCAACAGCAGAAGTACTGGAAAAAGGTGATATCTTCTTCTTTTACCGTCCGAAGACGAAAATAGTTGATGATGATAGTGGTGGCGATGTAAAAAGTATCGAAGACATAAGACGGTTTTTCATGGTTACTGCTACTACTACTGCTACTGCCACCAACACGGAAGATGGTCAGCGGCAACAATCTGATGGAACAAACAACAAAACAGCAAAAAAAGTAGAAGAATCACCGAAGTATAGGCTCTTTGTTATTGGTAAAAAATCATTGCCCGAGATTAGGACTACAGAAGCA
>JBJMEA010000039.1:0-45818 GCA_045809625.1 Nitrososphaera sp. | reverse complement strand
ATATGCAGATTTGACCTCTTCATTTTCTACTGCTTCTGCAGCCCTTCCAGGCCCCCATACAAAATGAAAATGCTCTCCGTCTGAGTGTTGATGCTTACCAGTTGCCTCATGATTTTTTGGAAAGTCTGGATCTATTGGCATGTCGATATAGCTACGTACGATACATTACTAATATAAGTTACATTAGATATCAGCAGTACTTTCAATTGCCTTCCAAGCCATTCAGGTATATATTATTGAATGAGCCCTATGCAGCATATCCCAATGTCTGAAAGTACGGTATTTAAGAATAAATCTAAATTGTCACCACGTTACTTACCGGAGGAGCTACCTCACCGCGAAGCTCAGATTCAGCAAATAACACGGGTATTTTCTGACGCGCCTCGCGATCCTGACAAGTTTCCGCTTAGCATTTTACAGATAATAGGTCCTGCGGGCATTGGCAAGACCTCAACGGTCCTAAAATCCTGCAAGAGCCTCGAAGAGTTATTTGGAAACAGCAGGTTGAAATTAAAAAATGTATATATCAATATGAAGCTGCAAGGAGGTAACAAATTTGCAATATACAGACTTCTTCTTGAGCATATAGCGCCTGAGCTGCCTGCTCAAGGTCTTAGTGCAGAAGAAATGCTGCGGTATGTCTTGCAGTATCTGAGAGAAAATAGTCAGTATGCTATCATTGTCATAGATGAAATAGATTACTTGGTAAAAAGTAGCAAAGATACGAGCATCATCTACGATCTGACGCGTTTGAATGAATATGAGCTTGATAAGTCATGCTATGTTAAGGGCGTGATCTTCATCGCTCGAAGTACAGAATTTCACGGCAAGTTGGATGCAGCAGAAATGAGCACACTTGGAAGGGTTCCAATGGAATTTCCTCCGTACACAGTGCAGCAAGTTAGCGATATATTAGAGAGTCGGGTTGCTCAAGCGTTCAATCCAAGAGCAATAGGATCAGACGTCATAGACAAGATTGCTAAAATTACAACCTCATCTGAGGTAAATGGAGATGTAAGATATGCCCTTGATCTGTTGTTATATGCTGGCAACCTTGCTGAGTCAGACGGCTCTGGGAGAGTCATGCTGGATCATCTTCGCAAGGTTCACGGCCAATTGCATCCATCAATAACTACAGAAGAGATCGATCAACTATCAAGGAATCATGTGCTAAGTCTGATGGCTTTGGTGCGTGCTCTAAGAAGCAAGAAAAAGGCCTATGTCGGCCTCAAGGATGTACGTCTTTACGCTTCCGAGCTAGCCGATCAACTAGGGATGAAAAAGATTGACATCGAAGATTACCTAGATGATCTAAGTACAAGAAAGTTAGTTGACATCAAGTCACTTAAAGCAATAGGTTTGCATGGTGCATCCCTTGCAGAACTAGAACCGGTCTTGATGAGGAGGGTCAAAGATGAAAAGTAGTCTAGGCTCAGAGGCAATGAACAGCAAGCAAATTATAGAAACAGGATTAGGCAGCATTGGCAAGGTAAAGATAATGAAGGCTCTTGCTGAAGAAAACAAGCTTGCAACGATCTACGTTCTCCATAAAAAAACCCATCTGAAGCGTGAAGACATAAAGAACAATATTATCGACCTCATAAATATTGGATGGGTTACTCAAAGCAAGTATGCCAATATTATGTACAGCATAAACAGAGAGAACAAGTATGTTAGCGAACTAATACGCTTCTTTAACGAGGTAGGCTACATTGAGTAGCAATAAAACTGGCCCGAGCAAAAACTCACAAGCTTTGGTTGGAAACCTAAAATACATCTTGTGAAGTGCTACCTATTATCTAGGGCCCTTGAGCATGATAGGATGCACTAGCCATCTGATAGCGATAAATCAGAGATATATCCATATAGTGATTTTCAGTATGATGAGATAACGATACCGCCTTTCAGCCATAGAAGCTGATATACCGGTCGTCTCCGGATTGGTTCTCTATTGCTCGTACCGATCGGAATAAAGCATCAATGGCCGCAGTCTCGCTAACTTTTCCCTTTGCAACCTGATTTGCAGATGCTGAAAAATCTAGGTGTCGAATTCGATCTGTTATTGTGCTGGATGTCATCCCCTTCTCCGAGCATCTTCTTGCAATGGCAGTAATCATTCTGTCAAGATGATAGTTAAGGTGTATGTCTATCGCCTCATCCCTGTCTACTCCGTAAAGATTAGATATCACAAGGTCTAGCAGGGATTCATCTTGTGTATTAATTCCATGATGAGCAGTCTTTATAGCAGACCGCCCTCGTAGCTTTTTAGCATCAATTTCCTGCATTTTCTTAGAACGAATTAAGTGTGGTCTTTTCTTCTTATTAATATAGCGCTGAAGAACCTAAAAAGGAATAAAAAGGTGATTCTCTAAACCCAGATGTGCAGTCGACGCCGCAGGTTCGTTCCAAGTTTATTTTCATCACAGGCGGGGTTATGTCTGGTCTTGGCAAGGGAGTAACCACATCCTCAACAGCAAAGCTTCTCCAGCTTGCAGGCTACAAGGTCTCTTGTGTGAAAATAGATCCATACGTAAATTATGACGCAGGGACTATGAACCCTGTTGCTCACGGTGAAGTTTTTGTTACAGACGATGGGGGTGAATGCGATATGGACATCGGTAGTTATGAGCGTTTCACGGATGTTGCATTGACAAAAGACCATAACATAACAACTGGCCGTGTTTACATGGAGGTAATTAAGGCTGAGCGGGAAGGCAGGTATTTAGGTCAATGTGTCCAAATAATTCCTCATGTTACCGATGCGATAAAGAACGCAGTTTGCAAGATCGCGAATGAGGAAAAATTGGATATTTTAGTAGTCGAGTGTGGGGGAACTGTTGGAGACATCGAGAGCTTGCCGTTCCTTGAAGCATTCAGACAGCTAGAGCTAGAGTTGGGTCATTCAAATACACTTTTCATTCATGTTACATTGGCTCCAGTTCTAGAAGTAGTAGGAGAACAAAAGACCAAGCCCACGCAGCACAGCGTCCAGGAATTAAGAAGGATAGGTATCCAGCCAGACATTCTTGCGGTTAGATGCAAGACTCCATTAAGAGACGATGCTAGACGAAAAATTTCCCTTTTTGCAAGCATAGAACAAAGCTGCGTCATTTCCTGTCACGATGCGCCTTCTATATACAAGGTACCAGAAGTGCTCGAAAGCCAGGGTATGCTGAGATCCGTAGCAGGACGACTCGAACTTGAGAGGGCTACTCCTATCTGGGATAACTGGAAGGCTATAGCAGAATCTTTTTCAAAGCATGATGGTGTTATCAAGATTGCAGTTGTAGGCAAGTATGTAAAGTTGCCAGATAGCTATGTCAGCGTTTACCACGCGCTCTTGCATGCAGGTGCAAGCATCGGAAAGAAGGTGGAGGTCTATTGGATCGATTCTGAAAAATTCGAAACTGATAGCGATCAGAATCTATCAATGTTAAAGAACTTTGACGGCATATTGGCACCTGGCGGCTTTGGGGTGAGAGGGAGTGAGGGAATCATAAAGGCAGCGGACTATGCAAGGGCAAACGACATTCCATATCTTGGAGTCTGCTTTGGGTTCCAGCTCGCCATTATTGCATTTGCGCGCCATGTCTGTAAATTGAGAGATGCTAATTCCACTGAACTCGATCCAAAAACAAAGAATCCTATAGTTGATTTCATGCCTGAGCAGATCGACATTCACAATATGGGAGGGACCATGCGACTTGGAAGCCATGAAATAAGCATAACTCCAAAAACTATTGCGGCACGAGTATACCGATCCACCACAATAAAGAGACGACACCGGCACCGCTTTGAATTTAATCAAAAGTATCTTGATATTGTAACAACAAACGGACTCGTCATGTCAGCTCATTCAGATAGAGGCAGACGAATGGAAATGTTGGAAATTCCGGATCACAAGTTCTTCTTTGCTGTCCAGTACCATGCTGAATTTGGTAGCAGGCCTGGTAAACCTGAGGAGGCCTTTCAAGCCTTTACTAGGGCTGCAGCTCAGTACTAAAATTTTAATTCATATATTCTCTGCCTAGCATCTCTCAGGGAAGCCTTCTTTTTCACATACCCTTGGTTAATAAGGTGGCTGAGAGAAAGTCGAATCGTTCGCTCAGGCAGCATCGTACGAGTTGCAAGGTCCTTCTGGCTTAATGATCCTTCATACTCTAGAGTTTTGAGTATCAGCTTTGCGCTTGGTGGCATCTTTAGCATGTCCTCAGCAAGTTTGACCTTCTTAGCCATAAGCGATGCCGCAGAAGAATGACCATCAAGTCTTACAAGCCGGGCAGGGAATGCATGCTTGCTACATTCTAGAGTGTTCTTTATCTGTACCCTGCGCCCTCCATCAAGCACCACCTCACAGTGGTAGCGGCTAATGATGTCAGTGATCTCTAACTTGCTTTGGTTTGGCACAATAAGCGGTCTTCTTGTGTTATCAAGCGAATTTACAGAAACGATTAAGAATACTAGGGCTCTTTGGAGCACCATAGGGCCGCCAGCAGACATCGAATAGGCTGTCGAACCAGTGGGGGTTGAAATTATTACCCCATCGCTTTTATCATGCCATATGTCAATTGAATCGATCCTGAGAATATGCTCCATTAGAGTTGCACTCTTGCTTGGGAAAACTGCTACGTCGTTTAGGACAGGATAAGCTTGCTTGCCGTCCACTTCAACTGCAAGTCTAAAAACCTCCTCTACCGAGTAGCTGCCCCGCTTTAGTTGAGTAGTTGCAGACTCTAGATCTCTTGCGTCGAGTTGTGCAAGAAAGCCTGTCGAGTCGGTTTCGTATATCCCAAGAACTGGTGGCGAATCAAACTCGATCTTGTGAAAGTAATCAAGTATACCTCTATCGCCTCCAGCGACCATCACCAAATCTACTTCATTTGCCAGATGGTAATCATCATCCTTCATTATTTGCGTTTTGACGGTCAAGGATTCCAGGGTCTTTTTGACTTTGGAAAGGAGCGCTCCGTCTCGCATATCAACGCCTGAAAGCGCAACTTTCATTGTTATTATACTAGGGTTTCTTTCCTTAAGGCTGAATTTAAAGTTAAGAGAGACGCTGATACCCAATTGTATTGTAAAGGTAGGTTGCGATCTCTTCTATCTTGGGCAAAAATGGAATCTTAGCGATACCGACATTTCTTGTTTCCAGCGCTGCTCTGACCGCTCCTGCCCCAAAACAGATAGCCCATATTGGATCCCTTTCTTTTAGGTAAGCACATAAAAATGAGGCGCACAGTATGTCTCCCAGTCCCGTGGAATCGAGGGTATCAGTGTGTTGTAATGTCACCCAGTAATGCATTTTCTTATGCAGTAAATGAATAATCCCAAGCTCTGTATAGAGAACAAATTCAACCCCTCTCGACTGGAGAGCCTGCATACCAACCAACCCTTGCAAGCCTGCAGTAAGGGCCTTCATTTCTTGATCGTCTACTTTTATTGCATTGATTCCTGACAGCTCCAGTTCCACTTTTTCTCCTAAAGTTACGAGTCCTTGATAGTCCACAGCACGTAAGTATCCTTGGGGATCGAGCATCACAAAATTTTTTTTGCCTCGCTTCTGTTTTATTTCAGCAAGTACATCCGAGGGCAATTCATCTATGACAGGGCTTGCCAACCAGCAATCTGCGTTCACACTTTTAATGTCTTCAACTGTCAGTGATTTACACTTATCAATTAGCACCAGGCTTCGGGAATCACTTGGAGCACTAATCTGAAATTTAGTAGTCGGAGAATCTGTAAGCGCATTCTGATTCAATACGATGTTATTGTTCTGCAGTATTTGGGATAAGTCTGTCGGAAAATCCCTGCCAAATTTGGTTACCAGAGCTACATCAAGCCCAAACCGCCTGCTAGTGATTCCGCTGTAGCACGCCGGCCCTCCTAAGCTTTCAGAAACAATATCGTCCATGGTTCTTATCTTGTCAATAACAATATGCGAAGCGATAGCGATTCTCAAGTCCGTTTGATTGACAATACCTAAAACGCATGATAATAAAAGGGCTCGTTTGCGCAGCCCATAACCGAGGATTGGGATGGCGGTTTGGACTTGCGCTAACGCCCTTGCAAATGAGCTTGTGATCTACCACAGCTATAAGGATTGTGGTTGATTCTCTTGAGATTCTTTCGAGTAGTATTTTTCTGTAGAGCTAAAGAGTACGATCTGTCTCATATAACTAACCATAATTTTCGAAATTATTATCATATCAACCCGATAAATTTCAGCACGAGAATAACAAAAGATAGCCGCTTACATAATTGGTATGAAGCTTGCGTGTGACGACGAAAAGCACTTCTGATACTAATACTGAATAACTGAGAAACACAAGAGGTTAATGAACAGGACTTTGCGACTTACGATTTCCTATATATTAAATGTTCCAACTGACAGCGACTTTTTATAATTTAATAATTAACATGTGACAAAATAATGTACTGGCAAATATGGAGCAGAAGACTTAAAGGATAGCGAGCAACTCTTTCAGAATATATATGCCGAAGAAGAGAGCGAGCAGGGGAAGATCCAAGGGAGGAAAAGGCAGTTCAGGATCAGTCCATTGCAGTCAATGCGGCGCCTTGGTTCCTCGAGATAAGGCAAAGAAGGTAACAGGAAGGATTACACTAGTGGAACCCACACTTGCCAAAGAATTAAGAGCGTCTGGTGCATACATACCGATGTCAACAGATGTTAAATTTTATTGTGTGTCATGCGCCGTTCATAGGGGCATTGTGAAGGTAAGATCAGAGTCAGACAGGCGCACAGCCGCTAAGCTTCGGTAGAGGACAATCTGGCTGTCGCCACTACTACTCTGTGCGCTAGGGTGATACCTGCAACTATGGAAACAGTTATCATTGCCCAGTCCATTGCCTCTCTCATAGGTATCATGCCTATTAGTGCAATAATTAGCAGTCGTTCTGCTCGCTCACCTATGCCTATTCCCTTGAGTTTTTCTCCTAGAGATTCAGCTCTCGCTCTAGTATAGCTTACAAGAAGAGACATTCCAAGAGCTAAGAGACACCAAAAAGAATCTGAAAGGTGCCCGAAGGCAATGCCCGCAAAGATGGCTACCTCGGCGATCTTATCGAAGGTAGAGTCAAGGAACGCGCCCCTCTTGGACAGTCGCTTTGTAATTCTTGCCACAATACCATCAACAATATCAAAGAAACCTGAAAGCAATAGAAGGCCTCCGCCCAATACGGCAGACAAATTCCAGGGTTTCCATTCTAGACTGAGCAGACCATTGGAGCTATAAACAATTGCTGCTAAAATAGACACGCCAAGACCGATTGCAGTCCAATTGTTCGCTGAGAGCCCAGTTGCAGCTAAGGTCATACCAATTTTATTAAAAATAGGTTCCAATGCGTTTCTGAGATTATTAAGCAATGATTTTTCAAAAGAATTCTTATATAATAAATTAATGGCTGTTAAAAGAGAACTTCGTCCAGCTTGCCTACTTTTAACTTTGAACCAGCAATGGGAGAGGAGTCGAGCATTCTTAGTAATATATGGAGGCATCACATTAAGTCCTAAGTGAGATGATTCAGCAATTTAGATCACAATGCTTTAATAGCTACTTTCGAATGCATTAGTGTAATTGTATAAATGTCAGATTGGAGCATAATTGACTTTCTCTCAAAAAATGGAATCGATTTTGAACCTGAGGGCAGCAATAACAAGGTCCATGGGTTCTCTTCTATTGATAGAGCAACTGATAATGATCTTGCGTTTTGTTGGTATGTGGGCGAAAAAGGAGCAGCTTATATTTCTCGCTCAAATGCCGGTGTTATACTCTGTAAGAAGGAAATGCAAGGCGTAGTTCATCCGAATAACGGGCAATTGCTAGTATTTACAGATAATCCGAGGCTCACGTTTGTTCGAGCAAGTAAAGAAATGATGGGCGAAGCACAACTGGTTGGAATCTCTCCTCGAGCAGTAATCTCAGATAAGGCTAAGATAGGATCGGGTTGTTATATCGGCGACTACACAGTAATAGGCGACAATTGTTTGGTGGGTGACAACACGGTTATCTATGACAAAGTATCACTTGTCCAAAACTGCGTACTTGGTAAGAACTGTGTCATTCAGTCTGGCGCCTCCTTAGGATCCGATGGATTTGCCTTTGAGAGGCATGAAGGTGGTCAGCTAGAAAAATTCCCTCACAAAGGATATGTCAGACTTGGGAACAATGTCGAAATATATACTAACTGCTCTGTTGCCAGAGGATCTCTGTCAGATACGTCAATTGCAGACGGAACAAAGCTGGATGCTCTTGTCCATATAGCTCACAACGTGTCGATTGGGAAGAACTGCGAACTGACTGCAGGAACCATTATTGGCGGCAGTACGAGTGTCGGTGACACCACTTGGACAGGTCTAAACTCAACGTTGAAAAATGGTATCAAGGTTGGCACAAATGTTATCGTGGCTTCAGGTGCTTCAGTAATACACGATGTCCCCGATGAAGATATTGTGGCTGGCGTCCCGGCGAGATCCATAAAACACAAAGTAAATACTGACGAAGTTTTTCTTATGGCGGGACAAAAGAAGACCACCTGACTTTAGATTTATGTGGTTATTGATTCGATAACTTCTCTAGGCATTTGCTGAGGCGTTGTTCTTGCTATTTGCTCTTGAGGAATATTTAATAACTTGAAGTCCTTTCCAAAAAACAGTTTCTGTACTTCGAATGCCTCGACACAAGTTACCGAATTATTGAACCTGCTTTGCAGAGCGCGGTATTGGGCAAGTCCTCGAATCGCATTTGACTGGAGGAAGGATTTGCTTCTCTGGGAGAAGAAGATATTGATAAGGTCTATCTTGCCATCGATTACGTCTGAAATATCATAATAGACTTGAGGTTTGAAGTCTCGAGTTACAGGAATTTCATAAGCCAGTATATTTGGGACGAATCTTCCGGCCTCCATTGTAGAAGCAGCTATTGCCCGGTGGTCATGGTGTGTATCTCCTGCAGAATGAGTCAGCACAATGTCTGGGTCGGCCTTTTTGATAAAAAATTCGATATGATTAATCAGGTCGCTTGAAAGTGATAGCTTCGTGTCCTCAAAATTATCAATCCATAATCTTTGTGCTCCTATGAATTTCGCTGATTGTATTAGTTCCTTTGTTCTCTCCTCAGGATCACCTGAAGCTCCTCCTCGAGTCAGCGTATACATGAAAATATTATGGCGATCTTGTCTTGAAGCCTTGAGCAACAAGCCACCGCATCCAAGTTCAATGTCATCAGGATGTGCCCCGATGGCAAGAATATTCATTATAAGCATAAAGTATTACACTTATTTATAAGATTCCAAATCTCACTCTGTCATAATATAATAGATGATTTGTCAGCTTCTGTTATAGGATATGTGCAGTCGACCACCTGCTATACTTACACTATTAGTTAGTGATCAGAAAGCAATGACTTTTAAATTGTTTATTTTCATTCTTCTTTATTGAAGTATTTTATGCTTGCTTTTGTAATTGTGTTAATAATTGTTTCTGCAGTGAGATATGCTAGTGCTCAGCCTATCCCATTGTTGCCTCCTCCCGCACCTGAGAGCAGTCCTGAACCACCGAAGATTTCCCAAAACGACAAAGTCCCGCCAAGGGTAGAAATACTCACTGACGAGTTGCATGAGGGAAAGAATGTATTTAAGGTTAGAATAACTGATAACTCAAGTCTGACCACGAGAGAGGTCAAATATGTCCATGATGGTCAACTTAGAGTGGATGGTCTTTTCCGAGACCAAAACAATGTCTATAGAGCGCTAATAGATATACATCCTCCCTCACGTATAGTTACGGTCACTGTGGTTGATGCAAATGGGAATGTCGCATCAAGTTACAAGGAATACGAAATCACAAAGCCTCAAGATATATTTACTCAGATAATTGATAAGTTATCACAGACAATAAGCTATATTCAGAACCTACTTGGCTGGTAATATCTCCTATAACGACTATAGCAATAAATAAATGCCGATATAACATCATGAAGTTCATTAACGCTGTGAGCGGAGCTATAGATAGAAGGTGTGGCTGATTGGCTGAAAAACTATGGATTGCATTCTTCTTTATTGTAATTGCACTCTGGGCACTAGTGCTAACCGCATCAATATATCCGCAGATTTATGGTATCGAAATATTAGTAGACCCGGATTTGGACCTAACTTACGTTACTTTGCCAATTTTGGGCTTCAATCTGATCTATGTCTTCATGCTTTTACTAATATTCGCTCTGTACTTGGGTGCATACGGAAGGGTCACAAAATACCAGCTAAAGATGAAAGAGCAGGTATCCGAGAGATTCCGGAGTCAAAAAGAGTTATGTAGTATAATAATCCCAGCAAGGAATGAAGAAAGTGTCATAAAGAGAACCGTACTTGAGTGCCTAAATCAGACCTATCAAAAAGTTGAAGTTATCGTAGTTTGTCATAATTGCTCTGACAGGACTTACGAAGAGGCGAAGGTTAATGATCCGAGAGTAAAGGTCTTCGATCTTAGAACAAAAGAGGCTGGGAAGGGAATCGCATTGAATTTTGGCGTTGAGAATTCAACGGGTAACTATTTAATGGTTCTTGACAGTGATGGTCTACTAACTCGAGATTTCCTCGAAAAGGCTTTACCTCTTTTTGATGGTGATTTTTGTGCTGTTCAAGGGAGATACGTTCCCAGCAATAGGAGCTTTAACTTTGTCACCAGAATGCTTGCGTTAGAAGGCGATCTTTGGTCTACTCCATTTATGACAATAAGGACTTGTATTGGCAGACGTTGTCCGCTTGGAGGAACAGGATATATCGTCAAGAAAGATGTCCTTTCAAAGGTAGGTTTGTTTGCCAATCACCTGGTCGATGATTACGAGCTAACTTCACGGCTACTAAAGAAAGGCTACAAAATAGCATTTGCACCCCTATCAATAAACTATGACGAGAAGCCACCAACACTCGACTTCATGCTAAGACAGCGAGCAAGGTGGGCCAAAGGATTTATTGACTTGCTTGGAACAAGAATAGCAGATCGGTCGGATATCATTGGCCACATTTATTGGTTAAACCCCATTGCCGCAATAACGGGCTTTATCATGCTGTTGATTCCTGCCTTTGGTGCATTCCATTATCTGGTTTTTGACTACTATCCCTACACGTATGCGTATATGCCCCTGAGCATCTGGTTTATACTGACAGGTTTGCTCTTTGGACTGCAAACTGCAGTGCTTGTCAAGGAATATGGCTGGCGCGGCTTCCGCTACGCCGTACAATTACCACTCTTTCTGCCATTTTCGCAATACTTTTTTGTTAGCTTCATCAGAGCGTTTACGATCAAATCTTGGGCAAGCACGAAGACCGCTCACGGTTTTACGAAGGAAAAGGGCACACAAAATGCTTGGCAGATGCAGCAATGATTCGATACTCTAGAAATACAATAAAGGCATGTAATAATCGTTAAATGCAAATAGAAAAAAATATTGTAGACACTCTTACAATTGCTGGTACTAGGCCAGAAATCATCAAGCTCGCTGATCTGGTACAATTGCTAAACGGAGAGGGTAATCACGCCCTACTCTACACTGGACAACATTATTCTGACAATATGAAAAGCATCTTTTTTGACGAACTAAAGATCAAACCAGATTATGACCTTCGCTGTGACACATCAGATGTCGCCAAGCTTAAGGAAAGCATGCTGAAGTTTCTACGGGAGGTTAGGCCACCACATATTTTAGTCTACGGCGATACAAACTCGAGTTTAGCTGGAGCAATGGCAGCAAAAGAAATTGGCTCTACCCTTGTACACATCGAAGCAGGACTGAGGTGCTTTGACCTCAGCGTGCCTGAAGAGAGAGCCAGGATTCAGATTGATTCTACTTCAGACTTCCTATTTCCTCCAACGGAGCTTGCTAAGACTTTTCTCAAATATGAGCAGATAGAAAAAAATGTCACCGTGACGGGAAACCTTGTCGCCGATGTCTGCAGACGGCTGGCAAAAGTTGCTGACGAGTATGGTAAGCACTTTGATCTTCCTGAGGAATATTTGCTTCTTACCATGCACAGGCAAGAAAATGTCGATGAACCCGACAGGCTTGAAATGTTGAGGAAACACCTTTCTGGTGTAAATCACAAGATAGTCTTTCCGATCCACCCTAGGACAAAGAATAATCTGGCACGTTATGGCATCACTTTACCTTCCAATGTCCTCGCAATAGAGCCAGCAGGATATTTGGAGTTTCTTTATCTTTTGAAAAATTGCCAGCTTGTAATGACCGATTCCGGCGGGGTCCAAGAAGAAGCCATCGTGCTTAGACGCCCTTGCGTAACTCTAAGACACGTCTCTGAACGGTGGGAGACGCTGCTATTGAAGGCAAATGTGCTCTTTCCGATTTATCGGCGCGACCCGTTGAGCAACGTTATTGAAACGATGCTCGACACTAAGATTGAACGCAACCCGTATGGAGAAAACGTAGCAAGAACCATGCTCCAGTTGATAAAGCAAATCACAAAATAGGGTACTCGCAATTTATTGTAATTCCATAGCCATAATATGTTGGAATATCTGCTTGTGAGAGGATGAGGAGGCTCACCTTTATTTCTCTGAAGGATTAAATTATTTTTTGTAGTCCTGGGTTAATATGAATCTCTGTTCTCGTGCGTTGAGTGTCATGGGCACTATAATCGTCCTAATTTTACAGATCACTATCGTGGCCCATGGACAAACATCTTCAACTCATCTGTTTGGATGCCAGAGATATGGCGGCGTGATGCACTGTGACCTGCTCTTAAATGAATTGGATGCCACCGAGGCACCAGGTAATTCAACCTTAATTAACAATCTCACTAGCAAGGATGTCGTTTATGTAAGTGGAAAATCCGGTCAATCGATGCAGATGAAGGGAGAATATAGAGAGTCAGTGGAAATAATGAATTCACCTGAGCTCAATCCCAATCAATTCTCTGTTTCCTTCTGGATGAGGTCAACAACTATCGAACCCTATGGCGTTATTGTCTCACATAGTAACAGGCCTCAAACCTCGGGCTGGCAGTTTGACACTTTTAAAGCTGCTAGCAGCCAATCTGGCTCCGAAGCTGCGACTCTTCGTTTCGGCGTTTTCAATACCAACGGTACGTCGTTTTCGCCTCCAACTATCGAAGTCCCAACAGACAGGTTTACCCTTATAACTGGAACATTTGACGGTTCAAGAGTGAGATTGTTCGTGGACGGACAGCTTGTTGGTGAAACAGAATTTCGGGGTACTTATAATGGGGATCCGGGCTTACCAATGAGAATTGGATCTCCATCCTATTGCTCATCGTGCAATAGATGGTCTGGAATTATTGATGATCTTCGAATATATGGACGAACACTAGCAGATGAAGAAGTTAGGCAACTGTACGACATGTCAGATGTTTCTTCAGGATTGATTGGATATTGGAAATTTGATGGAGACACAAACGACTTTCTGCAAAGACATCACGGAACTGCAATTACAATGCTAACAAGCATGGTCTTTGCTCCAGATGGCAGGCTCTTTTTCAATGAAAAGAATACAGGTGAAATAAGGGTGATGACTCCTCAACAAAATATCCTCGACAAGCCATTTGCTAGCGTAAATGATCTTTTTGCTAGCTGGGAGCAGGGAATGCTTGGGCTTGCGATAGATCCAGAATTTGATAGCAACCACTATGTATACCTCTACTATACTGCGTTGATAGACACCCAAAGCGCTGACGGAGGCAAAGTCATTAACCGGGTCGTTAGATTCACAGATATTAACAATACAGGCACGGATATGAGGATAATATTGGATAACATACCTGCTTCGAGGGGTTATCATTCAGGCGGAGCGATGACGTTTGGTCCGGATGGTAAGCTCTACATTACTGTGGGTGATGCTACTGAGCATATTTTCGCCCAAGACCCATCCATCGTAATAGGCAAAGTACTTCGCATAAATAAGGACGGCTCGATTCCCGAAGATAATCCATATCCCAACTCGCCAGTCTACACAATTGGGCACAGAAACTTGTATGGCATTGCCTTTGACAATAACGGAACTGGCCTTGTCGCTGAAAATGGCGAAGCACGTTATGATGAAATAAACCTCATAACAAAGGGTGGCAATTATGGTTTTCCGACTTCTCAACCTGCTAATTTGCCCCCCGAGCGATCAAACGACACCTCCATCAAGCCCATACGAAGTTACTGGGACACGATAGCACCAACCCAGATGATATATTACACGGGCGATGCAGTGCCAGAACTTAAAGGAATGTTCGTATTTGGGACCTTTACGGGCGATATCTATGCTCTCAAGATGAGTGAAGATGGAAAGACAATAGCCCAAGAAATACACATAGACCTGGAGCATTATCCGTTTGTACCTACAGTCGGAATTGCTCAATCTCCAGATGGGAAGATATACTATGGCGGATATCAGATATATACGCTTGATTCTATAGGTGAAAGAGAGCAAGCGCTCTTTACAATAAGCTTGGACTCTCCTCCAGGAGTTGACGTCGGAGAAATTAGAGTTGATGAAAAACAAAAAAAGATAAGCATAGGAGAGGACGTTAACGAGCCATTGGCTCCGAACGCCACGCTCATTGCGCGGATCCCACGAGCCCTTCTTGATAATATAACGAATGTAGCAGCCGAAAGTAAACAAGGTGCAAACGTAATGGAATTTAATGTCAAAGAATTTGGTCCTGATTATACCACGATTAGTATGAATATTGGTTCTCAGGTTCAAAATGCTGGAACTATAGAGTTGGCAATATCATCGCAGACTCAGGCGAAGCCCTGAGTAATATTTAGATTCACTGTCTTAGCAACCTAACTGAGGAGGGTATATATGTATTCGTTGGCCATCTACAACAGGATTTGTTGTATTCTTATTGACAATATACTAAATGGGGGCTAGAGATGGGGAAAAAAATTCCCCTACTATGTCGCCGATGCTTGAGGCGCACTTGGGACTATGCGGTAAAGATCGCCTCGGAGTGTAAGAATGTACAAGTTGCCATCTGGTCCTGTTTCGATGTCTGTAATTCCCCCAGCGAATCCCCTGCCGAATATTACTGCGTTTAGTTCGTCCGCGTTATCAGCTACCAAATCTTGCAATCCCGCAATACTTCCGAGCTCAAGTCCATTTCTGTTGCTATTTACGGTGAAGAAGTACAAGTTCCCATTGTTGATATCACCAACAAAGATGTTGTAGTCGTACCTTTCACCAAGATTCGAGGAGTTTAAAATTTCCATATCAGTTACTCCCTCAGATTTGAGCCAGCTGAAAACAGGGTCTGCATAGTGCGATCCTTGGAATTGTACGAGATCCTCAGTTGTGGTACCTCCTTCATCTCTTTGCATAGGCCCCATCACTTTTTGCCATCCGCTATTGAAGCCAGGTAAAACAATGTTTATTTCATCATAGTCGGTCGGTCCGTCTTCAGCGTCCCATAGGATCCCTGTGAGTGGATCAAAATCAAAACCAAAGCTGTTCCGGATACCATAAGCATAATACCTGGTAAGGTTAGAACCTCCTGGGCCTGACAACGGGTTCCCAGCTCCATTTCCATCGTGATCAACCCTCAGTAAGACGGATGTATCATCAGGTGGCGGTCCATCCTTCACATTCTCAAGCATTCCGTCCCTATTGAGGTCTCCTTTTACAGCATATAGCATACCATCAGGTCCAATCTTCATTTTACCACCGTTGTGGTTTGGCCCAGGTTCTCCTGGAAGATCCAAAATGAGTCGCCCTCCGCTCAAATTATCGACGCCATTCCACTCGAACCTGTAGATCCTGTTTTTTGCCTGACCACCAACGGGCTCAGTATAATAAAGAAATACAGTCTTTGTTGAGCCGTCGGTAGTCGAGTTTGCGACGGCCACGCCAAGCAACCCCCTCTCGCTGTTATTTACGACGGGCACCTGAAGGATGGGCTCTGGTTTCAAAACACCATTTGAAACGAGACGTACTTGTCCGTTGTCCTTTTGTGTTATAATTATGTCATCATTGTCGACAAATGCCATGCTTGTAGGTGAATCTAAACCTGTGATCACCTTTTCAACTTTTAAGTTTGGATCAGCTATGCTTGGCGGACTCGGGTCAGGCAAAACCTGAAATCCATTACTAGAAACACCGCTGCTCAGTTGGACGGGAATAATATTACCATAATTATTATCTCCCAAGGAAAAAGAGGCCGTCTGTATGAACATTTTGTTCTCAGAAAGTCCCCAGAAGCTGAGGAGTACCAATTGGCCACTGATAAGTGCTGCTGCCATCAAAAAAAAAACTATTGTCTGCTTTGTTTCCATGCTAAAGACACTATCGGTTTCTGGCTATTATATATTGTAGAGAAGGATAAGGTAATCAAAAACTTGAATCGCTCAAGTGGCTTTTATCTAGAAGAATTTTTGCTGTTCCAAACTTCTTTTTACTGATATCCTCAGAATAAGCACAATTTAGGATGCAGGGAATGCTCGGGACGAGCTCAGATGTCATTTTAACCCAAAGATAGACATTTTAGAAACATGGATTGATTGCCCGTCTTGGCAATGACTTATTATTTTGCTAGATGTGCAATCGACCATCAATGTAGAATAAACCCCAAATTTCTTTAGAATTAGTATAGGACTGTAGAGAATGCTACAAAGAAAATGCTGATTATCATCATCAAAACCCAATGTTATTGTGAATAACAGATGCCACCAGCAGAAAAATCTATGACCTGTGCACCAAACATTGGTTTATACTACGCTTGATCTGGGCTCAGATCTATATTATCTTTCCGGTCCCGCTACTGCCTATTTTATTGCAATGATAGAAACGTCAAGGAAGTGCTTTCATAACATCCTAATCTGCGCTTCAAATTTTATCAAATCCCTAAATGATGCGCGTATTTTAATTCTCCGCAATCTTGATAAGCGGTGCAATTGCGAGTTTATTTACGACTAGAATAATTTATAGATCCTCAATATACGGTAAAAGCCAATGGAGCTTATACTGTGTTAGATTGAGATAACAAGATATAACAATTCTACTAGGAGGAAGATGAGTTTTTAGATAGGCGAGAGCTAGTGTGACTAAAGTGTATCCAAAGCAAGGGCGAAATATAATAAAGAGTAAGAATGCAAATCAAAAAATAACTCCGCTTAATACAAGAGGGGACGGATTACCGTGAAGACCGTAAAAATTGAATGTGAGCTTTAACCTCCGCATCATGTATTGCGAACAGGCACTAGCAAGTGAAATGGAAAAATTTGACAAGAATTCCCTCCTATAACGATATATCTTTCCCGGCAACACATACTCTCCCTACAAACAGGCATTCAATCAACCACTACGGAAAGGTAGGTATGGTTAAGAAGTCTCAATTGCGATGGTAAACTATACGCCAAGAATCTGCTTTAGAAGAGCTCGATAGTCAACTTTTTCTTTTTTGCTACCTGGCGATGGTAGTTCAAAGATTAAAGGGATGGGCCTTTTTGCCCTTAGATTGGTAAGCTGGAAGCGAATATCTTTGCCAATATCGTCACTTAACAGCACGAGCCCTATGCCACTATTCTCATCCATCTTATTGATCTCAGTGAGCGCTTGTGATGATGAATCAACCTTAACTCCCTTCACGCCTGCTAATTGGAAACTAGTGACAAACACGCGGCTGCCAATGGCAACTATCTGCACCGTTATTCTCCTTATCTTGCAACTGACTTTATTCCCTTTTTATTCCTTTTGAGGAGACAATCAGAAAATGACTTTTATACTCTCTCTCCTAAGATCAAGTGAGACTTGGCTGCGACAAAACCCGCCATACTAATGCTTATGATCGCCTCAATAAGCTGTGGCATATTGGCCATCGTTATGTCGCTCCTGATAGGAATGAGCATCATCATTGCCATTCCTGGGCTTGTGGTCGGGGCTTTTTTTGCGTTTAGATATGTTATGTACAATAATCGGAAAGCTTCTGAGGAACAAGAAGATCATAGACGCAGGCGAAATACGCATTAACTCAGAAGCGTGATGTAGAGCAGTAATGCAACTAAACATGCAAAAAGAAGTATGGTAGCCTTCCATATGCCAAAACTGGCCTTATCACTAATATCCCACATTCCGCCGCCAACAGTGCCTGTTTTGTATCGACGCTTGATCTCCTCGTAGCTATATACAGTCCCAAAATCTGCCGAAGGCGTCCACCTTGTTTTTGTAGCACGTCTTTGCAGAATATTGCTGTCATAATTCTTCCTTGCTTGCTCGTCCGAAAGCACTTCATAAGCCTCTATTATCTTCATGAACTTTTGCTTCGATTCTTCAGAGTTCCTGTTCTTGTCAGGATGATGCTGCAATGCCAAATTGCGAAAGGATTTTTTTATTTCCGCCTGAGTGGCATCAGGAGGCACTCCTAATATTTCGTAATAACTTGGCACTAGGTACTATCCTCGCAGAAATATAAATAAATATTCTTGCTAATGGTTACTCCTCTCCGCATGCTTTTTTAGAGCATAGTTCATGTCGTCGAAACCTTGCTTGACATCTGAATCCATACCTTTTCCAAAAAAGCCGGCTAGCAGTCCATCGAAGACCTCGCGTTGAATAAATCTAACTCGCTGCGGTTGCAGTTCCTCTATGATAAAAATATGCTCTGCGTTTAAAAAACCAGGCAGTGAACTTTTGCCAAACCAGCGAAGTTCGCGTCCTTCCTCTACCTTAGTGACTTTGGGGGAATACTTTCTTTTCTTTCCACTCGGGGTTTCTATATATATATCAATTTTGTCGCCCTCACGCGGAAGACCAATTATCTTGTTAATGAAGGGGTTCCATTGATCATACGTGACAAAATCAGTTAGAATTTTCCATACACTTTCGGGGTAGCTGTTGATTTCTATCTCACTACGGACCTCTTTCACGGTCTTAATATTTCTTTTTCATTTTATAATTAGTTTCTGTTGAGCAGTTCAAAGTTAATTCGCCTAAGGTTCTTTAGTATAATGTCAAGGATATAGAGACTTGTGTCATGAATCCTACTAGTAGAGACCCTGGTTTTCGATCATAACTGATTCCTTTGTTGTACGTAAAACAGGGTAAATACTTTGTGTTAACTACAGAGTTTAAACCAAAAATATAAACACTTGCCAACTTTGGCAATATAAGGGGTTCAAAAATATTTCCTAGTTCTATTGGAATTGGTCCGGAATTGGCGAATTGTCCAACAGCTCAAACCATGTTACCATTTTTGCAGGAGCTTTGGCAGGAGCTGCCGATGTCGTTAGTAAGATCAGGGCACCTGGAACCGCAGCACAAACCAATATGGTAAGGATAATCAGCCAAACTGCCGTCATCTTTTCAACCATGATTCATTTCAATTTTATCTGGCTATATAAGTTTTCAAAGTTTGGATTTCCATCTACAAACAAACATCCATTGTTTATTCGGACATTAAGCTAGCACGGCATTCTCTCTCCGCCTTCTCCTCGTAGTCGTTCTATATGACGCTTTGAATGCATGGTTAATTGCTGCAACCTGCCACTCTTTGGCATTCTGACAGCAGGAGGTTTCTTAGCGAGACTGTTATTCTTAGGTATATCTTGTGAGGACAAACTTTGTGCAAGAGCGCTCTCAATATAATAGAAATATGATGAAAAGACTATGAAGGCTGCGTGAGAATATAGTGCTAGAACAGAAAGCAAATATTGAAATACGATTCGCAATTGATAGAAATATATTCACTTTCGTTAGTCTTTGGTGGCTAAGTGCCTAAATCACAAAACTGAACCTAAAGGTCTGACTTCAATGCCTTTCATATTTTTGTTGATCAGTTCACTTGAGTCGAGCTTGAAAATCTACTTCTTGTATCGAAATTGAAAGTAACAAGAATTTTTTGCTCCCACTATGGCCGGTAAGGAAGTAGGTTTTAACCGATTTCGAGCCCTAAGCATGGGCTCTTTTTTGCTCAATACTAGCATCCATCAATATGTACTATGATCACGTTTTTACTATATAGCATCCTGTACGCAGTAGGTACAGGAGATGGCTGAGGACAAATATATCGTAAAGACACTGAAAGACTCGGTGAAATTTTATTTGCCCCGGGTCGAAGGATATTTAGAAATAGTTCGCAGCATGGCATCCAGGTATGGTGGTATGTCATTAATTGAATTTGATGGTTACTTTGAAGGCAAATTTGAGCCAGTAAAATATACAAAGGTTGAAATTCATACCAATGATATTGACGAACAATGTATGACGAAAGCTGCTAATGACATCAGGATTACACTTAAGCAGAAAAGCCTTGCATTTGAATTCAACAATAAGCTAATTCTCGTGAATGAGCAGTAAATTTTTGATATCAGGTCTTCAAAGAGATACTCCTATCTCCTATATCTAACCAACCTAAAGCATGGGATTACATTATCGAGGAGATTTTTACAGCGCTATATAAAAACACAAAATTAAAAGTATGTCTCACAATATGCAGTACATAGGCGTAATGTTTTACTTTCTACCAAGCACTAATCGAATCGTCCTAAAAAGTATGCTATCTCCCTTTCCTTTAGCTATGGTAGGTGCAACTACTGCACACAATAGGCCAAGGCCAGTAGCAGTGGATGTCAACCATGTAACGTAATTATTCACGCTCCATAATTGACCTGACCACAGTTCTGCCAAAATCCTAATGGCTATTGTAAATAGGCCCTGTCCTGTACCTACAGCGACCAATAATTTTCCGAGGTTGACCCTATTGGCAGCAAAAAATCCAGCCCCCATCATGACAGTTATTCCGCCTAGTTGGCTTAAAATTGCCAAAAATCCTATGGGGACTATAACCAAATTCCAAAATTGTTTTAAACTTTGAAGGGATAGGACTTCAGCTACGGCAAGGTTATAGATTTCAATGTTCGCCTTATACCCGGAAGCTAAGAATAGTATGGCAGAAACAAAGGCGATGCAAGCAGCTAATCTATTTCTGGTTGTACCATACCGCAGCGTCTGTAGACGATCATATGACGGGCTTTGCAGGACTCTCCGCTCAGGAAGGTATCCTATCGCTGATAATATGTCCTTCATTTTGGAATATGTGTAGTTCGCTCGTACATCCAGCGCCGTTATCCTAAGTCGGATTCTTCCTTTCCTATCTACGGACTCAGCAAGTGTTTTTGGGATGTAATATTTATTTAGAACGACGAATCCTTTTTTTATGAGCAAATAATCTGCCAATATCGACCGTAAAAAGCCGACTTTCCTGCCGTCGGCAGCATAGACTGGTCTATTTATAAGCCTAGACCAGTCGGAGAAAGGGTCGTGATCTGACATCCTTGATAATTAAAAGACACAGCCGTTGTATTAACATTAGACCTCAGATGCCATATTGATGAAATTCTTGTAAGAATTTAGTCTGCAATGTGGCTTTCTGAGAAATGATGTTTACTTACATTTTATGGTTTCATTTTTCTACATCATAATGAGCAAAGGGGTAGAGTATAAAGTTAGCAAAAATCATTTAGCCGTCATAGTAGGGACACAAAGATGCAGCAGCAAGAAAGAATGACCGAAGAATACACAGTTAGATATATACACAACTAGGTGTTGAGAGTCGAATGGAAGCCAGGAGTCGATGTCCAAAAAACTCTGCGCCAATGAACTTGCTGTCAATAGTAATCAAGGTCAAGCATTAAATCAGAAAATATCTAAGTCTATCTCTTTTGTCAAGGATAGAAGCAAAGCATATGCCGGTTTTGATTTTGATAATAATCTAGTGCATGAAAATCACCATGCCAGCAGCTGGATACTCACAAATTTGTTGTTCGTAAGTGCTCTTATCTTTAAACATTTTTCCGGGAAGTCAGGTCCCCCAGCTATTCAATGGAATAGGAGGACTGGGAATCTCGCACTTGGCCTGCCATTAATAGTTCTCATTCTTTTGGTCAATATACCCTTAGTTGCATTTGCTCAGGAGGAGATTACAACTAATCCACTTAGAATACCGGCAGATGATGAGCCAGTAGCAATACATGATCCTAGTCTTAAACTCGAACAAATTGTAACTGGCCTGAATAGGCCTACTGCAATGGCATTTTTGGGCAACTCTAGCGATGACATCATAGTTACAGACAAAGATAATGGCACCGTCACTAGAATAATCGGCGGAGTGGTCCAACCGGAACCACTCGTTGATGTTGCGGTTGCAAACGATAATGATACAAATGAAAGAGGCTTACTTGGGATGGGCGTTGACCAGGAAAATGAAACTACAACTTATGTATATCTTTATTATACAGAATCAGGTGGCGGACAGGATGGGGACGACGCAGATGGAGTAGTACCCGCGGGCAACCGTCTCTACAGGTACGAGCTGGTTCAAGATCCACTTTCAGGATCTACCCAACTTATAAACCCGAAGTTGTTGTTAGACCTCCCAGCTCGACCTGGGCCAAGATATAATGGCGGGCCTGTTCTAGTAAGCCAAAATGCAAATGGCACTACTGTATACGTTATGATAGGAGATCAAGATCACCATCGGAGCCAGGCTGAGAATTATGAAGACGGACCCCCGCCTGATGGAACGGGCGGTATCATGGCGGTAGACCCAGAAGGCAATCCATTATCTGCTCCAGTGCTCGTTTCACCACTCAGCACACAGGGGCAGGATGACGAGGAAGAGAATGGCCAGCAAGATATTGGAATGTTACCCTATTACTATGCTTATGGCATAAGAAATGGCTTTGGCCTTGCGCGGGATCCTGTCACGGGATATTTATGGGATACGGAAAATGGTCCGGATTGGCTTGATGAAATCAATCTTGTGTTGTCTGGCTTTAACAGTGGTTGGGCGGCAGTGCAGGGTCCAGCGGCAGCACCGGAGAATGAGGGAGCAGATGTAGAAGAAGACTTGGTAGACTTTGGTGGAGTTGGAGTATACAGAGACCCAGAATTTGCATGGCAGCACACAGTAGGAGTAACAGCTATCAATTTCCTGAACTCTACTGCCTTGGGCCAACAGTATGCAAATGATATGTTTGTTGGAGACATAAATAATGGTAGGCTATATCATTTCGATCTGAGCCCTGATAGAACTAACCTAATACTGCAGGGATCACTTGAGGACAAAGTAGCTGATACTGTAGATGAACTAAGTAGCGTAATATTAGGGACAGGGTTTAGGAGTATTAGTGATATTGAGGTTGGACCTGATGGCTATCTGTATATATTGACATACGGAGCTTCGGGCAAAATATTTAGGATATCGCCAGCGGAATAGTACCAGTCAGTGCTGTCATTAAGCGGACATTCGTGTCAACGTATATGTGTTTAGAGGGGCTACTGCTGCGGTCAAATATTTGGCCTTGTATGATTGCTGCTGCTCCTTAATCTTTTTGTGATTCTTCATCTTTTATCGCATTATGGGTTAGCCAATATCTTCAAGTTATCCATCCAGCATATTAGACCTAATTTTTTCGTGTTTCGATGTGAGGTAGCGTCGAAAGATTGCGATCACAGTCAAAGCGATAATCGTTTAATATAGGTCAAGGCTTACGGAATCCTATGCCAGGAGCCTACGTGATGATAAATACTTTCCCGGGCATGGAAAGGCCTGTCCTCGACCAAATAGCTCAGATACCTGGGGTTGTATCGGTTGAGGGTGTATTTGCTGAATTTGACCTGATCGTAAGAGTAGATGTACCATTTGGAAATACAGTGGATATTGTAATCAATGAGATCAGGAAAATACAAGGGATCAAATCAACAAGGACAATATCATCAATTGATGGGGAAAGAAGCAGTGGAATTGGGATGGATCATCTTGGGCCACCATCTGATTAAAAAATCATCACATTATTGATAGTCATGCAATGCTCTATCCCTATGCATGTGTATTTTTGATTGCAGCTCTTTTTTGTGGTCAGAAAGTACATGTCTGTTGGCACATTTGTCATGCATGATTCCTATTTCGCAAAACTCACAGGACGTGACAAATTCTAATTTTGTGAAATGCCGTTCACAGTATTTGCAGCTCTCTGCTCCGATATCGTAATGATTTAAGGGTTTGAGCCATGGATCTCGCCAAAGAAGTGTCATTATTATTATCCTCTCGCCCATACCGTATACGGTTGCCTTTTTTTGTTCATTTTGCATTCGATAATATTTCATACATTCGATGATATGATTGGCTCAGGTCCTGGCTCTTTTGAATGTTTAATTTGACTGAATTTAATTCAGTCTTAAGGTCCGTGCGGTCCTTGGCACTTGCGAGTTTTGCAAGTTCCGCTGCGTCTTTTATAAATTGTTGGATATACCTCTTCGCATAAACGTTCTCTCCAATGAGGGCAACCACAAGCTCAGATTCCTCTGTCAGTATGCTTTCTGCAATGAGTGATTGGAGGGCAAATGTGGTTCCTGAGACTTGCTTTAGCATTGAAATGTTGTCTGAAGAGATCATCAACTTGGCAAAAACGATATTTGCAAAGTATGTCAAGCCAAGGACTATCCCTATAGCCTTGTCATGCTGTTTCGCGTCTGCCATTAGCATAACTTTGGCATTTTCGAATATTCCCTTTGCAGTCTCCATCTCTTTTTTTTCGTCTATTACGGGAATTAGGAGCATCCTTACCACACCTGTTTTGCTTGCACCGGGCCCAAACATTGGATGAATACATAGGGGCTGCAGGCTAGAAGGAGTCTTCTTCAAAGCCACAATGGTTTTCTTCTTAACCGAAGATATTTCTCCTATGATGGCACCTTCTTTCATGCTCTTCGTGCACTCTTTGATAGTTTGAGGTGTTTTTTGGACTGGCACACAAACAAGGACCAAATCAGCCTCTCGGACACACGCAGATATGTTATTCAGAACTTTTATGTTGCCTGAGGTCATTCTCAATTCTTTATCGTTGATGTCATACGCTAAGACCTCTAAGCCGCGCTGCACAAAATAGCTACTGAACCAAGAGCCCATCTTACCTGCAGCTCCTATAATCGCCACTTGCTGCAATTTACAGCTCTGCTACTCCTCCTCTTCTTCCCTGACTACTGAGGCCAGTACATTAAGGCCTTCCTCTATTAATCTCTCAGGTTGACAAGCAGATATCCGGATAAATTGTTTGTAAGAGTCCCCAAATCCGCTGCCGGGTGCTATTGCTACTCCCTTTTCTAGTAACTTCTCAATAAGCGGAATATCCTCCATTTCCTTTGGTAGCTGAGGGAAAGCATACATAGCACCGTCAGGTTCGACATAGTTTAGAGACATTTTGTCTAGCTTATGACAAATAAGTTCAAGTCTTCTCTTCATTAGTCTAACATTTTCTGACGGATCCGAGTCGAGCGCAACCAAAGCTGCCTGCTGCATTGGTTCGGCTACGCTAGTGATCGCAACTGCTTGAACTCTTGCCATTCTTGCGACAATTTCTTTATTTGCAATACCGTACCCTACTCTAAATCCTGTCATGGCATACCGTTTTGAAAAAGATCCAACGATAATTGTCTTATCATAATTGTAGTGTACAGCGCTATTCGACTTCCTAAAGGCATAATCAGCATAAACTTCATCGCTGAGTAAATACAGATCGTGATCCTTTGCAATTAGCGTTATCTTCTCCATTATGCTTTCGTCAAGCATTTTTCCAGTCGGATTGTTTGGATAGTTGAGTACAATCATTTTCGTGTTTGAATTGATTGCCTGTTCAAGCTGTCTAATATTAGGAATCCATTTGTCTTCAATTGTGGTCCTAAGTGTTTTTGTCCTTGCACCCACGGAATCGCCACATTCCTTGTAGGCAGGCCATGCTGGCTCGATCACGATTAGTTCTTGCCCTGCTCTGAGTAAAGACGTTATTGCGCTAAAAACGGCAAACCGTCCTCCCGGGGTAACTATAACTTGTTCCTTAGCTACCATTCTGCCTTCCTTCATAGCTATGGCATCCCTCAGCTTGTCGATCCCTTGAGTCTGCGTATAATGGTACAGTTTCATTTTGAATGATTCAGCAAGCGCGTGCCCAATCACAGCTGGGGGTGGATAGTCTGGTTCACCAACTTCCATATGTATTATTTTTTTCCCTGCAGCCTCAAGCTGCTTTGCCCTAGAGAATACCCCAAGATGCGTCTGCTTTTGGGCTGGCCTGGTGGAGAATTTTTGCTGCTGGACCTCCTCTGACTGAGCAATCAAAACGTTTAGAACCTGTAGTGCAAGTTCGCTGTTCATTCCGATTTCTTTTGCGAGTAACGTCACCCTCAGCCGCACCTCATCTTCAACTTTTTCGTCCTTTATGTCAATTCCAAGCTTGCTCTTCACCTCACCGATCTTTCTTGCAAGTTCCATACGTTCCTGTACGGCCAGCATTATCTGGGTTGTGACATCGCGGACTTTGTTTCGGAGAAAATTTATCTCTTCATTAGCATTATCCAACAAAATCATCTCGCCGAAGAACCAACGGTATTATACCCGACCTAATTGCATGATCGGCCAAAACCATAGAAACTGCACACTCCACCACTGGAGGAGCGCGCGGTACAACACACGGGTCATGTCGACCTGGAACAGTTAGATTTGTCTGCTCCTTTCTTGAAATGTCAAGCGTTAGCTGAGTCTTGGCTACGGATGCAGCTGGTTTGAACGCTATCCGCATTACAATAGGCATCCCATTCGAAAGGCCGCCTAATATACCACCAGCGTTGTTTGTTCTTGTTATTATCGTGCCATCTTTTATCAGATAACTGTCGTTATTCTCTGACCCCCGCATTTTGCTGCCTGCAAAACCAGAACCAAACTCCACAGCTTTGACTGCGGGTATGCTAAATAGCACCTTGCTAAGATCTGATTCAAGAGACGCGAAGATAGGCTCCCCCAACCCAACAGGGAGGCCTGTGCTGACACACTCAATTATGCCCCCAAGTGAATCGCCTGATTTTCTTGCTTCAAGTATAGCCTCCTTCATGCTCCGAGCTGCTTGCAAGTCAGGGCACCTAACGTCATTATCATATCTGGCAGCAATATGTTCTTTGGTCATATTTGTTGCTCTGATGCCGCCTATCTCAGTAGTGTAGGCCACCGTTTCAATGCCAAGTGTTTTTTTAAGAAGCTTGGATGCTAAAGCGCCAGCCATAACAAGAGTGGCCGTCAATCTTCCAGAGAATCTCCCACTCCCGCGATAGTCGGCAAAACCTCCGTACTTTACAAGCGAAGGATAATCTGCATGACCTGGCCGCGGTATATTCTTTATCATATCATATGGTTTTGAATCTGAATCCTTATTCCATATAAGCATGCATATTGGGGCTCCAGTGGTAAAGCCATTAAAGACACCTGACAGGATCTCTACTTTATCATCCTCTTTTCGCTGTGTGGTTATAATGGATTGGCCGGGTTTTCTGAGATCAAGAAAACGCTGTATGTCGGCTTCATCCAAAGATAGTCCAGCGGGACATCCTTCCACGACCATACCGACACACCTTCCATGGCTTTCGCCAAAGCTCAAGGCAACAAATCGTTCTCCTATCATGCTGCCAACCATCTATATTGCAAGAAGTTGAGCCTGTTCTATATATTGGCTTTTTGTTATTCTCTATCTGGGGCTGGCGATATTAATCCCCCGAGGTTTTTCATATCCGAAATAAAGTTTGGATAAGAAACGTCAACAGATTGTGCTCCAGCTATTATTGACTTTTGAGTCATCATAGATGCAATGGCGAAAGCCATAAAGAGCCTATGGTCGTTATGAGCTTCTAGCAATGCGTTTCTTATAAGGGATGGTGGCGTTATGATTAACCCATCATGAAATTCTTTGATGGTCGCGCCAAGCTTTGATAGTTCTGTTGCAATGTTTGATATCCTGTCCGTTTCCTTTAATCTAGTATGAGCCACGCCAGTTATCGTCACAGGATTGCGTGCCTTAAGCGCTAGTATGGAAACAACAGGTAGAAGGTCAGGTGTATCGCCTAGGTCAAAATGACCACCTTCAAGCCATTCGACTCCATTGACGGTAACATGTCCATGTTCTCTGTCCACCTTTAATGGGGATCCCATTTTCTTCAAGATGTCGACAATCCTTGAGTCTCCCTGAGGCATATGAAAATTAAGCCCAATGACCGTAACTTCTTCTCCAACGAGCGTGCCAGCTGCAAGGAGTAGCGCGGCGGTCGAAAAGTCACTTGGTACATCAAATCTTGCTCCACGGTACTTTGCATTTTCCACATAGTATTCTAGCATGTCTGGACTATGGTCAATGGAAACCCCAAAGTGCTTCATTGTTGCTAGCGTTGCAGATACGTAAGGCTTTGAGACAAGGTTACCTCGAACCTTGAGTATGGTCTCTGAATCAGCGTAAATGCTCGAGATAAGTAAGGCAGAGATAAACTGACTTGAAATGCCACCGTCGACCATGGCAGTCCCTCCCTTTATCCCTCCACCCTTTACTATAAGGGGCGGCGTCCCATTTTCCTGCGCGGAATAAGCCTCAACTCCGAGTTGTCTTAGAGCATCTAATAATGGCTGCATGGGTCGGGTGCGAAGGCTTTCATCTCCTGTCAGTACGGTGTACCCATTTCTCACCAGACCCGATATAGCGGCTAGTAGCCTTATCGTAGTCCCAGAGTTTTCTGCATTTATAATATTTTCTGGAGTCCTCAATTGCGTGCAGCCTTTTACCGCCATCTCCGTAGCGTCGTATTTTACATCTGATCCCAGAGAGGTGCAACCTGCTATGGTTGCTAGTGTATCTCGAGCCAAAAGCATGTGTGTTAGCACAGAATGCCCCTCAGCAAGTGAAGATATTGCTATGGCTCTGTGGCTGTAGCTCTTACTCGAGGGACAGCGTATCGTTCCTTTTAAAATAGACCTTTTCGCCTCTATGCTAGTCATCTAGGATCATTACACTGGCCTTTTCGTTGTTTGCCTTAGAAACGATAATCCTTCCATCAAATTTGGACAGCGCTTCAACGACGTCTTCGATGGTATCTCGATATGCTACAGCAGCAATGGCAGGACCATTACCTGAGGTGCTGGCAGAAAGTGCCCCGTGTTCCATTGCGTCCATTACGGGCGTATAACTTGATGAAAGGGCAGCTGAGGCAAGCACTCCATTTAGTTTCATTGCCTTCCAGTATTGGCCAGACTCTGCTAACAGGAAAGCATCTTCAAAGAGATCTGAAAAATTCCTAAGCATTTTGATATTACCTCTTGAAGAGTTAGTCGGTAACAGTATGATCGCATAAAGGTTTTCGGGCGTGTTCTCCCTACGCAAAATGCGCCTAGCGTAATTATCCGTGACGGTAAAGCCACCAAAGTAACACGCTGTCGCATCGTCATAAGCACCGGTTAGTGATACCCGCGATTCAAGAGAAGAACGGATAGCCGCGTCAAGAATTGAATAATCGTCAATCTGCGAATCATTTCCGATCCGGCTGCACGCAATTGCAACAGCGTTAGATACTGCACTAGAACTTTTTAGCCCATATCCGATCGGAATTTCCGAATTGACACTTATGCTTATCATGTTATCTTCCATTATTTCCTTAGGCATAGTCTTTTGGATGATATTTTTTATCAACTTATCCTCGTTTGTATTTGAGATAAACCTAAGCCCACATCCTTCTTCGAGTTTAACTTCGGCTGAAACCCTCAGTGATATCCCAAGTGCGGATCCTTTTCCTGTTGCTATCGCATTTACTATCGAGATAGCTCCATGCACCTGCGATCTAGCCCTCTTGATTGCTGTCATATTGGCTCACCAAATATCCCTAGCAGGTTCTTTTTCATTGCATCTCTTGGAGCCGACAACCCAGTCCATATCTCAAAAGCCTTCGCACCCTGTTCAATAAGCATTTCGTAACCATATACTACACTTGCTTGCGCAAATTTCGCATTTTCAACCAAGTCAGTGACTATAGGACGGTATACGATGTCGTATACTATACTTCCCTTTTGGATGTGATGATAATCGATTAGGCTAGGTTCATCATTCATCCCCAACGTTGTTGCATTGACTATCAAATCTGAACCCAAAGAGAACTCTGACGCCTTATCTAGAGGCACGACCTCAGAATTTATCCCAACCTCTCTTCCTAGTCTTGCAAGTTCATTTGCTCGCTGCCTATCGCGGTTAGCGATTACAAGCTGTGAGATTCCTTTCTCCTCAGCAAGAGCAGCCACGATCGCCCTGGCTGCGCCTCCAGCTCCAATAAGGAGAACACGCATACCGCCAAAGTCGACGTGGCGCCTATGGAGGGGCTCAATAAAACCATAGGCGTCGGTATTATATCCTCTAAATACACCCTCTACATTAATTACCGTATTTACTGCTGATACTTTCTTTGCCGTAGATTCTAATTCTTCGAGAAATTTCATAACTTGCGTTTTGTGAGGTGTCGTAACATTGAACCCCGCTATATTTATGCTACGCAATGATTCAATGGACTCTTGCAGCTCCTCCTTTGGAACTCTAAATGCAATATAAGTATAGTTAAGACCTTTTGCTGCAAATGCTGCGTTTTGCATCGCTGGTGACAATGAGTGATGAATAGGATCGCCTATGATGCAATAAGTCTTGGCGGAAGCTGGCATTGTCTGTAGCGATATTGCCAGCCCATCACATATATACCGTGAAAAAACGCTCTAATTTGCTACGTCCGGGTGAAACTAGCTTCTTGGTGTCACTAACAGTAATTAACAAAAATGCAGAGCATTTAGTAAATGTATTCGTACAATCTTTATTGTTATTATCCTCTTACTACATACTGTTATGAGAAATGACGAATGCCTGAGAGGCTAACTAATAGTTATGTTTTGATGTTGCTCATCCGGTCGTACAGCTTTTTCATCTGCTGTACTGTTAGTTGTCCAGGTGCAAGTGCTCTCTCCAAACTTGCGTAAGTAAATGGTGCATTGCCGATGATGGTGCACAATAGCCTGGAAATAACCCCAGGGTAGCCCATTGCAAAAAAGATCGGGAATAGCCCAATTGCAGTCTCATATAATTCTAACAGCGCTATTGAATCTTCTGTACTATGAGCAGTAGTCACGAGCTTGACATAGTTACTATAGGTTCTCATTTCTGAAAGAATATCCGAGAGGGCATCCTTGGAAGGAGTTTTGCTGAAGTCATGCCATGAGACAAGGATTGGGCTTCGTTTCTGTTCTAGAAAATCTGCAAGATCGTCATTCTTTTGAAGCGTATCAAGTTCAATGTCGAGCAGCATAGGTTCTGCTTCTGCAAGCCTATAAAGCCAATGCAACCGAGTTTCCTCTTTGCCCTTGAACATGCCGCCTTCGCTACTTGACCTCACAGTAAAGACTGATTTATCTTTTATATTCCGTGCATTTTGTACTGCCTCACTTAATAATTCGACATCTATAAAGTCGAATCGAATTTCTACATAGTCGGCTCCAAGGCCAAATGCCCGATTAGCTTGTGTTAAAATTGACACAGGATCAGTGGGAGCGATGGATGCACATATCCTAAACGCCAAGTCACGAGCTCTTGAGTGATGGATAATTAATTGCTTTTTATCCTACGCCTGCAGGTGGAGAGCTGTGTGAGCCATGATCCATTCTCTTGTGTGCTTCAAGAACTTCTGACGTTTCAAAAACCCTACCACAAATGCTACAGCGATACTGTCTTGGGGCTTTGGATCCTGCAGTTGCAGCAGACATATGCATATGATTTGATCGTCCTGCCTTATTAAAGGTATGACAAAGGCAGCAAGCAAGAAGTAGCACTTTTTTTGCTCTTATATTTGATTCAGGGGATTATGTATGTCTTTATATTTTGTCATCAGCACAACTACTTTTTAGCTGAAGTACTATTCTGCAAATGCTCAGCACAAGAAAGGAATGTACTTCTAATAGACATGCTTGTTATCAGAGCCGCAAATACTTCATCCTAACCTTCGTTTTTAAAGTGTGATGGAATTTTTCTCCAATTCGCGACGAGTGCTTCATTTCTTATGTGAACGGGTTCGCGTTCTATCCGACATTTGGCTAGCTCAACGTACTGTTTCACTAAGTCAATTCCAATATATCTACGGCTAAAGTTGTGAGCTACTTTTGTAGTCTGTCCACTTCCATTGAAAGGATCCAATATTAAGTCATTTTGATATGAATAAAGTTTCATCAAACGATACGGTATTTCTTCAGGAAAGGGGCATGGATGATCGATGCAGCCAGGCGGGACGGGAGCAATGTGCCAAACCGAATTGGCAATTTCTCTAGTCCACTCTTCATGTGTAGCCGGTAAAATCTCGATCCTTTTTGTACGACCAGTATTGACATCTCCTTTGCGCAATATCAGAATAAACTCATGCATTATATTCGCACGATAGTACTTCGGGTAGGGATGAATGATGAATGATCCATATCGATTTGTCCCGCCGGTGACTTTGTGCCAAATTATCTCTTCGTGCAAATTCCATTTACCAAAAGGCTGCACAAGCCGCGATAACAGCATGTGCGGTAAGGGTAGTATCGTCCCATTCACAACTTCGTTTGCTATAACAATGCAACAATAGCCACCTTCCTTTGTAACTCGATATACTTTGTTATTAAAAATGTCAGTCATATTATCAAGATACGTATTGGTATCCAGATTCAGCCTGCCTCTATAATAAGTTCCACTTCCCGATGCATGGCTATCATAATCGATGGCATTTCTATATGGAGGTGAAGTTACTGTCAACTGAACAGAATTCGCAGGAAGGTTCCGAAGGACTTCTTTACAATTGCCTACTGTTATTTGATTTGTGATTTCTTCTTGGAGAAGCATTACTATCCCGTATCCATGTTTTGTGATTAGTCCAAAGCCCTCATACTTGAAAGTAATAAACAAGTCACTAAAAAGAAATTATGCGTTGAGCTTGTAAAAACGAGCTGAAGCGATGAGAAAATTACCAATTCTGTGGATATGCAATTATTACTATATCTCATCATCAATATAGAACATAGTATCTTTGGGATCGCAAAGTTCACTAAGACAATGGTGTGTTTTTTGGTGTGCCAATATAAGGGAAGGTTGAAATTATTTACTCTATCTTTCAGGCCGTCCGACGGGCTACTTTGTCAGTCACATGCATACTAACCAGCATTCCTACAAATTCAACGAAACCAAGCCCTAAAATACATACGAAATAATTAAGGATTGAGTCATGTAGAATATCAGCTTTCAAGTTACAAAAGAACGGCAACACGTAATCGAATTAAATAGTATTCAGCCGCTGCTGAATATACAATATTGAAACTATGGCGATCTGATCTTATATTATACAAGAAAAGGAAAGCAAGGAGAAGGTGGTTGACGAACCTTAAACTGGAGCCCAAATCCAACTTCATAGTCCATCTTTCCAACGTACTTCTCCTGATCTTCCCTTGTACTTGATCCACACCATAATCGAACGCTGATCGCCTCCTTGGCTGGAGCCTTTGCACCAGCCTTGATTTTGGCCGACAGGTTCTCGGTTTTATGGGTCGTGGGTGCCTTTGATATATCACATCAAATTATTTAAGAGGTTACTCAGATGATTCAGTTTGATGTTCCCTCCTGCAGATGGCAGACACTGTTATTGTTATAGGATTTCTTTATTGGATTCCGGGCCTGCCTGAGAAAATGGGAAGATGTATTTAATTTCTCCAGTCAGGAAAAAAAGTCTCACCGACCCGCTTAATTGACACCGTACCGAAGAATGTAGCTTCCCATCTTCAGAACCGTAGCTCAAAGAGATTTTGCAGTTTTGAGATAGATATGCTGAGTAATGTTATTGCTAGTCCTAGCCCACCAGTTAGGGTTTGCAAATAGCAATAAAAATTATCTTTTTTCTTATTAGAATTGAAAAAAAATAATTTTTGTCAAGGTAGAAAATCGGGTGTCATTTTTCAACGATAAATTCTTCAACTTCCATTCCAAAATGGCGGCCCGTGGCTCGCTTCGCATAACCAAGGACTTGATCTCCCACTCTTACTTCTGTGACTGATAACGGCTCTCCACTCTTTGATATTAAACGAATAGTCTCCGCATTTTGTACAATCACGGTTCCTTGCTCTCCATTGATCTGCGCTCGTATAAGCCGTAGCGGTCTCGTCTCTATTTTTGATCTCCCAACCACAGCTGTTCTTGCTTGGCCTTCTTTGTTAACAATCCAAACTTCGCTTCCTGATTCTATTTCAGAAAGATAACGTGTCCCTCCATCAGGCACTATCGTATAACAATAGACTGCGCCAGCATTTACCCTAAATGGCCGAGGTGAAGTGAATGAAGACCCAACTGACTCATTGTGTACCAGGAGCATAAAGTTTGATCTACTTCCGACCAACATGCCTTCTCCCATTCTCATCATAGAGACGGTGTCTACGCAAACCCTCTCTCCAATACCAACATCTTTTACTTCAATAATGGTAGCGGGTGAAATAAGGAATTTTACACTTGATAGCTGTCGCATTACTGCTTCGACTTCTTCCTCGCTATTTGTTGAGAGAATTACCCCATCAACTCCAAGTTCTAGGATTGCAAACAATGTAACAACCTCATGTGAGTTTTTTGCAGTAGCGAACACCTTCGTTTTAGAGTTGTGCAGTTTAGCAATAATGTTCTCTAGTGGGATTATCTTCCAGTTTGGCGCATCCACAATTACCACTTCGGCACCAATATCAGCCGCGCGTTCTATTTCTTCTATGTCAAGGTTGCTCATTACTTTTTTGAAATACGCAAGCTTCTTCTTGCCAGATAAATTTAATGATTTTAACTGGTCTAAGGTCGCGCAAATCACGATGTCAGCATCTTCAGACGTATAGATCGTGCGGAAACTTCCATCGGAGATGTTAGGATCAATGTTGACCATAAATTCACCTTTCTCCTTTAATTTTGAGAGAAAGCCCTTTAAGGAAGACGTTGGTACCGTTGGTTTTACAATCAACTCTTTTGCTTTCAGTTCAGTCAAGTTCTTTCAGCGCCTCTCTAACGTTCCGATTCTCAATAATGATTCTATACAAAGCGCGCACCATTGCAGATGGATTCTTATGCTGGAAGATATTGCGGCCAAACGTCACTCCTTTTGCGCCAGCTGTCATTGCCCCTTCGCAAATTTCCAGGATACCTTTGTCTGTAGTCGCTTTGGGCCCACCAGCGATCACTATTGGGACAGGGCAGCTCCTGACGACTCGCTTAAATGATTCAGGATCACCAGTATATACTGCCTTTACAATATCTGCCCCAGCCTCCGCCCCCACCCTGGCAGCATGTGCGACAATATCTGGGTCATGAGGATTCTTAATATTCTCACCACGTGGATACATCATAGCTACAAGAGGCACACTCCACTCATCGCACTTGTCAGAAATCATCCCGAGCTTCTGAAGCATTTCCGGCTCTTCCTTTGAACCGATGTTGATATGGAGCGAGACTGCGTCGGCTCCAAGCCTGATCGCCTCTTCGACGCTTCCGATCAGCATTTTTCTATTTGGCGCAGGACCTATTGAGGTACTTCCAGAAAAGTGGACTATAAGTCCAATTTCTGGTGGTCTTGGCATTGTTTTGATTATACCTTTGTTCACTAGGACGCAGGTGAGCCCGGCGGAAGCACACTGATAGATCAGTCCGTGAATGTCTTCGAGTCCTTTGATTGGCCCATTGCTTATACCATGATCCATTGGGATGCATAACATTTTGCCATTATTCAATATCCTCGAGAGCCTGATGTCCCTGCCAAAGACCATATGCGTATCCTCAAATTCTTGTTGACTTACTTTAATTTGTTTAGTCAGAGAAGCAGTCGAGATCCCGCATGAGCTGCATTGGGCCCTTCACAATAATCAGCTCTAATCTCAATTTCGATTTAGTTACAGAAAACAAAGATGTACTGCATAGCTGTAACGTTCATTTCTGTTTGTGAGTGGAGTGGCATTAGACCACATGAGACATCCAAATGGAAGCTCTTATATTAACAGAACGTTAATTTATAACGTAATTTGCTAAGAAAGCATGAACGAAATCCGTTCTGCTATATCTGCAATCTATTCTTCACACCTGATTATCTTGCAGTTCATCTCAAGGCCGACCATACAAAAGAAGAATTGGCAGCACACTTGCTGATTGCGTATTTTGATGAGTGGCAGCAACAAGAAGAAGCTATTGAGAACGAAATCCAAACTTCGAAGCCAAGACCATAAGTTTTTAGAATTGCTAACAGCAGAGTAGTGAGAGCGTATGGGATTCGAGGATGACTCCTCAGAGTTAGCAAAAATATCAACCAAGAAGCTGGCTATACTCTTTGGTCTTGCTTTCTTTGGAGCATTCATGTTCATACAGATGGTGCAAGGGTTCCCTCTTGCAGACATCCTCTTCCGAAAGACTGTAACAGAACAGGTTAATGTGTCAATTAAACAAGGTGATGTGTGTATAATAGATCCGGCTGATGGTCGGCCAAAAAGCATTCATGGATGCCCTTATAATTTAAACGACCCGTTAATCGTAAGTTACTACGAAGGCTCCACCAGTGTGGAATCTTATAAGTTGAATAGATAGATGACGACCATTGATGTGATTATTCTTGTTTTTTTAGCACACTTAAAACAACTTTGAGATTCTGCTGGTCGTCTCTCCTTCTATCAATAGGAGTCTCCATTATTATGGGCAATTTACGAATTATACTGTGATTGAGAAAGGCGGTAAGTCCCTCAAGGCCTATAGATCCAAGACCTATATGCTCGTGCCGATCCAGATTTGAGCCCAATGCACCTTTTGCATCATTTAGGTGGATAACTTTTAGTGTTTTGAGACCTACGGTATTTTCGATCTTCTCTAAAATTATGCTTACTTCATCTCTGGTGCGTAGATCATAACCAGACGCAAAGAGGTGGCAAGTATCGATACAAATGCCGAACTGAGTTGATCTATCACCCAGCCTGTCAAGAATAAGGCGCAACTCTTCCAGAGTACCTCCGACGCTATTCCTATATCCTGCATTATTTTCCAAGAGAACGACCAGTTCATTTGCGGGTTGGACCTGTCCGATGGCTGACTGTAGGGCATTAACAAGCTGGTCAATTCCACAGGTTGGTCCCCAACCCATGTGACTTCCAAGATGTATCACAAGATAGGATATCCCGAGCAAATCACATCGCTGGACCTCCTCTGTAAGAGTCCTCACTGATCTTTGATATGATTCCCCAGGAGGCCCAGAGAGGTTTGGAAGATATGGCATATGAACAACCACTGATCTTTTTTCTATTCCACTTATTGCCAGCCTGTTTTTGAATGAGGATATCTCACTTTGCTTAAGTGGTTTTGCAGCCCATCCTCTGGGATTACGAGTAAATATTTGAAACGCGGTAGAACCTAATTTTTTTGCATTGTCGACGGAATTTGCTATCCCACCAGCTATTGAAACATGAAACCCAACCCTTAGAACCATCGTTTCGATTTGAATCTAATTTTTGTTAGTTTAAACTTATTGTAATGGAGTTTTTATGGTAGAACAGCTATATGTTATTGTCGAAGTTGTCTTCTATAAAAATGGCTGGTAGTGATCTAGCCAAATATCCTTTTTTAAATGAGGCTGGTGAATACCTGCGTGAGTCAGGCTTTGGTTGGGACGAGCTTGACCTACCGGACATGCAGTATATTGTTGATAGAGCCGCAGAGCGCATTGAGATTGAGGCAGATGGGAAATTATACGACAAGCTAGAGCGATACGAAGTTGAAATCCTTACGTTTCTTGTTTCTCTCATAATTGTCAAGTCGGTTGACATAGACCAAGTACTAAGGAAATTTGCGCTAGCAGAAGCCAGAAGGGCAGAAAAGTTCCTTACAGAAGATCTCAGAAAACAGGGTGAAAGTAAGAGAGGTTCCGTATTTGCCAAGATCTTTGAAGATTTATTTAAATTGAAAATATCCGTATCAGAAGATCGACGTCTATTCAGGGTTCGAGTCGTTGATTATCTTACACGAGCGTCCCACTTTCACGAACAGGAATGGAAACTAATCAACAGGATTGTCCATAATGGCTATGTTTACCTTGATGCTGACGAGACGGTCAGGCTCGTTAGAAATGAGCTCTCTATTTTCATTTACGATAAAGTCAAAGCGATGACTCTTCCATCGCTGCCTCAAAGCATAAAATCTAAAGCTAATCAAATTCAGCTAAAAATGTTATTACGGTACGAGCGCTGGACCTCGACAGCCGCAAGAGAGTATCCACCCTGTATCAAGCACGCACTTGAAGTTATGGGAAGAGGTGATAATCTACCCCATTCCGCACGAGTAATGCTTGCTACATACATGCTTGCCATAGGCAAGAAAGTGGATGAGATCGTTATGATGTTTGAAAAAGCCCCAGATTTTAACGAAAAGATAACTAGATATCAAGTAGAGCATCTAGCAGGGATGAAGGGAAGCCACACGAAATACTCAGTCCCTTCATGTGATAAGATACGGAATGAAAATCTCTGTTTTGCAACTGCCGAATGTGAAATGTTGATAAATCCAATACAGTTTGGTCGGAAGAAGAAATGAGAGCCGACACTAAGGCTGATGCCGCCAAGACGATTTCAGTATTAAAGAAAACTTTCAAGGAGTATTACTTCAACCGTTCCAAGGCAGTCGAACAGCCGCTCAAAATAGAGCAGCGTGAATTTGGTTATATGCAATTTGGACAAGCAGGCATGCTTAGGCACCTATCGTTAAAAAGTATGAAGGAGGTTGATGCCCTTCTAGTTCGAGAAGCGCCTTGTGATGTCTATTGCTCAAATGGATACTATCTATTTCCTGCAGAACAACCTATGCAGGCAAAACAATGGCACGGGGCGGACCTAATTTTTGATATTGATGGCAAAGATCTAGGGATGCCTTGCGTTCCCTCACATTCGTACTTTATATGCACTCAATGTGACAATGCATGTCCTCCTGAAAACGATCACCAAGCATCATCATACGCTTGCTCGTTCTGTCATTCGAACAAAGCAGATTATGTCTCAATTCCTTGCAGCAAGTGCATAGAAGGCTCTAAAAGAGAAACGAGACGTTTGATTGACTTCTTGCTGGTAGACGTTGGTCTTGAGCGGAGTGCTATTACAGTTTATTTTTCCGGTAACAATGGCTTTCATATACACATAAGTGATGATGCATATGTATCTCTCGAGCCGCAAGCTCGGTCTGACCTTGTGAGTTATCTCTCTGGAACTGGACTCATTTTGGAAACTATTGGAGTAAGAAAGACGAATACCGAGGACTCATTTTCCATAAAATTCCCGAAGAGCGGACTTGCATATGGTTGGAGAAGAAGAATAGCAGATAAGCTAAAGATCGACATGACATCGGCGATCAAACTCAAGAACATTGTCCATCAATATGGCGGCTATGAAGGATTCAAGCGTGAACTTGAAAAAATAGTAAAAGACATGGGAGTGAGAATAGATCCACAAGTAACAACTGATGTCCACAGAGTGTTCAGGATGCCGGGGACACTCAGCAGCAAGAGTGGCCTTTCAAAGACAAAATGCACAGATCTCTCTTCTTTTGACCCGTTTGTGGATGCATGTTTGTTAGGCGATGGCTTGATAAATATCAGGACTAAGACTCAGGTCAAGCTGAAACTAAAGAAGAAATCCTTCAATATTTCAGCTGACTCATCTGAAATACCGGCATATGCTGCAGTTTACCTAATGTGCAAAGGGCTCGCACAAGCTGGCTAGACTTTGAACTAAATCGTTGTCATCTAATTCATTTTCTAATGTGGATTACTGCCGGCCTAATAGGAACACGCTTTCAGCATCTCGCGCAGCGAGTAACTCTCTAGCAATCAAAGGAGGAGGAATCTTCAAGCCACCACAATGACAAAAACACAATTGCATCAAACAAATCATCATGGAAAGGATCACACTGAAGCGCGATAGTTATTATCGAAAAAATTTCAGCGCAATAGATTTTCGGCTTCGCCTAGACATATATTGACCAACAGGTTAAGCAACGATAAAGACCCAAAGTCTGGCAAAAAGAAGGGACCAAGCAGGTTGAGAGTATTGGTAGTTGACAACTTTTCGCCGTTTACCGAAGAAATACTTAATTCTCTTCGTCGATTAGAAAAGCTACATATCCGCAGGAAGTTTTTTGAAGTGACTGGCAAAGATCTCGCCCAATGTGATAAGGTTATACTGTCAGGGAGACGCAAGTATAGTAGAGAGATAAATATGGTAAATTCTGGAATCATAAAATCCTGTCGGCTTCAACAAAAACCGATCTTGGGTATATGCTATGGTGCGGAAATATTAGCGCTTACTCTTGGAGGTTCAATAAGCAAAATGCCGTCTCATATACAAGGGATGACCGAAGTCTCGATCACAAGCGCAAATCCACTTACTGAAGGAAAGAGTTCGCTTTTAGTCTACGAGAGCCACCGATATTGTATTGCTAAACTTCCTTTGCATTTTAAATCCCTTGCAAGCTCTAGATTATGCAAACACGAAGTGTTCTCTAGCGAGAACAAGCTGGAGTACGGTACCCAGTTTCACCCAGAAAAGAGCGGAGATGACGGTCTTGATCTTCTAAAGAATTTTGTAAAGATATAAGAAGAATTTTATTTGATTACAAAACAGAGAAAAGCATTAGCTTGGAACGACAATCGGAGCATTTCATAAGCCTGCCGCTTGTAAGCAAAAATGAAGACAGCGCAGAGCTACCACTTGTATTGAATGTTGTCATAAGATACTGGGGAGAAGACATTTCTCCACCGATTTCTCGGATGAAGAGCGATCAAGGCGCCACAATGATTCGCGGGATTGAGATTGCAAAAACATTTGGCATCGAATCATATATTTACAAAAGCTCAATAAGTGATTTGAAAAAGAGAATTGATCAGGGCATACCGCCGATAGCAATAATGCCAGGTATACAGGGAACCGTCCAACATGCAATGATTGTATCAGGCTACGATAACGACGAGCGCAGGATTCTAACTTATGTCCCTGAACCTGATACTATAGGTGCGATCCCTGAGTCCCAGTTCGAGCAGGACTGGGAGCAAGATGACATGACTGCCATACTTATGCTCCCTTCAGACATGAAGGAGATTGTGGAGAACGAAGACCTGAAGTTCTCAAAGTCAAACAGAGCATGCTTTGAGGCTGAAGGATTAAGACGGGAGGGAAAAGTTAACGAGGCTGTTGATAAGTTGCAAAGAGCAGTGGAGATTGACTCAGATAACCCGCAGGCATGGGTTCTTCTTGGGGGAATTTATAACGAGATGAATTCCGAGCAGGCGATGAATTGTTACGAGCAGGCAATTAAGTTTAATCCGAGGTCGTATCTTGCCTACCGTGGTCTTGGCAACTATTATCTAAAGTCAAAAGATTATTCACTTGCAGAGGCGTATTATAGTAAGGCTATAGACATTAATCCCTTCCGATTTGCTCCAATACATAAGAACAGAGCCCTAGCGAGAATGCAAATTGGCAATAATAAGGGAGCCAAAGAGGACCTAATCAAGTATCTCGAACAGATGCCCACTGCTCAGGACAGACAGAACATCGAAGATGCATTGACGGAGCTTCGATAATAACAATATTTTTCTTATATGTTGGGGCCTTTATTCGGGCGGCCTCACAAATTAATTAGCAACTTCAACTCCTTTTTGCGGCCAATCGTTATAGAACAATAAATCGGCACAATGGACATTTCCGTCAAAATTAGTATGAGCAGCGCTATATAGGTCATTTGTGAGGCCGTTTAGAAAAAAGAGGTTATCAGCCCGATCCCTTGCAAATGCTCTGCCTTCGACAGCGAGATGGCTTAGAATATGGAAGCCAGTTCCCGGAAATGCATCATCAACTTGTAATGACTTTACAATAATGGATCCGAGCAGGAAATTTTCAATACAAAACAGTGCAATAGGCATGAAGAATGATTTCAATAATTTTTGTCAAAGTCCACGACATTTACGGAAAAACCCAGTTGTAAATTATCAAACCAATACTCGAAAGTTTCAAAACTTTTTCTCACCAGTCGACATTCTTTATCTTAACGCTCTTATTGTAATTTCTACTGGGAAGAGAAAAAATATGGAGAGCAGTATGTATGTCTATGCGGACTACTTGAAAAGTTGAGAGTTTGATATAATATTTTCTGTAGCATGAAGTAGTTTCTTTACGTCTCCTTCTTCGTGGGCGAAGGATATTGCCGCCATCTTTGTTGGGAGAAAAAATATCCCGTGGTTACCCATAAGCGCAAGATGGTATCGCTTTAGAAGCTCTATATCGGATTTTGCGACATCATTTGCATCCAAAACAGTAGTCATATCGAAGTGTGTCAAAAAAAGCGAGCCTACTCCTGTGACCTGACAGACTATTCGAGAATCTGCAAATAACTTGGCTAGCCCTTTTCTTGCCATTGCACCAAGCCTGTCAATTTTGCTGTAAACCTGATGTTTATTTCTCTTCAAAAAATCTAATGTCTTGAGACCTGCAATCATTGTCAAGGGATTAGCCGAAAATGTTCCGCCTCCTATGGCACAGCGTGTTTCCTTGTCCGCTCTAGCAGCGGGATCAGCAAGCGACATTATGTCTTTGTCACCGCACAGCACCCCAATAGGCAATCCGCCCCCAGCTATCTTGCCAAGCGTAAACAAATCCGGTTCTAGTCTATAGATACTTGCTGCACCATGGAGAGAAACCCTGAAGCCTGTTACTATTTCGTCGAGTATGAAAAGACTACCATTTTTTTTAGCAAATTCCTGTAGTCCGTGCAGGTAACCTTCGACCGGAGGAATGCAGCCTGCTCCTCCAAGGAGAGGTTCGATAATTATACATGCTAAATCATCCTTGACTGTTTCGAGTACCTTGAGGGATGCGTCGAGGTTGTTAAATGGTATTGACTCAACGAACTGCCCCTCGTCTTGCACAAGGCCCAAACCCTCATCTTGCTCAAATGGATAGTTGACGGTCTGCATGAGTGTGGTGTTGAACCCATGCCAGCCCCCAATCGCCTTGGCAACTATGCGTTTCCCAGTTCTTGCGCGAGCAAGCCTGATTGCATACATTGTAGCTTCTGATCCAGTGCTGCTAAAGCGCATGGTTTCAGCCTTAGGCATTAACTTCTGAATAGTTTCTGCGAGATCAATACTTACTCCGTTCACGGTGCCATAGAGTATTCCCTTTTTGGCCTGTTCCGAGATAGAGTTAGCAACTAACCTCGGTGAGTGACCCAAAATGAGCGCCCAGTGCCCCATCCAATAATCAGTATATTTGTTACCATCTACGTCTATCAGATGTCGACCCTTTGCAGCGGATGTGAAAAATGGATAGGGTTCAAAATGGCGGATATTGTGATTAACGCCACCTGGAAAAACTTTAACAGCTCGGGAATAAAGGCGGCTTGACTTTTTTGTTTTCTGTTTATAATTTTTCAAAAAGTCATGCTGCATAGACGCAGCTGCCTGTGAACTAGTAGCTCTATAATCTTTTCCTTTTAAATTTTCGCTACAGACAAAATACTGAGGACCTGTCATAATGAAGATCGATCAGTCCACACTATGGTAGTTACATAGCGAATGCGGTCTTTTGCAGCAAAGTAAAATAAAGGACTATAGACGGTTGAAGATCATGATAGACCAAAATCTTACTTCACTTGGCATTAGCCTTCCTATTCCACCGGAGCCATCTGGCTCGTATCTCCCGGTGATTCTTTCCAACAATCTTGTGTTTGTAGCTGGACAGATACCAATAGAGGGCAAAGAGGTCAAGTTCAAGGGCAAGGTTGATTCAATTCAAAGAGGTCAGGAAGCAGCGCAATTATGCACTATTAACGCTCTTGCACAGTTGAAGTCATTTCTTGGCAGCCTCGAAAGGATCAAGCGGGTTATTAAAGTCACGGGGTTTGTTAACTGCGATCCATCATTCCATGACCATGCTAAAGTAATTAATGGAGCATCCGATCTGCTCGTTGCTGTCTTTGGCGAAAAAGGAAAGCACGCAAGAGCTGCTGTCGGGGTATGCAGCCTGCCCCTTGATAGCTCGGTGGAGATAGAGTTCATAGTGGAGGTCTAGCTGATATGCAATATAGGGAGTGTTGTCTCTTTTATTAGCTTTGGAGCATTTTTCAGTTTATTGTCCAATATAATAGAAATTGCAAAAGTCCAAATCAGAACTTTTCTAGGGGTGCCTTATGCCACCAACAACACTTTTGTGTTGATATCGCAATTACGAATTGTTCTCATTAGATAACTTTGTGTTAAGTATTTGTATGAATTTTTGGAGATTGGCTTTTGGAATTACGGCTCCGCATGCTCTCTCGTGACCGCCTCCACTTCCTCCAAGCTCTGAAGCAATATCGTTGGTTAATCTCCCAAGGTGCAGCTTGCATTTGGCTGAACCTCGTATGGACACTACATATGACTTGATATCCTCCTTTAGCTTATACACCATGGCGGCAGGCTTTCCAGAAGAACCAAGCACGAAATTAACCACCATGCTTGAGGATAATTCAACTGTGCTCGGCGCGTAAGCGAGATTATCTAACTTTACAACTGAATCCTCTATTGAGGCGACTGCATTTGCCACTTTTTTTGCAAATTTTTCTGCCAAATCGAAACCTCCTTTGATGTCATGTGGATATTTCATCTTGGCAAGTGTATCGACTATCTTGGCGAGGAATGGATCGTCGTGCTGGTTCGATGATATCATATAGGATAATGCAGTGGACTCAAGCATCAAAAATTGGCGGTCATATCTCGAAACTATGGCTGACGCGAGCGGTTTGCCCTCCATGTAGTCGGTAAGTGCGCCCATAGCGGCAAAGAACGATGCATGGTCTGGGAGTTCTTCTTTATATTTTGTATAAACCTGAATGCTAGTGCATTCTTCAATTGTGCGTATGAGCGTAACATCTGCTTTTTTGAGGGCATGTAATGTCTCTTTGCTAATATCATGATGATCAATATAGGTTACTTCCGCCCCATTAGAAACAATTCTTTGAAGCAGTTCCGTAAATTTTTGTTCATTTTTTTTTGACAAGCCCAAGTCGCATATGTACAACTGTTCGGTCTTATCGTGCATTGTCGCAACCTTTTCAAGCCTCGAAATGAGGTTCGCATAGTCAACTAGTATTACTTTTGATATATCAAAGGCTGCCTTGATAAGCGCCGCGGAGCAAATGCCATCGACATCTTCCTTGTGTGAAATGCAAAAGCTTGGCATTACATTCAGAGTGGAGCATATTCATTCCCCAGATTTAATGGTTCGTTAAACACGAGAGTATGATAGAGACTTGTTTTGATTACAGGAAAAAATAGGCGAAAAAAGAAATAAAACCGTCGTGAATAGAATCACAGGATTTTGGTTGTTGTGACGTTTCTTACTAAATGTTCCTTGCGTATTTCCGGAGTTGCTGAAGATGGTGTGTCTGTTGCCACTACTACGTCTGTGGCTAACCACCAACGATTGATGGCATAGACAGTAGATTTAGTGCGTTGGGCTATTGGGAATGGCAGGCTGAATACCTCGCCGAAGCTTGGTGCTTACACCTCCATCCCATCAACGCCATCTTCTATGGCCGCCCTTTTCCTTACGGACGGCTGTCTTTTCTCGGGAAAGGCTTCGTCCTTAGATGCTTTCAGGACTTATCCTAAGCAGCTTAGCTGCTCAGCGTGCCCTGTCGGACAGCTGATAAACCAGAGGCTGCGCTGCCCTGTTCCTCTCGTACTAGGGGCAACTTCCCCTCAGACAACCACGCCCCTGTCAGGCAGAGACCGACCTGTCTCACGACGGTCTAAACCCAGCTCACGTTCCCCTTTAATGGGCGAGCAGCCCCACCCTTGGCTCCTGCTGCAGAACCAGGATGGGAAGAGCCGACATCGAGGTACCAAACCGCG
>JBJMEA010000038.1:0-28468 GCA_045809625.1 Nitrososphaera sp. | reverse complement strand
TCTCTTCTTCAGCCCCTGTAGCAATACCATAGTCTTCCATGGTTTCGTCTAGTATATCAGCTACTGCCAATCCATTGACAGTTGCATTTCCAAGTTCAGTCTTTTCTATTCTGACGCTTGTCGCCTCTGCCAGGTCATTATCAAGCGAGGTGATGAGCTGACCTACTTTTGTAGCGTCCGGATTAGCGGAATTCGCTACCGTCGTAATATTTGATATCAGAGCAGGAATGTCTGTTCCAAGCCTCTGATTTCTTTCAGTCATTTCCTTTGTATCATTTGTGTTTCAGAATTCACCAATTTTATCAGAATGCCATGCGACTAGTGTCTGATTTGAAAGGTCACTTTGTATCAAATGTGCCACAACTTTTAGTCCTTGAACTTTTGCTAAAAACACTGCACTCTCATTTCCTCCAAATGTATGTGCATATGCGTTTCGTGACAAAGTAAAGGTGGTTGTGCCGAGAATGAGCAAAGCGGATAAGCTCAGAGCAAGCGCTTTCCTGTTGTTATTCATCATAGTGAAGAAACCGTGAGGGCCATTAATTAGCATTCTAGTACACAGATCGAATTCATTAAAGGATTTTCTAGTACAATCCACTAATGAACCACTAATTCTTTAACCTTGCATCGCCATAGATTATTATCACATGCAAAGCTGCCAATTTCATCTCCTCATGTGGGTGACAGGACCAAAACGATAGTGTCCTTGGCTCTGTTGGGGACTTTTGCTGGAAAACTTCATATCATGCGCTTAGAGCCCATTCATGGTTTCAGAATAGTTGTCAACTATCTCATCGGTAAAGATGGTCCTGTAGTTTGATAGGACTTCTGCAACTATTTTTATGTCTCTCTTTTCATAACGTCTGTCATTTTCGTGCCACCTTTTGAACACGGTGGTGGAGAAAGAACATGGGTAGGGGTTGGAGGTGGTGCTGTACCTCGTGATAGGACTATTGGCTTCTTGGAAAGGTTCTTTTCCACCCGAAATGTGCCATTATTAGTATCAATAATATGGCTTGGCGTTGGAATCAGGCAGTGGTTTGTTCTTTCCAAATTGACCAAAAGGTACTAGAAGTACGAGAAAAGAAGAGACGAAGCACACTGAGGGTTCGATGAGAATATTAGTGGAAGCAGTTTGATAAATATTAACTTGATTGCAGAATAGAGTAATATTTGCTCCTAGCTGCTTGTTTTTCATTTAGCTAAGTGTTCCGGTATGCGACGAAAGGAAGTCCCACAGAGAGTCAAGAGAATAAGCTTCAGAATTCGGACATCGCTAGTACGGCACGATTACATTAGATACAATTTGGGTCGTACTTTAGAAAACTATTCGGGCCTAATGGTGTTTCCGACTCTTGATGAAGATCGTTCAACTACTTCTATTATCAGTAGATTGTGCCCCTGCAGCTAAATTTATGCTACATCATCTGAATTAGCAGGTAGGCGTCAAAGGCGATAATGATAGCTGCGAAGCTTACTGCAAGAAGAGTAGTCTTTTTCTTGTTTACAAATTCCCCCATTATTCTCTTATCCTTGGTGAGGATTAGAAGGGGAATTAGCGGCAGCGGAATCAGGAGGCTAAGGATAACTTGACTGTATACCAATATACTCAGTGGATCAAGGCCTACAAGTATTGCTATGGTAGTCGGCACGACATTTACAAACCTCGTAACCAACCTCCTTAACCAAATGTTGACCTTCTGACCCAACAGGCCTTCCATTATCGCCTGTCCTGCAAGGGTTCCAGTAACAGATGATGCAATGCCTGAAAACAAAAGAGTGATAGCAAAGACTGTCCCTGCTGCCATTCCAAAAAGTGGAACAATTGTTCGGTAGGCTTCAGAGACCGACGCAATGCTGGAGTACTTTGGGTAGAACGCCGCAGCTGCCATTATCATTATAGCGGCGTTTACAAGACCGGCAATAGTCAGAAGGACAATATTTTCTGTCAGATGGAGCTTGCGCATCCTTCGCTTCTCTTCTATGGACTTCCCTTCTGCTCGGTTTTTAGTGAACCAAGAATGGACAAACAGCGCATGAGGCATGACGGTTGCACCAATTACGCCTACAGCGATCAGGATGGCATCCGAATTGGGAAATACAGGGACGAACGAACCAATAAACACTGAAAGAGGATCCGGTTGCGTTATCAACATCTCATAGAGGTAACCTATGCCAATTATTGAGACCCACAATAGGAAAAGTTGTTCAAGGACTCTGAATCTTTGCATAGTCAGTGCAAGGATAACAATTACATCAAGTGCTCCAAATATTGCAGCATAAATCATTGGAATACCAAAGAGAAGGTTTAGAGCAATGACAGTCCCCAGATATTCTGCGAGGTCAGTAGCGGCTGCTGCAGCCTCTGCAGCTAGCCAATAGGGAACGATCAAGGATTTTCTATTCTCGAACTTGTTACGTATCAATTCCGGCAGCGACTGCTCTGTAGCGATTCCAAGCTTTCCGGATAAGTATTGCAAGAGCATGGCCATTCCGCTTGCAAGCCAGACTATCCAGAGAAGGGCATAACCAAATGATGCGCCTCCCTGGATGTCTGTTCCGTAATTGCCTGGGTCTATATACGCCATGCTCACGATGAGTGCGGGTCCAGCATAGGCTACAAGCCTTGCAAAGTAGCTTTTGACATAGTGGCTGCGGATTCTTCCAGAAATAGTTCTTCAACCTCCATTTATTTTGATGTCAAAGATGTTCTCGGCAATTCTCTAAATGAATAAAGTATTTAGGAGGTCCCTATATTGATACACCATTTACCGCTTACAAGAAAAATTTCTATCAAAGCCAATTAAGTCTTTTTGGAGGTTAGTCTAAAAACTGCACACAATAGTATCCGTATTGTTATTTTGAGGCGAGTGTTAGTCACTAATTACTCCTCTTCTTCTTCTTCTTCTTCATTTTTCTTTACTTTTTCCTAAAAGTCAACCCTACAACCATCTATCTTGTTCCGGCTAGATGTAGATCTTTGACAGATTGGTATAAGGGAGAGTTCTGTTGGTTCTTCCATTGTTTAATTCAGTTGTTGGTTGAACCAATTTAGACACTAACAAAATTAACATTTCATATCTTGGAGGACTAAGGGATGAAGGGTGTCGATAAAGATGGCTATTTTCCGCTCGGGTAAATGGGTTAATATTTCAAATTTCATACTGATCCAAAATAATGAACCCCATTAGATCCTAGAACTTACTAATGCAGCTTTTAATATGCTGCATTCGCACTTTTAGATAACTTCTTTACAACGTTGTTTCCAAATATTTCTAGTGTTTCAGATTCCCTGTAGGGCTCTAGATCTACAATAAGATACTGTATGCCAACGTCCTCCAATAATTCTATCTGTTTCAATACATCTTCTGGTGTGCCTTGTATCATAAACTCTCGAACTAGTTCTTCAGGCATTACTTTAGAAATCTGTTGTACTCTTTTCTCTACCTTCTCCTTGTCATTGTCAATTACTATAAAACCAAGGTTGGTTTTTAAAATAGAATCATAATCTCTACCTACACTTTTGCAGTGTTCTCTTAAAATACTCAGTTTTCTTTTTACCGTTTCGGCAGATCCAAACAGATTGCATGCATCAGCATACTTTGCCACCATCTTTAAGGTATATCGTTCTCCACCCCCTCCTATCATGATTGGTGGTGAAGGTTTCTGTATTGGCTTGGGATTGCAGTATGCATCGTTAATCTGGTAATACTTGCCATTAAAGGTGGCAGCAGGCTCTTCTTCAGTCCACATTTTACGTATAATTTGAATAGCTTCTTCGAGCCTCAGGAGTCTTTCCTTATTCGTAGGGAAAGGGATACCATACGCTAATGATTCTTCCTGATTCCAAGCTGCGCCTATTCCCATGAACAATCTTCCCTTACTGAGGACATCTAACGTTGCACCCATTTTTGCCAGAACTGACGGATGTCTATAGATGATGCCTGTTACGAGCGTGCCCAGTTTTATTTTAGATGTTATGCCGGCTAGAATCGATATAGTTGTCCAACCTTCAAGCATAGGGTCCTCTCTTTTTCCAACCACAGGAATCTGATGGAAATGATCCATCACCCAAAACGAATCAAAGCCCAACTTTTCTGCCTTTATAGCAAGATTCTTTAACGTATCAGTCATCTGAGAAGCATCACGGCCATCATAATCGAAATTATAGTTTGGGTGTTGTAAACCAAATAGCATGGATAAATTAAGTGATCTATGGTAAATTAAGCTGTTGCATTGTTTAACTTTCCTAACCTGGTTTTATATCTGAAGAGATACCTTCACTTTCTCCACCGCTCTGCGAAAATTAAACTCGAAAAGATGATGGCATAAAAACAGCTGAAGTAGGTAAGTTAGCCTAACTGTTGCCTGCACAGATTATATACTTCCTGGATGTAACCAGCGCCGCACCATACGATTCAAAACAGGCAGTGCAAAATAAGTAAGTGAAACAACTAGTATTCCAGTATAAATTATGGCATTGCCAAGTATTGGCCACTGTTCTAAAAAAGGATTAAGGATAGATTGTGATAGGGAGCTAATCACATAGGTGACAAAGAAGATAACGATGGCCATTTTCTATCTAGGTGGCGCGGATTGACTTAAGGTTTTCAAGCCTGGTAGCGTAAACCAAGCTTCCAAACCAGTGGAGAACTCATGATGTCGTGTAGAGTAATTCTCTGCTTCCTGTAATAGTTTCTATGATTCTTCTGAATTATCCCACGCCTCCATAGCGGCTTTATCAGCAAAATGGCGAATAATATAGCGTAAAGATGATTTGCTATATCCAGGCACAATTATTGTGTTCCAAGGTACCCTGGAGCTTTTCTTTCAAGTGTCAAATAATGCCGAGCCCAATTGTCATAATCATTTTCATAGCCGGGCTTTATGTTCCTACAAATTATAGACGTAACTTGATCATGATGATGATCGCTTTGCAATTTTACGACTGATAATCCTCCTCCCACTTCTCATGTGCGTATAATATATACTTGATAATGAATGACTGTGCGGATGTTGATGGCCAAAGCAGTGATTGTTTTTATCACTACTATATAATACGTTTCTATCTTTTATCTTAAAAGTTCAACCTAGTCTTTTACTTTCTTATTGCTTGTACAATCTGTTATAGCAAAAACTTAATCGTTGAACCATATGTAGATTATTTTGAACCTTTTCAAAGAACCGATGTCAGCATGAAGCCCTTTGAGCTCACACCTAACTGCCGAAGCTTTTTTCGTATTAGGTAATCTTAAAGATCTAGCAGTCGAATCCGTTTACATGCGGGAACTAATCCCACCGAAGTCGAACCAATAGTATTCTATGACTAATGCATATAGATATAGAATAATTGCACGTTAGTTTAATTTCGTATGCCTCTTGAACCGTTTAGTCTCTTTTCTGAAGGGTTTTTCTGCCTGAACCCTCTCGGCCCCTACTCATACTAGTATTATTTTGAATGCTAAACATTACCTTAGCGAAGTCCATAGTAAGAAAAATTGGAAGCAGTCTATGAAAGCAAGCAATTATTACCATGTCTTTAGCACTGATTCGCGATAAATTGAATTCATTACTATCTAATAATATACTAAAATAAATTAGCTTAAATGATGAAGAACTTATTAAAGGAATATACGTCAAACTTGCCTCGGGATGAAGGTCCTAAATATTATAGGAGCAACTATGGGTATAACGCTAATAGCGCTAACTGGAATTGATATGACGACTACTGCTTCATTATTAATCCAAACAGTAAGTGCTACGGATGTATTGAATACAACAACAACAAACCTAACAACGGAGGAAGATATAGCGAAAAGCAATAACAACACAAATCTTACTTTGGGTAATCTGTTTTACAGGGCGAAGACCCTAGAAGAGACATACTACCCAATAAATGAAACGTATGTTGTAATATCCTATGTGTACAACGTAACGCTAATACCTCCAAATGCTACTACTACTGCTACTGCAGGAACTGTCATAAACGCAACTGAGAGAGGCAACTTCACAGTAAATAATCTACCTAATGGGCTTTCTATTAATCAGGGTCAAGGTCTTATAATGACTGAGGATGATAGTGGTAAAAAAGAAGAAGAAATTGCAACTGCCACTTTTATTTCGCTTGCTCGTACAAATCCTGATGGAATAGGAAGTGGAACTAGCATTGCGTTTTTTAGTACAGACTCTACTGGACAGCTAGCGTTTCTTAACAATATGATAGGAATAGCGCAAGTTGAATTCTCTCCAGAAGGGACCACCGTCAGAATATGGGAATGGAAAGGTGGAAGACTTCCCTCTCAGGATGAGGGTCGATAGCGCCCCTATAACTACAGAACTCGCATTTTGGTTGCATTGAGTCTGAATCCTAAAGGTCTTTCCTGCGGTCTTCTCCGGGCCCTGTTGCTTTTATTGTCGTCATTATTATTATGCATCGTACATGTTTCTTTCTTTGCTTTCTTCGATTCCATCTATTGATTGCTTGTAATATAATATGCTAAATCAGATTTTGCTAGATCAAAAACAAACTGCCGCGGCATTTCTTTGATGGCCTTGATATCTCTGCTGAGGGGTTGCATCATATTGAACGCAATATCTTTCAGTGCTCGAGATGAAACTCTTACAGCAAAACATATTTGTGATGCAATCAGGATGTTTTAGGAGTTCTAGTACTACCAGGAAACCACCGCTTTTTAGCACTTGCTCTTAATCGCAAAGAAAGAAAAAAGGGAATCGATTGCATGTCTCTTTTCACACTTCATCTTCGGAGACGTCCAGCGGATTCTGATAATGAGTTAATATCTTCTACATCATTATCACCGCAGGTACAGAAACACAGTCACATCGCCAGTAGTTAATACTGGCGCAAGCCTGAGTTGTTCCAACATAGTAAGCCTATCATAGTATATGTCACCTCCCTTGACCTTGCCTTCGCTGTCCCAGTTGATGAGCTCAACACCATCAACTGAGAACTTGTTACCCGTTGGTGTATGACCTGCGTACTGCTGATCGTTGGTACCGTATATAGTGAATTTGGCAAATATCCAGTCGCCGGATTGGTAGTACTTACTATTCAGGATCTTTGCATCGCAGGAAGCATTCCATACAGTGCTGAGTTAGGTTGCCAGCTCCTGAGGGTTGGTAATGACGATGCCTCTTGCGTGATCCTCATAGTTAATCTTTGGCTCTATGTATTGAGCAGTTGATGACAAGTTCCTTTCGCTCCACATTTAGTGCATCCAAAAATGTCGCGCAAAGAGATCATTAGGCGGCGTTGGTGCGGGACCAGGCCGTAGTGTATGAGGAGGCATTGATGCTTCACGTGTTGGTGTGGCCGAGTCTGAGACATGGTTGAGTTGGCAAGGCCGAGTTGTTCTATCAAGGTCAGTCTGTCGTAGTACAAATCTCCCGCAATGCCTGACCTTGCGTTGCCCCAATCGATGAACTCCGCGGCGTGGAGGACGAAGTGCTTACTGGTTGCCGGGAAAGTAATTGACTCATCGTTCGTGCCACTAAGAGTGAAGGTAGAAATGATCTCGTTTGTGTTGTTATTTTTCATGTAATGACGGTCCAGCATCACGATATCGCTGGATATATTCCAAGGAGCACTAGCGTAGGTTCCCATCCGAGGTATGGTATAGACTTGATGCCCTGTCGTGCGGTCCACCTGGTAGAATACTGGATCGAAATACGGGAGGAATGCACTGAGATTCCTTAGGTTCCCCAACTCATGGGACCAATTATAAAGACCGACGAGCGTAACAGGCGCTTTATCCGTTATCGGCGAAGGAATGTATATGTAGTATTAGGAGTAATCGTAGCGTAGATAGGGACAACAGACTGGGCAAATAACAAGGGTCCGGCAAGAGCCAACAGAAGAACTGGAATTATTACCCTAGTACGCATTTGTCGTCTATTGACTCTCATACTTTTTTCATACGGTTGTTCGGACTAAAGTCTATCAATCAATCAACCATCAGCTCTCGATGTTGTCGATATCGAATTCGATTCTGTTGCTTCAGAGGTCATGGCTACAGACGAAGTCGCGTTGGTCTGCGGCAATATCTTCAGTGCCATGATATGGCCATCTATAAGCACATGATAGCTAAGGCCTCTCTATAACAAGAGGCCATACTTGAGACCCTGAAGACATTGGGCTGAAGTAATCAGAGGCTGCAAGTAACTTGCCAGTAACCTTCATCATTTATTTTTCCTATCTAAATCTGGATTATAGCCGGGTAGTGTTGGGTCATTGTAAGGATTTCGTGGGTCAGGACCAGATACAGGTTCGGCGTTATATTGTTCTGCAGGTTTCTCTGTATACTGACTAGAACTAGTAATTTCCCCACCTAAACTCGGATCATAGCCGGGTAGTGTTGGGTCATTGTAAGGATTTCGTGGGCCGGGGCTGGGGGAAGTTCTACTATCTGGTGGTGATGATGATGGCGATGGTGGTGGTGATGATGATGGCGATGGTGGTGGTGGTGGTGGTGATGATGGCGATGGTGGTGGTGGTGGTGGTGATGATGGCGATGGTGGTGGTGGTGATGATGATGATGGCGATGGTGGTGGTGGTGCAGGCCTTTCTATCTGCTGGCGAGAATCATCTTTCTTCTCACCTAAGACTTCGATATTCTTTAACGCAACCTCATTTTTTGGATCCATGTTTAAGACTTTGTCAAAACAAATCTTTGCTTTATCATAATCTGCTAGCCTATACAAAGATATTCCTTTACCATTCAGCGCCTCTATGTGGTTTGGTTCAATCTCAAGAATCCTCTCAAAAAAAATGTCTGCCTTTTTGTAGTCTCCTCTCCCGTAATATACACGACCAGAATCAAGGAGAACGCTTAGACCTACATTGCTCTGCGAACCACTCTTATTACTATTATTATTGTTGCTCTTAGTTATGGATGACGTCGACGACGATGCTCGGGCACGCATAGAGAAGATTACAAAAGCGGTTCCCACACTTGCGAATGCGGCTAATAGAGCTAACTTACCTGCGTTATTCATATTGCGTTTCAATTTCTAAAAGGCGGAGCGCTGATAAAAAGATTTACACTTTGAAATTTCCTGTTGCGGTGCATATGTTACATATATATGTAGGCACTTTAGTGAAAATAATACTGTACAAGATGCTTTTATCAAAATTCATAACAATCAACTATATTAAGAAGGAACATTTTGTGCACTTTGCACAAGCGTCCTTCCTGTATTCTTGTTAAGCTTATTATCAACATATTATGCCGAATCTTTTGCAAGCTCACCTTTATGGTCAAAACTCGAATGTTTAAATTCTTTGATGAACGACGTTTTGACGGAAGTCTCACCTTCTGAATTTCTTAAATCTACCGTGGATTAGAGCGGATACGAAGGCGGCGGCTGCGGCATTAGCAGCCCTCTACCAACCTCTTCTCTCCACGCGTTGGACCACCATCACACAGTCTATTTCAACGATATCAACCGCTTTCTCATCAGAAGAGTTTAATGACGATTGCATCCGCTAATTCATCAAAGATAGAACTACGATATACCTAAAATAATAATAGTAATGCCCTCCAGAAAAATGAGGGAAGGAAGGAAGTACTATAATAATAGTGTCTATGATCTAATCAGTTGCGAAGCTACAGTCGGTCGCTTATTCGTTCTAGATTTGAGCGGTGGCCATGTTTTCTCGCTGACTGATTCTGGGACTCCGATCAGAAAGTCATCGTAACTGAGCATAGACACCCTGATGGCATAGTAGTCTATGTTTTGAGGACAGGCACATTTACTGGACCAACATGGGTGTTCCCAATCTTAATGACGGTTTCATCTAGCGCGCGCAGACATCGAAGGGTGGAATCGTATGACGATGATCGTACTTGAGAGAAGCACGGTCACCTCTCATCCTACTATTCTTCCAGACATTTTTCCAGACATTCCGTTGACAACTAGTCTTATGCCATACACCAGAAGTGCTATTCCAATTACGACACCCGCAAGTGCTATACCAAATATTGGAGATGCCATTATAGCGATAGATATTCCGATCGCCAATGCTCCTGCACCAATGCTTAATGCTCTTGAACCTCTGCCATTTCCTTTGCCGCCTAAACCTGCAATTATGCTGGCAATTCCAGTGAACAGTAGGGCTACTGCTGCTAGAAATACAACAAACACTGCTGAAGCAGTAGGATATGCCATAACAATGCTTGAAAGGATTATGACTAGTATTCCAAGACCGATATGAGCTAATCTAGAACGCTTGTAGAGGAAGATTCCTGCAACCACTTGCTCAATACCTAACAAAAGTAAGATTATTGCCGCCGTGGTGAAAGTTGCCACAACTGCAAGAACAGGAAATATAACTGCAGATAATGATAGTCCGATAGCAATCGCGCCTATGCCGATTTGTAATGCTCTTATCCATATAGGCGACTTTACGCCTACGATTTTTGTAGTGCTCATATTTAATAGTTATACAGCGAGGTTACACTTAAGGAGCTTGAAAGCCGTAAACTAGTTCCCTAATACACTTATGGTTGGTGATATAGTCAAGAGCGTCATTTCTGCTATCTTGAACAAACAAAACCTAAATCAAGACTAAGGCTTTGAATACTTCTCCCAGTGCTTATCCGTTAGAACTTCTTTTTAGCTAGTCTGAACTCTAATAATTTTGAGCCTTTTCAAAGAACCGATGATATCAGTATGAGGTCGCCTGGCGCCGTATTTGTAGAAGACATAATTTTTTCCTGTAGAAATAGCTAATGGATATATTAGTATTGACCATATCCTCTAGATATCTCTGCCATACCAAAACAGTAGCAATAGCAATCTGTAAGTGGAACATATATGGATAAAAAATAAAAGCGTTAGGTTCAGCCTGTTCGCTAGCAATTGAGTCTAGTTTGCGAAGGCTTTTTCTTGTAATTTCTCTGGGACGCTACCAATTTCTTGTATCTTTTTAATTGTCGTATTCTGATTACCTGAACTATCTGCAGAAATAGTTATTTGAGAAGAAGAATTCTTCTCTTTGTGAGTCGCGAAAAAGCAACTATTTCTAAAAAGGAGCAAAAAGAGGGGATCATGCAGACGCCATCAAAGCAACGAGCATTGATTTTTCAAGGAGGAGGAGCACTTGGAGCGTATGAGGCTGGTGTTTACAGAGTATTACATGATTGGATTTACAAAAATCTTACTGCTGCAAAAAGAAATGAGAACTTGTTTGATGTGATAGCAGGCACCTCTATAGGCGCAATCAATGGCGCCATTCTTGTAAGTTATGTTTTAAGAAATAAAAGAGAAGAAGAGAAGAAGAGTCAAGCATCAGCTACTGTGGAATCCCAAAGTTTGGCGCACTATTGGTATGGTTCTGCAGACGCTTTAGAAGATTTTTGGAATAAATTACCAATGAATAATTTCCTTATGAGCTGTTATGATCTCAATTTCTGGCCATGGGACTACTTTCACGCTACAACCAAAACCGTGAAAGAAAGCTGGACTGATATGCTCGATAGAGCAGAACATTCAGCGCAAAATGTTTGGAAAAACAATACTAATCCATTTGTAAACGAGTGGTTTGATTTATTGCGGTTTTGTACAGAAGCATGGGACATACCGGCGTCAACGGAAGCTGCCAGAAGACATTATAGCACTAAAACATTTGCTTCGCCCAATGTTGCTGCAGCAATTCCCCGATTTGACCTCAAATTTTGGGATAATCCTCATGGCTTTAGATTCCGTGGTGAACAAAGACGGATACCTTTCACCTGGAGATATCCTAATTATTCTTTGAGGGAAGCTTGCCGCGGCAATATTCTTGATTCTATTAAAACAGATTTCGACTGGGAAGAGCCACGACTGCTATTTGTAACTGCTGATGTCCAATCAGGAGATACAATATCATTTGATAGCTACGATACTCAAACAATGTATGATGAATATGATGAAAATGCTGAACAAACAAAAGAGGATAAAAACAAGCGGGACAATCATTACAAGCATCTCATAAGATATCCCAATGGTATAGAGTGGGAGCAACTAAGTACAACTTTTTCAATGCCAGATCTATATAGTTACGCCACTTTAGAGGATGAAAGTCTGAGCCATGAGACACGTGAGAAAAAGAGAACGTATTGGGATGGCGGCGTATCCAGCAATACGCCTTTAAGAGAACTGATAAGTCAGCATAAAAAATACTGGGTTGAATATATAGGACATGAGACACTTTGGGATGGAGAAAAAGGGGTAAAGATTCCTGCTCTTGATGTATACATATCGGATGTTTGGCCAGCTAAAATTGCAGATTATCCCGTCCCTTCAGACAATGATTTTGTAATATCTAGAAAGAGTAACCTACTACTGATGGACAAGACAGAATATGAAGAAAGTGTGACAAAAATGATAACTCAATATATGAAGTTAGTCGAGAGGCTGCTAGGGAGGTTGAATGACAAAGACAAGGCTGCTACAAAAGAAGTTCTAGATGAACCAGTTATTGACCACTCAATCAATAGGAAGGGTATAAAGATATATCGTGATTTGTTGAAGGGCAATTTTGACATAGATAGAGTAATGCGAATTGAACGTAAAGACGACACATTTGCAGTCGGCCTTGCCATGGCAGACTTTTCAGCTCATACTATAAGGCAATTAATGACATTTGGAAAATATGATGCACTAGATAAGCTGATTAATACGTTATCATTCACTCTACAAAATTTAAAGGATCAAGGACTAAAAAAGGTGCCAACTAAGACAAAGGATACACTGCACTATCATTTAAAAGAAGCCAGCATAGCACTTGGAAGCAAAGCGAACGATCATTATTCTTATGATCAAGTTATGAAACATCTTAACAACTTTGTTGACGAAGTAAACATGATGGAAACCAAGTTTGGAAATGATATCGAACACGAGGTAATAGATCTGTTACGACCATAAGCAACGGATTATTGCTAGACTAATTCAGTATGAATCTGATCAAGATATAGACATCGCTGGATTAGGTTTTAATTAGGAATATTGTATTGAGAATTCAATCGGGCTAAGTGGGATCAGGGAACCGATATCGTTCGATTCCCGGGCCCACTACAAACAAAAACTTTTTAGCTAATCCGATGTCTGTTAGTTCTGATCCTTTTCAAAGAACCGATGATATCAATATGAAGTCTCTTGGGCCCACTACTTTAGAAATGTGTAATTGCGAGTTTCACAAATCACAGATCAAAAACAAGATAGACAATGGATTGAAGGAGCAGATAAAAGAAGCCGAATGAAGCTGAAAGCATATACATACGTATATGACTTAGGTTCCTAATAGATACTAACACGGAGTCCACTATGGACTTTACCATTGGAGCTAATGCTATTTTGCAATCTTGATAACTAGTTGAATAATGTCATACATAGCTCACCGCTCTGCTACATCCTTTGGTTCATTCTTCCGCCATGGTTCGTGTAAACACTTAAGTTTTCCGAAATTATCTGCCTTAAGGATAATGAGAACACATACTTATTACTCTTTGACATTTCACATTGGAATGAGCGCAGGCAGATACGATCATCAGAATGACAAGATTGCTTTTGGGTGAATCAACAAAGGAAAGAAGATGAAATAACAAAATACCAGTAATGCGTGCGAACAGTCAGAGAAGAAGAGCGAGACTTCTTCTATACGAGGTCTAACTTGTTCTTCTACTCAATTTGCAGGACTATCATCTTATTGCAGATTTTGAGTAACATAATAGTGCTCTTTTGTATATCCTGAAAGTTTGAGGAGTCGTATCATAACTTAGCAAGTCGGATGCTGTTAGCAACCCCCACTCATCTCTTCAAACGGGGGGGGTTAGATATTGTCTTGTACATTGTTGTCTTGCTCATTCTTTTAGAATTATTATTATTATTATTATTATCGTCCGGGTTTGCCGAGCCTTAAATCGGGCAGAGTATTTGAAGTTTGTCGCTATTATCCATCGTCATAGTTCCTACAATTAATTAGGGTTAAAGTACTGAAAATATAGCAAAAAAATAAGGACAGGCAGTGGTCGAGAGGCTATCATACCCCCATGAGGGGTGATACAACTCTCAGTCCACTACTAGGGAACTGGCCGCTGCTATTGCTCCTATCGGATGTTCCTCCATATCTGTCATAATTTCCTCCAGGACCACCAAGACCCATGTGGTGTCCACCATAATGGCCGCTACTGCCAAATCCACATCCTAGACCGCTTCCGAAAAATAATGGCATATCTCCAGAGGTGTAGAGTACTGAGCCGTTTCCAGCATCTACTATTACAGTACGGCTTGTTTGTGCATCAAAGTTTGCTAGTCTGAAGACATAAACTAGATAGCCTTGGGCAACTCCTAATTGGCCGGAAATTGCAGTCGCATTTCCGATTTGAGTCTGAGCTGTTTGCAATGCAGTAGCAAAAGGCACTTTCACATTATCTTGTATGAACTGCTCTGATTGTTGCCGTACATTTACCGAGCCATTGAGCTGAGGAACCCCCATCATGATGGTTTGATTAGACTGGGCAGTAACCCTGTTGTTTGTTTCTTGTGCAAATATTTCATGCAATGACATGGTGGTGAATAGCCCTGCCAGTATCACCGCTATGCCACTCAGCATGACAAATTGCGTGTTTCTCATTACCTTGTCATATGGCATTCTAATATATATGTCTTGACAAAATTGTCAATCTTTAGTGATATATTTGTCATACAAAAATAGATTCAGGCTCAATCCAATCTGGCAGATTATCACTGCATGACGTAAGTTGCATGCGCACAAAGGTTTCTTCTAGGCTTTACCCTCCAATATGTGGTTTATGTTTGCTGCTGCGATAGTTTCTGAGTACAGTCTTTCAAGGCTACGGAGGTTGCAGGAGCAGGAGCATAGAGAGGCGAATGATTGTTACCATCCTCGTGCTCATTGGCACCATAAGCATTACCTGCCCATTTCTTGTAAGGCATATGCTGATAGTAAATCATAGGTCCGGTGTCAACGCTCGTTGAGGGCATGTTGCTTCCTAAAGTGAAAATGATTCCAATGATCACTAAGGAAGAAATAGCAATGGTCCTTGCCTTCTGTGATGTGGCATAGTTCGAAATAATATGGCCAAAACTTTTTTTGTTGAGGGGAGCGCCATTATAATTATTCTTATTTGTTTCTAGGACTTCCAGTTCGTCTGAAGTTATGGTTGGATCTACAATCCGGAGGATTTCCTTCCGCCGTTCTCTATTGATGGCTACATGTCCATTTAGTTGATAATCATTTAAGTTAATATATCCATGAAGCCTGAGACTAGAGACCGCAGAAAGAACACCATCCTCACAATCGTCAGGGAACCCACTAACTAATGTAGATAATTTGACTGGTTGCTGTCTTTTGATAAGGACACGCAGGATAGCAAGCTCAAAGGCATTCATGATGATACTTGATCAATTGCGTTATTAATCCTTTTTATCCTTACAACGAGTACTATTTGATATAGTATAGAATATTATTTGCAAGAGCAAAGCACAAATATGTCTATATCGAATTAACATCGTGTCTGCTAACGAAATTGATGCAGGTACAGATTATGAGGGTATACTTTCCAGTGTGTTCTCTTCACGAGCAGTATCTCAAATTTTGGACTTTTTCCTAGATCACAAGGAATTTGATTACTCTCCAGGGGAGATAGCAAAAAAAACTGGATTGTCATTTAGAACGATCTTTCGAGAGTTACCATCCCTCGAAAAAAACCAAATTATTTACATTAGCAGAAAGATTGGCAAAACGAACATGTACAGGCTGAACACTGACCTTCAGGCAGTCACCTTCCTTGAGAAGTTTGCGTTCGAGATTTCACAATTACAGATTAAGGAGCCAGCCTTATACTCAGATAAGGAGAAGATAGCTGAGATTAAATGAAAATCTCACCCACTCCGGGCGAATAACAGTTGCGCCTTTATATTTTGCACCCGCTTGTGAAGGGATAATTTTATTGCTTAAATTGCGACAGACTTGTCATACCACCAATAACATATTCGAGGCATTTTCCACACAAGTGGACAAGTTTAGACCCCACCTAGGGCCTGCAGTAACAACTACTACAGCAAGTATATATGCTGCACCTGATGTTGGGTCGAAGCAGCTTCAATATCAGCTCCAATCAGGCCATACTATTAATTGTAGGAAGAATTGCTCGAGTGTTCTGCATCATACCGATGATTAGAAGATGGGCATACCGTGCTACGGGCATAGGAATAGGAGGAACCAGCGCATTTATGATCCTTTGGGTTATAACCCGTTTGCCAGCTAATCCGATACGGGAGGACTGGTCCTGCGGACAATCCCATAGCCATTACAATTGAAATATTCTAAGCCGACCCACAGGGCTCCCAGCCGCAATAATAATTTTACGAACTCAAGAAGAGGACACTATAAATCCAGCATAGCCAAGCGGAGGAACAATTAGAACAATTAGAAAAATCAACACCGACAAAAAAAGCGACAAGAGACACTTGCTCTTTCTCGGCGGAATAGTTATTGCTTTGATATTGATTGAATTGTTTCCGCTTCCGATATTGATGCCAGGTCCAGTGAATGGGACGGTCCCCCCAGACAATGCAGTAGCGCAATACCTTCTGGTGCCTCCCAGCTTGGCCCCGCGCAGGGGTAACCTGCAACACAGGAAGGTTGCTATTGATACATCATGCTCAACTTGAGAGTAATCCATCATTAATGGAGAATAGAAATAAAAGGAAATAATGTTTTAAATTGGAAAAAGATATAGATTGAAGAAAATGTACTTGTTATCTTCTCCATATAAAGCGAAGCATTAATCGATGTATTTGTTGCTGCTGTTGTTTGTTGTTGTTATTACTATTACTCTAAACAGATTAGGATCCAGCGCATTTTTATTGAGTATTCTAACAAAAGATGACCAGGCAGTATATACATGCATACATGCATATTCTGTCATTTACTATCATTTGCTATCATTTACAATTGCATTTAAAGAGAAGATAGAAGCAAAGCAAGTGAATGATTCAATCGGCTGTTGATACCATTTAATGGCTATTCAAACAAAACTATTTGATCAATTTCCCTTTTAGTCACTGGGGCAGGACCATGATATTGGTGAGCCCCGAGAGTCATAATCAGTCGGTGTGCATCCTAGTCCCATGAACTGTTTTCGCTGTGTAACTGAAGGGTTCTGAAGTTCCTGATAGCCATACCATATAGTCGCCAGCACTACCAAGACTATGACAATTATTCCTATACGAGAGGCCAAACGCATTGTTATTATTATTTAATAATGTCGCTGCGCCTTCTTATGTTTTTTTAAAGTTATCGATATTGTCATGTTGCAACAATAGTTTCTCTATCGATAATGTGTTCAACAGTCTGCCGACTTTATCTATTCACTCAAGCTGCCACAGCAGTAATATGCTCTATGGTATGGGAAAAGTTTTCGATGTTAGAGTATGTTATACTCCAGTCGACAGGTCTGAGTCTCCAATATCGTTCATTCTAATTGAATCTTGAAATTTTTAGTTTGGTATGCAAGTACCCCACTAATGGAAATGCGCAAAACGCTGGCAAAAAAGCCATCATTGTGAGTATGAAAGCCACATCATGGGCTGTTGATTAACAACGTTAATCCACATTAATTAATCACCTCAACGGGTAGGGAATGATGTCTCATCCTACTCAAATTTTCTGCTCACAGCAGCTCAATCATGGAAGCATAAGTATATCAAAAGATAGAAGATCTAAGAATGTCAACTTCCTAATATGCAACTCGTGCTTTTGGTGCACTTCTCTTCTTTCTAGTGATGCCCGTTATACTCGTTTTGAGCTTTGTCCCTGCTGCGAGAGTTCCATGATCGAATCGATGCCGATAGCACCAAATGACGAATACTCTTTCTATAACGATGAAAAAACCGGCGTTGTACTAGAATTTCGGTCTCAAAAGAAAGAAGGAGCAAAGGAGGGAAAATAATCTCAATGAATGCCTCACTAGAGACAGATACGCCTATGATCACTGCGAGGATGTGTTCTTCGCTAATTCATCGGAAGGTAGCATATGCATTCTTGGATAATTCGGATTTTCTATATTTAGACAAAAGAGACATACTGCAAAATCAAATATATGCATGTGAAAGACTCCTAAGGTATGCAATAGAGGAGAAAGATAGATTAGCAATTAGCAACGAAATCGAGGAGCTGAAGTGCGCATTGGATCTGATGCATTAGCAAGGATGATTTTACTATATTGTTAAAGATTGCTAAAGATACAGATTAATCTGTACCTAAAAATCTATCTACAAAGGAGTGTCTAAATTCTGGCAGATAAATTGCATATACACAACCAAGAATCTCTAAAGAAAGAGAGAACTTGTGACTAACTACTTGTTAGGGTCGCTACTTCATTTTTCTAGTCTTTTGAGTGACTCGTCCTCTCTTTTCGAGCTTCTCTTAGCATGATATTTACAATAGTCGATAGGCGCAGATTCATTTCATAACAGATTTGGGAATGTTCTTTAATTAACACATTGGCCAAGAAAGCTAAAGTGGCTAATTTGTTAGAGGAAGTCTAAATCTAAAGGTGGCTCCCTTTCCATCTTTGTTATTCTCGGCCCAAATTTTGCCTCCATGAGCCTCTATTATCCCCTTTGACAGGTATAACCCCAATCCTATACCCCTGTCGCTTTTTGACGCAAACTTCGTGAATAATCTTGGTAGAATTTCAATATCAATTCCTTTACCTGAGTCCCTGACACTTACTATGGCTTCTCTATTGTCAGCATGCTTTTCTGCAGATATTTCAATTGTTCCTCCAGAATCAGTGAATTTTACTGCATTTCGCAGCAGATTAGACAGCACCTCAAATAATCTTGAACTATCCCCTCTAACCAACACAGGACTATTTTCTCTTTGACTAAAAATAATCGTCAAAGCTTTTTCTTTTGGAATAGTACTTTTTTCATCATCAATTACAATTCTTATCTTTTCATTGAGATCAAATGTTTCTAGATTTAACCTGAGGGCATTGCTCTCAATTCTTGACACATCCAAGATATCCGACGTCAACCGCTCGAGCTTTTTGACATTGCGAGACATTATTTCAACTTCCTCCTTTGTCACCGTGATTTCATTTGTATTCTTATTGTCCGATTCTTCCTTTTCTTCTTCGTGCTTCATCGGTTCTTGTTCCTCGAATTGAGACATTAGAATATCAGTCATTCCAAGCAATGGCTGGACTGGAGTTCGAAGTTCATGGGCCGCCACGTTGATAAACTCCTTTTCCATCTTCTCCTGAAGCTCTAGACGCCTGTATAGTTCAGCTTGATTCCAAAGTAAATTAAAAAATGAACGCAACATGTTAATGCTTCGCCTACTATTTGAGTAAAGAGTAATGCCGATTGCTTCTGAAAATGTCTGGGAATAAGGATTCACTAATTCTGCACTTACAAACCGGTTGGAGTCAATTATCATAATACCTGATTGACTTTCGTTTCCCTTTGCAAATTGTATCCGTGATTTAACTCTTAACTGTTCAAAGAGCTCAGAGTTAACTTCTGTGATTGGGCACATGACCCTGACATTTATTCCCTGAAGAGAGGCTTTCTGCAAAGTATCAAGTACTCCTAGTTTTTTCATTCTAACAAGTGCATTATCATTTGGCAAAAGGAATAAGATTTCGTCTCTTGCCATATTTGGTAAGGAGACCAAAAGTTCACTAGCTTTACTCTTGTCATTTATGACTTCAAAAAAGTCTGGTTCAGTCCCTTTTTCTAATTCAAGTATCCTATCGGTTGCATTAATACCCTCGGACCAAAGTTTCTCAAACAGAGAATTAAATTGATCAACATAAGGCGCTTCGTTGCTGACAAGAACATTCGGAGCTAGGGCGCCAGATGCCATGTTAGATACAGTGAAATTAAATTCCTTATCAGTGACGCTAAAGTTCAAAGGAATGTATCCTAAGTGCTTAATTTCCACACCTAACTCCAAAAACTTATTGACTAGATCTATATCCTCTTTATTTATAGTGCCAATCCACCTCACACCTCTGTGTTTGCCGTTCTGCGACTTTTCTAAAATTTTCTTTATCAAATCTAGTGCAATATTTTCAATCATTTTCAACCCGCCAAAGTCAGAGCAAACAGACAAGTGGCTAGAAGTTTCTATAACATATCTTGCTCGTGCAACGATTTTCTCAGATGATTCTATTATCTCTGTAACGGACAAGCCGATCCCTTGTTCTATTTCTCTTATTCTTTGGTTGGCAGGGACTGCCTTTGTCCAAAGGTTTTCGAAAAAATAATGCTGTTGCTCCAAAATTGGCTTTGCGTTGCTATAAATTGTTTGACTTATGGGTTTCGCACCAGGCAATGTCGCTGTGGCTACATATTCTGTTTCGCTAACTGCCATATTTCCCTTGACAGTATCCATATGTCGAACGTCTGCATAGTTGGCTAATTCTTTGACATATTGCAGATTATCTGAAGTAATTTCGGTTATAAATCTGATTTTTACTCTCCTTCTTTTGAATTCAACATATCCCTTTTTGATGGGCGCTACACCCATTGAAAAGGCAGGAGAGTTTGAGTCAGCGCAGACTAATGCCTCCTGTTGCACGTTGGACATTGTCTGCAAAAGTATATTCATTGCATTTTCTTCGCCATGAAATACTTCTGTTTTCTCGTTGCCAAGATTCGAAGTCATCGTCAAGTGGAAAGCCGCTTGCTCAACTCAGATATAAAAACACTCTAAATGTGCCTATAAAGCAAGTAGAAAGAAGACAGTTAAATTAGTTCTGCAAAAATCTCTACTTAGCGATAATTGCATAGTTCCTATTAGATCGCGTTCCGATTCTTCATTTAAGCATTCTTAAGAATATCGTAGTGATAATGTTTCTAGTTTTTATAAAATAACTAAAATAAATCAGTATCCTTTTATGGTAGTACTTAGCCGAAAATGTCAAAGTGAAGATACCTCTTTTCCCGGCACGTTGGGCGATGTTCTCGAAGGAATTGCGATCGTCATCCTGTTCTTCTTTTATCAGCCTGACAGCGCTGATAACAACTATTGCTTTCCTTCTTTGTTTTTCCAATGTTCTGATAGGTAATGCACAACAAGAACAACAACAATTGACCAGCCAACCATCAGCAATTCAAAATGGTACAGCAACAAGAAAAGCTATGAGCCAGGAGGATAGTTTCAGATTACAGATACCCCCAGGTTGGATAATTAATGATCTAAACAATACAGGCTCTACATTGGCCGTGGAGGTATTACAAGGATATGGAATACTAGCCCAGCTCTGTCCGGCTGACCAACAACAACAACAAAGACTACAGCCACAAGGAGCAACGTTTTCAAATACAGCCACAAACCTATCAGACGATAGTAATGTTAGCAGTAATCAGAGCATGAGGCTCTGTGAGCGATCCCAGGATCAAATAATACATATTGTACGTTATCCTAACCTAGGTGCTAGGCTAGGATTAGATTCAGACAACCCAGAGGATAACAATAATCTTACACCTGATGTCATCCAAGCGTATGAGATGCAAAAGCTTCAGGAGGCAGGTTATAGAGGTATCAGAATTGTGAAGAGCAGCGATATGACAATTAACCTGGATGTTGGTAATGTTCTGAACAACAATACAATGTCAATAAAGCTGCCGGCTAAACTTGCTGAACTGACGTACAGCACTAACTTGACCCCAAATGAAACAAAAGGTGGTTATTTCCTATCAACTGCCACAGCTGCAACATCTCCCAACCTAGAAACGACAACGGGCTATGCCATCTTTTATGAAGGAAATAGTCCTAATGCGACTGCACAAGAATACGTGCAACAACCAACCATGATGAATTCAGGAAGTATGGTACTAGAACCGCTAACACCTATCAGGCAGGTATTTGATTCCTTTGAGTTAGTAGCAAGCCCAGAGGCAGTACAGGCTGCGATAGCAGCGCAAACAGCTCAAGCGACAGAAGAACAGCCGCTGTTGGATCCTCTGACAGTAGAAATTGATTCAAACGGCACAGAAGGCGAAGCACCAGCTGCGTTTGAATTTGAAGCTGATATAACAAACGGCACAAAACCATATACGATTAGCTGGGACATGGACGATGATGGAGTCGCAGAAAGCAATCAACAAAGCTTCACAGGCACATTTTTTGAAGCAGACACCTATGATACTATGCTTACTGTTAGAGATGCTACAGGGCAGATTGCATCAGATACCATAGAAATAACAATAGAGCAAGGAGAAGAAGCAGCGACTGATGAGGAAGAACCACAAATAGAAGAGAATTCTACAGACGAGATCATATGCGACCCGGCTTATGTAGATACATGCATACCGCCTCCGCCACCAAACCTGACCTGCGAAGATGTTGATGCTAGTAACTTCGGGGTACAATCACCAGATCCACATGGGTTTGATGATGATAACGATGGCATAGGATGTGAGAGTGATGGAGGAAGCAGCGAGCAACAACAACAACAACCTCAATCAGATGGTGAACAATATGATGCGGGTACTGATGATTCACCGGGCATGAGTGGCATGATCGGCAGAGTAATTGATATGTTTTATAACACTAGTTCACGTTGAGATAGAACAAAAAAGATTGAAAATATTAAAGTATGATTCGAGAGTGCACTATCAAAATCAGAGTCAATATATCAAGAGACCATACCCAATCTGGTCAAGCTCTGGCATGTGAATGAAGAAGATACAAAGAAACTTGAAATTTGAAAAGAAGGAGCAGAGCTTCTAACAGGCGGAAAAAATTTATTGTGACGAACAAATCACGGGCTTTAATGGATCAAAGAGTATGAATGTTCCCAAATCATTTGCGAGGTTTTCCAGGTTTTCACCTTTTCTGTTCATATGAACATGTTGCAGCAATCAGTGAAAAAATGACTTTTCTTTTTTTTAACCGCTTTCAAACGTAGATATCATAGTGTACTTGAAACGGCCGATGCATCTTTGTTAATTAGTCTACAACCAGGCGCCATGCGGCCACACGTGATCGAGTCATTAATAACTGCCTTATCGAAATATTTGGGTTGTTATTATACGTGGTATGAAATATGTAAATGGTACCAACTTCATTGCACCTTAGGTGATGAATCCTTAAGAGTTTGGAACGGTTCTTCAACCCGGAGCTTACACTCGATAATATCTATGAATGGATTGGGAAAACGATAGACAAAAGGCCTCTATCCATATCGCAAACAGCATAGGGTTTGGATGTCCTACAGGACTTAGGTCCTGGAGGTTATAGAGTCAGTGAAATTAATTAATCATCCAGAATCTTTGCGTACGTGCTATAATCCAGAACGACAAACACATGAACACTTTGGATGTCAGGATATCTTTCTGCGTCATACCAAGAAATCATACATGCCTTTTGTCACGCATAAATTCTACAACTCGTGAGCTTCGAGCAAAAAGCTAGAATGATAACTCATAACGTAACGGGAAAAAAGTTAAACTAAGTTGGACTTTCCGTGCAGTTAGGCCTATGTCGTAAAATCTTTGAATGATATCTTAGACAATCAGCTGGAATTCAACCGGAGGCGATAGACCATCTACAGCGTAGAGTATCCGCATCAATCTTAACTAGACATTATCTTGTCCCTGACAGTTCACTCAGACGAGATGTATTATCATCTGTGAACAAACTAAAGAGAAGTTTATGATTGATTGATTGATTAATCAATTCTGGGCGCCCAGGAAATCAAAATCGACTACAAAGGATTATGGAGATGATTTATTGAAAAATTACGGGCAACGACTCTATCCCTCACATGACGACCTGCCTTTGGTTTCACCAATAAGGCTCAATATTTTGTCCGTCAACTCTCTAATACCAATGGGCTTTTGAGCAAAGCCATCAACACTATTTGAACTAGAAGATTTAGAATGCTTTATGCCTCTAATTTCAAAACCAGTTAGAAGAAGAACCTTCACGTTCGGATTAACCTCTTTGACTTTTTTTGCTAATTGATTATCAGATACTGATGGCATCCCACCATCAGACAGTACCAAAGAGTAGCGCTTTGGACGGGATTTGAAGCTTTGAAGTGCATCTTCAGGATTGGTAAATGCATCCACTAAAAATCCATACCTGAGAAGACTGTGCTTGAAAACATAAGCATTGTCAGGGTCATCATCAACAACAAGCAATCTATCTAAGGCTTTATCTTTTTTGTCAGTATTTGATATCACGCTATGTCTGATTGACCTCCATCAATCCTGCGCCATCTCCCTTTGCAGCTTCGAAAATGTGTCTAATTATCTTGATTCTGCCTCTATAACAACTTCCAAAGTTCATCGATTTGTTGAAGGGGTTTAATCCTTTGACATAAGTACCTTTTTGAGATTAATTCACGAATAGTTTCCTCACAATTATACGATTTTTCACAAAATTCCTTCTTATTAGCAAGCACTAGAGGCTCATTCTCCCAATCATTCCTGATAAATTATGATTCGAAGGTTACAAATGAAAAATGGAAACTAAGAGGAATTATAAAAGGGGAAAAATTTGGCGTTAATATCCCCTGTTACTTCGTAAGGCATAAAGCTTGCATCATATGCTCTATTATCGGATAAGGAAACATCGTCTTTAAAAAACATCCTGCTTATTACGGACAGATGGACCGGAAGACATTAATTTGTTAACAGAAAGCGAAATGCATTGTCTACAGGTTTTACTAGACAAAAAGCTTTACGACCTAACACAAGCATTTAACAAACGGGTTTTATTCCGCCATAAAGAAGGACAGTCACAGCAAAAACGGTTATCGGAACAGCAATAGCAGCAGAGCTGTAAATGATACTCATCGATGCTTTTCTCTGGCTACTTGCCGCAGGTCTACTAATAGGTACTATCGCAAATTGGTATTTCTTACCCCAATGAACAAGAAGTAGGAGTAGGCTCCAGGACCTTACTTTCCTTTGATAAGTTTTCCAAATTTTATATGTGCTGTATTTGGAGCTTCTGGAGCCGATGCCCGAATTTTAAATCTGAATTTTCCAGCAGCTGTTTTTTATAGTGGTGCCGCGTTAGCCGCGGCGATACGGCTGGTTTAATTTGCTTTCTCTTCTTCTCATTGTGTTGTTTTGTACGATGGGGTCCCCTACAGTGCTGAAAAAGAAGCCGCCCCCAACAACGTTCAATAACTTGTCTGGGAATAAGAAAATGTGGTAGTAGGTTTGACAACAGAGAATGATACGGATGCAAAGGAGAAGAAAAAAGAATATGCTCAAAAAGAAGATACATTACAACCAATCAACAAGGTCAATACTAAACTTGATAAGGAATTGCAAGAATGGGAGGTAGAGTCTACGAAGGGTGGCGCAAATGACGGGGGCGGATGACATAATAAAAAAACGGAGCCGGCTATCAAAGAGAAGAATAAGTGAAAAAACATGTGACGATATCCGATGAGCGGTGCTAAATTTTTAAATGAATCTTTCTATATCCCATTTAATTAGTTACCGAAATTGATATTTGAGAAAGGCTCAGAGTCATCATTATTGCCTTCATCTAGATAGTTTTCAGGTTTTCTATCTGGCATGTTGGAGCCTGCACTCTTTTTAGGTAGGAGGAATTGGCTAAGTCTGGTCTGCCACCTCTTGAAACGATTGCTTTTACGACATTATCGGCAGGGCGCTCAGCCGCGGCAGCTATTAACGCTGGAGCAGCTACAGTACTTGCACCAAAATAACCTATTTAATAACTATTCAGAGTTTTAGGATGTTTGGTCAGAAGCCAATCTGTGGCTGCAACAAGTCGATTAGCAAGCAACCTTATGTTGAATCTATATTCTCTGGTTTTTTCATCAACCTTTTGTTCTTCGGAAGTAAGCAAGTCTGCAAGTAGAGTATCAATACCAGCATTGTTCAGAATTGAAGCAACATATTGATTTCTTGGAGACTGTCTTCCGCTCCCACTTCTATGAGCAAGCACTACAATCTCTTTTTTCTCTTGTTTTAGATGAAGGGCAAGAATGCTGCCAAGTTCAACATTGCTGGAGTTGTGCTCACTTTCATCATCCATAATGAAACTTGCACATCCGTCTCTTCCTCTTGCAATGCCATGTATGCTCACACCTCTCGGTGATTGATAGAGATTGACATGCATTCTTAGGAATTTAGATTTACTATCATATAGAGTTCCAGCATATCAATCGGTGCTCGCTTATCCTCTCAAACTTTGTCTGCTTGTCATATACACCACAGCGATTTATCTGCCCCTGCTGATTATGCTGTTTCTTTGTATCCAAAAGTATCTCCCTATTTGACATTGCAACCATTCCAAATCATCAAGTTCACAAAAATAACTTCTCAGACTCGTAAACATCTTTACTATTCTTCAATAGGCTTTTCTTTTGCTTGATTGTGGCTTGAACTTTTTCGATATCATAGTCATCGATGGACCTAATAGCGTTTATATGAATTTGAAATGTCTTGTTCACTTCTGGCTTATTAGCAGGACTAATTTGTTCTCGTAGGAAGGAAATTCGTTCATTGATAAGTTTCTGCAGTGTTATTATCGTCACGAAGAGTTTGCGAATATCTAATGAAGCCAAGCACCGAGCAGGGATGTAATAAATTTGCAGTACCTTTAGGGGGATGGGGCCAAAACACAGATGGGAAATGTGGTATTTTTCGCTCTCATTTTAGGAGAGAAAGGCTTACATACCCCACAATAGCAACATGTAGACTTACAGGAGAGTAATAGAACATGGCTCTAGAGTCAAGCGAGAAGATAAAACTACTAGATGAATATACAGAGATTTTAAAGCAAGATTTGCTTTTCTTGATGGCAGAACGCAAACGGAAACCTGAAAATACGATGACTCCTAAAATCATAACAATCAAACAGGAATTAGATAGAGTTGTTGAAGAAAAAATGAGGTTAAGTCAGATTTGTCATAGCGATGTCACCAAGAGAATAGCTCTAACTGCTGCTAATGCTTAGTATTTTGGAAAAATAGTTGTTATGTCCAACATGCAAATAATACCTAGTTAGCGATGGCCTACGCAGGTTATCATTGGATTTGCGGGGTGCCAGATGCTAGCATATTTGCGTCCTGATAAACAGCATTAGTCTAGCCCACGTAATAATAATAATATCTAACAGGTAAACTTTATCCGTGAGAAGACGGGAAGCATTGTTATGGTCATACTTTCAAAGACTGAACGGACTATCTAAATTGGGAAAGGGAATTTACTAAGGCTCAGATAAGATATATTAAATCCAGATTAAACAAAAAGCTTAGACTAGCTGACTAAGAGCTTCAAAATTATCGCGGTAATTGCAGCTGCATTGCAGAAATTTGCAACGGTCAGCTATTGCGAGAACTGCGAAATTCGAACCTGAAAGGCGTGGGAGTGGGACACTCGCATCACCTTCTCGAAGTTCCCTTTCAGAAGCCAACATTTCGAACTCATGTGTCCTTTCGGACATAGGATTGGCAATTTTAATGAAAAAGACTTTGAAAACCACTTAAAATTACAAAAGAAAAGCAATTTCAAACAAATATTTTGTTATGCTCTGAAGTATAAGCAAGTGCTTACTACAGTTGACGCTAAAGTGTTGATATCACTTCCATCATCTCAAAGACATGCAATGGAAGGTTTGTCGGCTATATCAAAATATGCAGGGTGCTATGATAATTGAAATATTAGGGAGAAGTATCTATTGCACTGGGCAAACTCGCAACAAGAAAACCTCAAATTCTTTACCAATTACATGACTGGGAAAGGCAACTTCGATGAAATGAAAAAGTGGTTAATGAACGCATGACTAAACTTCCAAAGGATGCAGCAGAGGTGCTTTTGTTTAATACATTAACAGGGCTGCGGCCCACAGAGGCCGTTTTATCTATCCAACTAATCAAAAGAGAGCCAGAGAAATATATCAACAAAGAAACAGGAATGCTTGAGCACTTTAGGTATCCTGATTTGTTTATCAGAAAGACAAAGAAAGCATATATCACTGCATTTAATGAAGTAATTTTAGAAGTTGCAGATAAAGCGGATACATCTTCATGGATGGCTATTCGATCGCAATTGAAATGAAGAGGAATAGAATCGCATTTGAAATATTGCAGAGCAATTTTTGCTACTTATCGGAGAAAGCAAGGAATAGAATCAGAGGTAATTAACATATACCAAGGGAGAGTGCCTACATCAGTATTTGCGGCTCATTATCTCAAGACAAATATCCAAGATGATAGAAATAGAATTCTCAAGGCTGTTGGTAATTTCTATGAGTAAATAACCTGTAAATAATTAAGATAGGTTGCATAAATTTATTAATACAATAATCTCACGCCTTGCATAGACTCCAAAACAATAGTCATAAAAGTTGTTTTTTTAAACAGATTCTGTCACTTTATCGGCTCATACTGCATCCGAGATATTGAACTGGTATAACCCAATGAAGAAGGGT
>JBJMEA010000037.1:0-5791 GCA_045809625.1 Nitrososphaera sp. | reverse complement strand
GTTAATATATTGCAAACGTCTGAGTCTCAGCCTTGGCTTAGAATGCTTCAGATCGTTTTAGGCGGAATATGCATATTGTTATCCCTCGTTATTTTAGCATACATTGGTCCTGCAATATTGACAATTATTTTGATTCTTTCGGTGATTTTGCTAATCGTCGGAATTGAAAGGATAGCTGTTGGGATAGCTATGCCGACATCTTCCAAAGGATCACGCTACGCTAATATTGGAATTGGTCTGCTAGTAATAGCCTTTTCTATTGTACTTATGCAATTCCCAGTATTCACTTCAGCGGTTTTAGTTGTTCTGGCTGCAATCGCTTTACTCATAAATGGTATTGCGAGGATAATACAGGGTATATCATTCAAGTCTTCAGGTTCATCAAGAGCTTTTCGTATAGGCGTAGGAGTTCTCAGTATTGCAGTATCTATTCTAGTGATAGCACAACCAATATCCTTCGGGTTGGTTCTATTCGCTATTATGATTTCTATCGCATTTCTAATAAGCGGAATAGAGATGATGGTAATTGGAATATCTGGTAGAGAACGGTACACAAGAATTATCTCTTCGTCTTAAACAGGAAGTTGGTGTACGCCTAAAGTTTGTGACTAGCCTATTAGAATATGAAGCAGAGTTTGATCTGAATTTGTAATGGCACAACAACACAAATTGTTATGAGACTCCAGAGACTCCATATTGCTCCTGTTATTTTCACGTGATGTCTTTGGTTGTTAACGGCATCATCTTAGTAGCAAGGTGCTTCACTCTGATACCTAGGAACACAGATGCAATTGCCATTACAAGCCCAATCCCAAACACAATGTTAAATGCGACTGGACTTGGATAACTTCCCTCAACATTATCAACGGTAATAGAGACCGTAACAGATGTTAAAATTACAGTTGTGATCACTGGACCTATTGCACCTCCTACAATTCTCATCATATTTGTAACAGCTGAGGAAATTCCAGTATATTCTCTTGGTGAAAATGAAATAATCGTGTTAATAAATGTGGTTGGTAATAGTGCTCCAGCGATACCAAATATAAAAAGTGCACCATTAATAGCTTGTGATGTGGAATGGAACAACAAAAGCAACAAAAATGAAACAGCAGCAATTACAATGCCAGGTACCAACAACTTCAAATTTAGTCCTCTTCTTTTTGCTATTATCAACCCGAAAATTGGCCCAAAGATCATCATTGATAGACCAAAAGCCAACTGTAGAAGTCCCACTTTGTCTGGTTCTAGTCCTAATCCTGATGGAGAAGGAGCAGCTCCCAACTGTGGTATGCCTGTAATAACGAAATACTGTAAAATACCGAACATCAACATTGTGATGTTTCCAATTAAAATAACTGGATGAAAAACTAACTTCAAGTTAACCAATGGATATTTTACTCGCTTTTCCACAATCATGAAAAGCACAAGAAAGATAACTCCGATGGCGAGAGGAACTACAAACGCTATTGGATTAGTGGCAATTGATCCACTGAATGTTATTGCTATGAGAAAACTGACGAGTGTCACAGTCATCGTTATAATACCTATAAAGTCTATACGTTGCTTTCTAGCCTGCTTCCCAGCCTTAGCAGGAATATTACTTGGAGCTGCGTCAACATGATCATGCTCGTGTATCTTCTTACCTTCATCGACGTGGATGAACTTCCAGCATGCAAATGATAAAACTACTGCAATAGGAGCGCAAAAGTAGAAATTGGCCTGCCAACCTGCGCCTGCAGCTACTATAGGTCCTAACACGGCCCCTAGCGCCATACCACCAGAATAGGCGGAGAGATATATGCTCATGCCAATAGGAAACTTGCTTTTCGGGAACTGATCTCTTATTAATTTAGTTGAAATCGGAGTACTAGCAATTGCTATTCCTTGAAGTGCCCTAATGGCAATGAGGGTGGATATGTCATTAGCAAATGGTGCCAAGATAGTTCCTACAGTAAAACATGCCATCATAATCATTAGCATTTTCTTGGCTCCAAGAAGGTCTGACAACCTTCCCATTATGACAGTCATGACAGCTCCTGAAACCATGTATGCTGTCATCACCCAAGATGAAAGAGATTGGGAAATTTGAAAGTCCTGAGCTATAACCGGAATAGCCGGTGCCATGGCAGTATTAAGATAGAGAAACATCACAATAGTACCGGCTAATACTAAAAGAGTTTTCCACGCATTAAATGATATTTGTTCTGTAGGAGGGAGTCTGGTATCGGCAGTAGCAGACAATTGACACTACCAATACTTTCAAGTATTTAAGATTACAGTCGTCTGCTGTTACTATCAAGTATTCCGAACTTCGTGTTATTTGTTGGCTCATTCACACGGCACAATCAAAATTAGAACTTTCCCCAAAATATATCTAAACATAATGAAATATGTTGCTGGAAATCTCACCTAGTCAAATGATAGAGAACAACTTTGGTCCTTGGCGGGGTATTGAAGAATAATGAGAGGAGTCATATCATTTGCTATAAGTTCAGGTATAATCTCAGGTCTCACACAAGCTGCAATGTCGCAATAAGCACAAGCACAACAGCAGGAAATCGAAAGTCGAAAGAGCTATCCAAGTTTGTACTCATGTTGCACGAAATCAATGATGTTATATAGAGCGCAGCGGAGCCGAATACGATACTAAGCTTAATAGATACACAGCAAATAACTTATCGCAAAGCGAATGTGTTACAATGCCACACATTAGAAAAGCAATCAGGGTTGGGTTTGCCTGTTGATTGAATTTTGCCGTTTGCTGCTGTTGCATCTGGTTGGTTATCTGTTGTTGCTGTTGAAACCAATAACATTTGATTATATCTTTGGCCATTTGTAGTAGGGTAAAAATTCAAAGTCGATGAAGTCTCCTATACCTAACATTGGCTATGCTTAGAAATCTAAAAATCGTTCTATCGATATCTGCATGCAGTACCTTGGACCGGCGTCTAACTATTCTAAGATCATTTCTGATATTAACCTTTAAAGCTCTGGCAGCAGAACCCTATTACATGATGGGACCTAATCCCACTGACCTGGGGCAAAAAGCTGCTGGAATGCACCGTAGAAGCAAGCAAGGTTTATACACACACCAGTAAACGCAATTCTTACTAATCAGCGTACTCATAAAAGTGAGAGAGAGAGAAAAGATGCAATGATTGCATACATCTTAAAAAACATGCTCAAACATCTTGCGGTCTTGATATTTGTCAATACTGTTTTCACCTTCCTTTTTCGCATTCCCAAATCATCGCATGTGGAGTATGATATGATCCTGGTCAAACAACCGAAGCGGGATATTATTATTAGTGCAACACTAATCAGCATTTCATTTTCCGCTATTTCGGTATTACTTATAAATCTGGTTCAATGGAATCAAAGTATTCTGATAGTAATTGCTGGCTTCTTCATCTCTGTTGGCGCGGGACGACAGATATTTGCCACAGCAATGGATGCTACAACAACAAACATGAATAGCTTTTTGTCATCTTGGGCATCAATACTTCATTTGCTTGCAAAGGATAGGATGGCGACTACGCCGGAATGGAGCTCCATAGAAATTCAAATCGAGCTGTTATTGTTTGGCAGGGGGCTTCAATATGAATTGCCTTCCAAACTTGATAGAGTGAAACCCGACTCTCTGCAGGTGTCCAAGTATTTGGATGAACACAAGTGGGAGTTGCAGTACGTACACCCTGTTACAGGTGAAGACCCTAGCTACCTTGCGTTTGCACAACACGCAACCAAGCAGATGAGAGATAAGTTGCAGATATATGATGAACTGCTTGGAGTCCAGCAAAAAAGTGGAGGCGCTAATACTGTAGTCCTCATAGCAATAGGGACATTATTTTGGTTACTCTCATAATCCTATACTATTTGCACCACTTCAATCCGAAGCTACTACCACCTTCTTCATCGGTTATTTTCACACAAGCGGGATTTGTCCCTGATATTGCAAGCAGTAAAAAAATCATAGCAGAGTAGCGGTACTTCCCATGGGCAGTGAGCTAAGAATAGTGCGCCGGTCGCTTATGGTCAAACGCACCGGGTCCCCGAGTATAATAGCTCAAATAAAGTCTTGGGTAAAGACATCATATACTGCAGAGCCAAGCAATCAAGATTCCTAGAAAAATTACCAGCTATTCTGTCAGTCCCTGGGCTTTTGTGAAGTCTTGCTGCGGCCGCAAAATAACTGCCACAGCCGTCGACATCCATCTTTAGCACCAACTACTTATTGTGCTCAAAAAATTCAACAAGTATGCTAGGATAAGGAGGATCTAGATTTCTAGACCCATCAAAATTCAAAATCAAACCATGATAAGAAGAGGCACAATAACAATTACTTGCCAAGTCTAGCGTCAATTTGAAAGCACATCCTCCTCTATTAATGTCAACAACAACAATATTGAGAAAAATATCTCTCTCATATTCTGGCCATATTCTGGTGCACTACATTAGGGTAGAACTAGTATTAGATATTTGGCTTATAATATGCAGCTTTTATAACATACGGCATGTTTTATATGCAATTTGGCGCTACACATAAGACGATACCAGGCCGTGTTTCTAGAAGATTGACTCAAACTTTTCAAATATCTGACTTACTATATTTTTGAGTATGTCAGACGAACCAGTACTGGACTGGGACAGAGTAATCCACAAAAACGTAAGAGCTTCAGATGGGGAGCCCGCAGGAACTATCGTTGCTGTAGACAACGAAGGAGTTCACATTGAATCAGCAGGAGACAGAATTCATGCAATAATCCCAAAGTCTCTTGTATCCGGCTTCAATGGAGCTGAGGTATTTCTCAACAAGCCTATTACTGAACTCGGACAGTACATAAGGCGCTAAGAGGAACTCTAACCATCAGCGCTTTCATAATGTGGGAGAAAGCCCTCAAGACCCTCAGATATCTTTAGATTTTGATGGCAGTTCTCCTTTTTGGATATGCTCTACAGTGGTGTGTCGTTGCATATCGCCTAGGTTTTCAAACTCCTTTCCGCAAATCGAACATTTCAACTTTGGACGGCTATTGTTGGATGAGCTGGAATTGGTGGAAGTCATCTTTAGATCCTTTTGATGACATTGCTAATAAGAATTTGAGCACAGAAATCAATAAAAGCAGCCTGAAGTACAATCTCATTGTTTTATCTTGACATTTGAGGAGATACCTAGAACTTGGAAACCGATTGTATCTAAGGCAAAAACTTTCCTTGAAAAAACGCAAGCTCATGCCTTGCAAGGTATCAATCCAGGGGGTTATTATCAAGCCGTATGGGGAAGAGACGCTTCATATATCCTGCGGGACTGGTTTCTGTCTGGCAATGTCGATGGCACCCTAATGCAGCTTGCTCAAATATGGTCACATCAGATAACGCCAGGCAGAGAAAAGATAGTCTATGGCAGAGGCTCGCCTGAAATGAATTTTACAGCCGAGGTGGTAGACAGCGAAAAGGAAAAGGAATTTGAAGGAGCGATTCCCACTACAATATACCAGGTTGGTTTCTCTGAAATCTACGGAAAAAATCCGGATATTGATTCTACCGCCCTTATGATTTCGACAACATCTTGGATCTTGGGCAATTGGTCACTAAGACATGGGGATATGTATTCATCCAAGGATTCACAAGGAAAAGTTGTAGCTTCGCAAGATTCCGCAGACTATGTTTCCGGTCTGATTGCAAAAATTGGAGCGACAGATCCTGTAAAGGTTACACACTACACAGTTCCTCGCATGATTAAAGCCGTTGACTACCTTTCCAAGCGGGACATCGACGGCGATGGCTT